>JBQCGJ010000146.1:0-13361 GCA_051955775.1 Gaiellales bacterium | reverse complement strand
ACCGGCGTCTCCCGGCGGGGGTGCCGCAACCGCGCCGGCGGCTGCGTGCCGGCGCAGCCACAGCCAGTACACATCGCGGCCGAAGGACTCCGCCAGCAGCACCAGCGCCATCGCCAACCCGATCCGCGTCAGGGCGCGAGGCAGGACGTCCGCCGCTGCAATCACCAGCGCAATGCCCTGTACGGCGGTGACGACCTTTCGCCAGTCGCGCCGGGGAAGCGGCGCGCGCATCCACGCGAACAGCCACCCTGCCGCCAGAAACACGTACCGAGCCATGCCGATGGCGAGCACCCACCATCCCACCGCCGGGCTGACATACAGGCTCAGCGTCAGCATCAGGAATGCATCGACCTCGCCGTCGAACGCGGCGCCGAGCTGCGACTCGGTGCGCGTCTTCCGTGCCACGCGGCCGTCGACGTAGTCCAGGCACAGCGCAATGGTCGCGAGCGACACGAGCGTCCCTACCGACACAGGGGTGGTGAACGAGTCCGCGGTGAGCGCCGCCACGTTGACCGCCAGCGCCGCCCGGGCCGTGGTCACCCAGCCGGCCGGGCCGAGCCGCTGCGAGCTGCGGGCCAGACTGCGCGCGAGCAGGGTGTACAGGACGATCGCACAGGTCAGGCCAACCACCCATCCGGCGGCGCCCAGCCCGACCGTCGCGGCAAGCGCCGTGAGCATGAGAAGCTGGGCGATCAGCGCCATGGCGACACCGAAGTGAACCGTCCCCAGCGTCCCCTCGTACTCGGCCATACGAAGGGATTTACTCGGCACGTCGCGGATCGGATCGTTCGGGCTGCACGCGGAGCGCGGGCGGTCGGCCCGCAGGCGGTCGGGACCTGAGGCAGGATACGCCCGCCACCCACCTCCAGGCCCTCCAGCCGGCGCAGCAATCGGCCCATGAGCCGGGCGAGTACGTCGAGCAGCAGAGCTTCATGCGCGCCGGCGAGATCCGCACGCTGGTCCGGCGGGCAGGCATTGCCGAGCGCAGCTCGGTGCTCGACCTGTGCTGCGGGATCGGCGGGCCGGGTCGGCTGCTCACGCGGGAGCTGCGGTGCACCTACCTCGGGATCGACCACGACCCGGAGGCGATCCGGATCGCACGCGCTCGGGCGCGCGGTCTGCCGTGTCGATTCGAGGTCGGCGATGTGCCTCCGCTGCCCGAGGGCACGTTCGACGTGGTGCTCCTGCTGGAGGCCATGCTCGCCTTCGCCGACAAGCAGACGCTGCTGCGGCACGTCTCCAGCGCGCTCAGCCCGGGAGGCCGGTTTGCATTCACCATGGAGGCGGGGCTGCCGCTGACCGCCGCGGAGCGGGAACAGATGCCCAACGCCGGGACGGTGTGGCTGACGCCGCGTGAAACCATGCAGCGGCTGCTGGCGCAGACCGGGTTCGCCGTGCTCTGGATGCAGGACTGCAGTGCATCGCACCGGGCCACGGCGGCGGCCCTGCTGAACGCGTATACGGCGGACGCGGAGGCCATCGCGTCGCACATCGGGCAGGCGGGGCTGGACGATCTGCTCGCCGCACACCGGCTGTGGGTGCAATGGCTGGACAGTGGGCGCGTCAGCAAGGTGTCGGTCGTCGCCGAGAGATCCGAAGCCCTCTAGGGGCCAGCCATCCCGCCACGAGCACGACCCCGCCCGGGAGGCTTGCGGCGAGCACCAGGACTCCGTAGGCGACGGCGGTCGCGGCGCCGCGGCCCGCTCCCAGCCCGGCCGCCGAGAACAGCCATGCGGTGGCGCCCTCGCGGGGCCCCCAGCCGGCGATGCTCGGCAGCACCATGGCCAGCATCGCCACCAGCGCCAGCGGCACCAGCCGGGACAGCGGCGCGCTCACCCCGGCGGTCCGCGCGGCGATCACGAACGTCGCCGCGTAGCCGAGCACGGCCACGGTCGACGCAAGGGCGACCGCGGGCAGCGCGCTTCTGTGCAGCAGACCGCCGCGGATGTCGGCCACCACCGCGCTCCGCGCCCGCTCCCACCGGGAGTGCCCGCGTCCCTTGTGGACACGGTCGACGAGCACGACCGCGACGGCCGTTGCGACCAGCGCAACCGTCACCAGCGGCATCGCCGAGCGCACGGGTGACGGCAGCACGAACAGGATGGACATCGTCAGCACCACCTGCACGACCTGTCCGGCGCTGCGCTCCCAGACGACGGCCCGCAGGGCGCCGCCGACGTCGTCCACGTCGCGCCCGTGGCTGACGCCGCGATGGACATCCCCGGCGACGCCGCCCGGGAGCGTGACGTTGAGAAACACACACCGGTAGTAGGCGGCGACGGCGGCGGGCAGCGACAGGCGCACGCCGAGCCCGCGGGCGACGATCCTCCACCGCCACGCACAGCAGACGGTGGCGAGGAAGAAGATGACGGCCGCGGCCAGCAGCGCACGAACGTTGAGCGCGCGGAGGCCGTCGAGGAACGGGCCGCTGCCCAGACGCCACACCACCGCGGCCAGCGCGGCGGTTGCCAGCGCTGGACGAGCCCACCGCAGCATGCGCCTCACGGCAGCACCAGCAGATCGGCGTGGCCGACGGTCACGCACAGGCAGCCGGCTTCCGCCTCGCGCAGGCGCCGACGTCGATAGCGACCGGCGTCAGCGGCCAGCGCGGGCTCCTGCTCGCAGGCGGCGCCGACCCAACCGGCGAGCCACGCGACGGCCAGGCCCGCGTCGGCGCCTCCGAGGCGCCAAGGGCTCGGGCTGACGATGACCTCCGCCCCTCGCCGGCGGAAGCCATCTACGGCAGCCTCGACGGCATCCGGGCCGAGCAGCCGCCCGTGCCCCGTCGCGCGGCGCTGATGGGCATCGAACGCGGCCGCCACGCGCGAGTCGAGCGGATCCGGCGGATGCAACCGGACGTGACCGATCACGGTCAGCGCGAGCAGCACCGGGCACCCGGATGCGGCGCACGCCAGCATCAGTCCGTCCAGCTCGTCCGCCGTCAGCAGGTCGAGCAGCGCCGAGGCGGTGATCAGCGTCGCTCCTGCGAGCTCGTGCGGGGCAAGGCGTGTGACGTCGGAGAGCCGAGTCTCGACGGTGACCGCCGACCCGTCGGCGGCGCGGCCGGGCGGGTCGGCCCCTGCCAGCGCCAGCAGGTCGGGGTCGCGATCGTGGAGCACCCAGTGCTGCGGCCCGCCGAGGAGCGGGGCGAGCCACCGGCCCATCGCGCCGCTGCCGCAGCCGAGGTCATGGATGACCGTGCGGCCCTGCGGCAGACGGGGCCGTAGGTCGGAAACGAGCTCCTGGGATCGGGCTGCAGCATCTGCACCCTCGCGCAGGTCGAGCCAGGCCGGGCTGACCGGGATCGCCTCGACGGTCATTGCGCGCCTCCCGCGACCACGCCCGCGACGACGGACACAGTGGTCGACCAACCGGCGAGCGACTCCCGCCGCTCGCGGGCCGCGCGCCGCAACCGCCGGCGCAGATCCGTGTCCTCGAGCCAGGCTCGCAACGCGTGGCCGAGCGCTCCCGCATCGCCGGGGGGAACGAGCAAGCCCGGACGGACGCGGTCGGCGCCGTGCCCCAGTGCCTCCGGTACTCCGCCGACGTCGGCGGCGACGACCGGCAGCCCTCGCGCGAGCGCCTCGGCGACGACCATCCCGTACGCCTCCGCGCGTGACGGCAGCACGAGCACGTCCGCCGCGCTGTAGCTGCCGGCGAGCTGGGCTCCCGCCTGCGGGCCCGAGAAGTGCACCCGGCCGCCCATCCCCCCGGTCACCACGCGACGACGCAGGCGTTCGACGAACACCGGGTCGCGCTCCAGGCTGCCGACGCACAGGCACTGCCAGTGCAGGCTCGTCAGCGTCGCCAGCGCGTCGAGCAGCACGTCGTGGCCCTTACCGGGTATGACCGCCGCGACCGAGAGCAGCGCCCCGGCGGTCGCCGTGCCCGGCGCGAGCTCGGCCACGTCGACGCCGGGTTCGGCGATGTGCACGCGGCCGACCGGCAGCCGGTAGAGCTGGAGCAGGGCTCGCCGCGTCCATGCGCTGGTGGTGACGACGGACTCGGCTGCGGAGAGCACCGCCCCCTCGCGCTCGCGGACTCCGTCATCCGCCGCACCCTCGCCCAGCGGCATGTGCACGAGGACGACCAGCCGCAGGCGGCGGGCCGCCGGGACGAGCACACCGGGGGCAGGCGACGCGACGAGCCCGTCGACGAGGACGGGAGCGCGATCGGGGATCCGGGACAGTGCATCGGCGAGCGCGGCGGACGACGGCGCATCCGGCCGCGGCCACGACCCGGGGACCTCGTGCACGTGCACCCTCCAGCCGGCCGCGGCCAGCCCGTGGCACACCCGGCGGTCGTAGGCGTTGCCCCCGCTGGGCCGCGCCATGTCGTCGATCCCCGCGGGGACGATCACGTGCACGGCGCCGGTCACAAGGCACGCTCGTAGGTCGCCGAGGCGATGTGTGACTCGTGCAGGGTGATGACGAGGCCATCGAGCTGCCGTGCGGCGTCCCCCAGGGCACCGGCACGCGCACGTTCCGCCAGCCGATCCGCGATCAGCCGGGCGAGCACCTCCGACGTGGTGTTCATGCCGGCCAGCGCCGGCTCGTCGTCGAGGTTTCGGTAGTCGAGCTCCGAGAGCACCGCCCGCAGCTCCTCGCTCGCCCGGCCGATGTCGACGACGACGCCATCTGCGTCGAGCTCTGCGCGCCTCAGCGTGGCGTCGACGACGTAGGTCGCGCCATGCAGCTTCTGCGCGGGCCCGAACGCCTCGCCTCGCAGGCTGTGGGCGATCAGCATGTGGTCGCGGATGGTGACGCTGAACACGCCTCTACCCCTCGTCGTAGGTGATCGTGTGGCACACGGCAGGCAGACTCCCCGCGGCCAGCCCGGCCATCACCTAGGGCAGCGCGCCGAACTGCGACTCGCCGGTGAGCAGGGCGTCGAAGGCGGGGTCGCGCAGCAGTTCCAGTGCCAGCGCCACCCGGTCGGCGGCCGTGCGGCGCGCGGCGCGGGCCGGCGAGATGACGCCGACCTGGCTCGAGCGGATGCCGAGGCGGCCCGCGTGGAACACCCCTCCCAGCGAGAGCCGGACCTCGGTGTCCCCGTACCAGCTGAGGTCGAACACGGTGCCCTCTGCGGCGAGCAGGTCGAGCGCGCGCTGAAGGCCCGCCGAGGTCGCACTCGTGTGGACGACGAGATCGCAGCCGCCGTCCGCCTCCTGCGGGAGGGCGAAATCGACCCCCAGCGCTGCCGCGACGCCCGCCCGCTCGGGATCGACGTCGACGAGCGTGACGCGCAATGCCGGAAACCTGCTGAGAAGCCGCGCCACACAGCAGCCGAGCATCCCGGCGCCGACGACAGCCACCGTGTCGCCGATCAGCGGGGCGGCGTCCCACAGCGCGTTGACCGCCGTCTCGACGGTGCCCGCGAGGACGGCCCGGGCGGGCGGGATTCCCTCCGGCACGATCGACACGGCACCGGCCGGCACGACGTAGGCGGTCTGGTGCGGGTAGAGGCAGAACACCGTACGGCCGCGCAGGCCGGGCGGGCCCTCCTCCACGGCGCCGACGTTCAGGTAGCCGTACTTGACCGGCCCCGGGAAGTCGCCCTCCTGGAACGGCGCCCGCATCCTCGCGTGCTGGTCCGGCGGCACACCGCCGCGGAACACGAGCGTCTCGGTGCCGCGGCTGATGCCCGACCGCACGGTGCGCACGAGGACGTCGGCCGGGCCGGGATCGGGGAGCTCGACCCGGCGGATCTCGCCACAGCCGGGTGCGCGCAACCAGAACGCATGTGCGATCCGGGGATCACTCATCGCCACTCCGGGACGCGGCGGCGAGGAATGCGGTCCCGAAGGACAGCTCTGTCCAGCAGAGATCGGCCAGTTCCGCCAGCATCGCTCCGCGAATCGCCTCCCATGGACGGCGGGCGGCCCACTCGTCCATCGAGCCGAACGGCCGCGCGAGTGCGATTCCGCACTGCGCCAGCCACCGAGGGGCGTTGTCGGGAAGCTTGAGATCCAGCACGACCCAGCGGCCGCCGGTGGACAGCGCCGCCGCGCCGTGGGCGATCACCTCCCGGCATTCAGGCACCTGCGTCAGGGCGTAGGTGGACACGATCGCATCGACCTCGGATGGGAAGTCGAACGCGGCGGCGTCTGCCTGCACGAGGTCGATATTGCCCCAGCCGCTGGCCTCGATCCGACGCTCGGCCCGGGCGAGCATGGCGTCGGTCAGATCGACGCCCACGATCCGGCCGCCGGGACCGATCGCCCGCTCGATCAGCGGGAAGTTCAGCCCGGTGCCGCAGGCGATGTCGACCACGCTGTCACCGGGGCGAAGCCCGAGTGCTCGCACAGCCCGCAGGCGGTGCGCCCGCTGCGGATAGCCGGGCACAGGGTACAGCCGGGAGGTCGTGTCGTAGTGCTTCGCCTTCTTGCGATATGTCCGGATCAGGCGCTCTCGTGTGCCTTCGATCTCGCTCACGGCGGTCCCGGCGCGGCCGACTCGAGCGCAGACTTGATCGCCGCCATCTCGATGTCCATGACCCGCTGAATCCTTCCCTGGAGAACCCGGCTGGGGATCGCGCGCATGATGCCCTCGAGGTCCACCTCAACCCACATGTTGGCGTCGGTGCGCCCCTCCTCCACCGGCCCGAGCTGCATCCCCCAGCGCGCCGCGGAAGTGCCCATCGGCCCCGCGAACTCCACCCGGCTGGGCGCCTCGACAGCCGTCACGTGCTGAGCGCGGTGGCGACTGGATCCGAATATCCCCTTCGCCCGCTGCTCCACCTGCGAGCCGGGCTGAAGCGGAGCACCTCCCGTGATCCAGCATTCACGCACCGTGGGCGCCCACTCCGGCCAGCGTCCGACGTCACACACATACGCCCACACGTCACGGACGCCGGCGGCGATCGTCAGGCGGCTCTCGGATCGAATCGCCATCGCGCGCAGGCTACATCGCGGCTGTCAGCGCCATCCGCTAGGCGGAGGCCAGGATCGGCGGGCCGCCCTCGTCCTTGTCCGAGCCGCCCTCGAGCGTCACCCAGCACTTGTGCCAGCCCATGCCGGCCGGGATCTCGCCGTGCACGGTGACCGTGCCGTTCGACCCCGTGTTGAAGGCCAGCAGGCCCTCGTGCTGGTTGGCATCGGCGAACCACATCTCGTAGTAGTGGCCCTTCGGCGCGGGCGGCAGTCCCGTGACCTTGAACACCACCGGCCGCATCGAGCCGTCGGTGTAGCCGACGTCGAGCGTGCCCTGCGCGCCGGCGGCCACCGTGGTCGTCGGGGTCAGCTGGACCATGGTCTGAACCGGGATCGGATGCCCACGGCCGCCCACGCCGATGATCAGGCTGGCCGCAGCGGCGCCCGCCAGCACGCCCGTCGCAAGCATCAGCCGGCCACGCGCGAACCACTGACGGCGCGGCCTGGGCGCCTTCCGCGTCGCCGTCGCCACTTCGGGCGAAGGATCCGGGTCGAGCGCCGCAGACCGCGCCATCATCTCCAGCCCCGGCGGCACCTCAAGGGGCGCCGGCACCTTGCGCAGAAGCCGTTCCACCTCGTTCATGTCGTGCTCGTCGGTCATCCCAGTACCACCTGCTCTCTGTCCAGCCGTTCTGCGAGCCTGGCCAACCCCGAACGCGTGCGTGTCTTCACCGTGCCCAGCGGCACGTGCAGGCGCTCCGCCACCTCACTCTGCGAAAGCCCGTCGAAATATGCCATGGCGATCACCTCGCGCTCCCGCTCGGGGAGCGCATCCACCGCCGCGTGGACGCGAAACGCGTCCATGTTCGACGACACCTCCAGGTCCGGCGTGGGCGCTGGATCCGGGGAGTCGGGTGGATCGCCGAATGCCACCGGGCGCCTTGCGCGCGCGGCATCCACCGCGGCATTGCGTGCGATCGTGAACATCCAGGCCACCGCGCTCCCCCGCTCGGGTTTGTATGAGCGCGCGGCGCGCCAGACCGCCGTGAAGGCTTCCTGGGCAATGTCCTCGCCGGCCTCGCGGTCGCGCACGGTGCGTGCCACCAGCGAGTACACCGCACGCGCGTACCTCCCGTACAGCTCCGTGAACGCGTCGGAGTCTCGATGGTCGGCCACCCGCCCGAGCAGCTGCTCGTCGGTCAGCGAGCCATATTCCACGCACTCAACCCTACCGCGCGAATTGCCTGCGGCCCGCAGGCCGGCGGCAGGGGGCGACGAGTCGATGGCGACCAGCGAGATCATCTCGGAACAGATACGTCCCGGTTGCCAGATCGGATTGAAGCGAGATCCTGAGACGGCGCCGTAGCGGGCGAGGCTCCCGCCCTGCCACCGCGCTCCACGCTACCCGCCGTCGTCCCATTCCGGCAGGAGCGACCGGCGCGGCGGACGACGCCGCCTCAGGTCACACGCGCATCTCCACCGACGCCGCCCCACCCACCTCAGGGCAGAACGCGCAGGGGCCGGACGGGACGGGGGGCCGGTGGAGCACTGCCCTCAAGGTGGCGCAGGCGGCCTTCCGCCGCGTCCCCCGAACGGTTACGGCTCCGGAGCGTGCGGCAGGCCAGAATCAGGGAAAATCGGTGCCCATGTGGGCGTCGGCTGGCTGGATGCGCAGGCCGGCCCCCACCAGGTCGCGGATGCTGACGATGCCCACCAGCTGCCCCTGGTCGACCACCGGGATGTGCCGGAACTTGCGCTCGCTCATGATCTGAGCGGCCTCGCTCGGCGCGTGGTCGGAGGGAAGCGTGATCGGATCGGCGGTCATGTGCGACCGCACCGGGTCCTGGTCGGGATCGCGGCTGTCGGCGATCGCCCGCAGCAGGTCACGTTCGGTGAAGATCCCGGCCACGTCGCCGCGACCGTCCACCACCACCGCGGCCCCCACGTTGCGGTCGCGCATGCTGCGGGCGGCGGCGGCCAGTGTGGCCGTCGGCTCGACCGTGAGCACGTCGTCGCCCGACATGAAGTCCCGCAATGTCACTGCCATGCCTGATCTCCCTCGGTTGTGTGCGGTCGCAGCCGCATCTCCAGGTGCAGCTCGGCGTCCAGCGCATCGGCGATGCGCATCAGCGTATCGAGCTTGGGGGGGCGACCGCCCCGCTCGAGCCGCGCGATGGCCGACTGGGTCGTCCCGCAGAGAACCGCCAGCTCCTGCTGCGACATGCCGCGCTCGAGCCGGTTCTCGGCAACCATCCTGCCCACCTCGGCGAACCGGCGCTCGTGGTCGTGGCCGAGAGCCTCCGCCCGCTTCCGGATACCCTCCCGCATCCGCTCCAGGGCCTGCGCGGTGAGCCGCTGACGCTGCGCGTTGGGGTGCGTCGACATGCGCACAGTCTATCGCGCAGGCGCTATCCGCCGCCACCCCGAGGTCGGGCCGGCCTCTCCCCCTATGATCGCCCGATGGCGAGACGCGTGGTGGTGGTGAAGCTGGGATCGAGCATACTGGTTGACGCGCGCGGGCGCGCGCGGAGGGCGGTGTTCGACGCTATCGCAGCCCAGACGGCCGAGCTTGCGGACGCCGGAACGCCGGTCGTCCTGGTCAGCTCCGGGGCCATCGCGCTGGGCCTCGGCGCGCTCAGCCGGCCCGCCCGGCCGCGCCGTCTGCACGAGCTGCAGGCGGCATCTGCGGTCGGCCAGTCCATCCTCCAGCGAAGCTGGGCGCAGGCTCTGCGCCGGCACGGAGCGGACGCCGCCCAGGTGCTCCTGACCAGCGGCGATCTGCACCGCCGCGACGGCTACGTGAACGCCCGCGGGACGCTGGAGGCGCTGCTTCGGTGGGGCCTGGTACCGGTCGTCAACGAGAACGACTCGACGGCCACTGACGAGATCACGTTCGGGGACAACGATGCGCTGGCGGCGCAGGTGGCGGTGTTGATGCGGGCCCGCCTGCTGGTGCTTCTGACCGACACCGCCGGGCTGTATGACCGCGACCCATCACAGCCCGGCGCGCGGCTGCTGGAGCACGTCGACGACCACCGCATGTTGGAGGGCCTGCAGATCGACGGCCGGGGCAGCGCGTGGGGATCGGGCGGGATGCGGTCGAAGGTGGTGGCCGCGGAGATGGCCCGCTCGGGCGGCGCCGCCGTCGTCATCGCCGGCGGACACACGCCCGGCGTGGTGGCCGATGCCGCCGCCGGACGGGCCGTCGGCACGCGGTTCCGGGCCGAGCCCAGCCCGCTCTCCGCGTACAAGCTGTGGGTCAGATACGGCCGGCCGGTGCGGGGCCGGCTGACCCTCGACGCCGGCGCGGCGCGGGCCGTCCGCTCGCAGGGGCGGAGCCTGCTGCCGGTGGGCGTCACGGCGGTCGAGGGGAGCTTCCAGGCCGGCGATGTGGTCGAGCTGGCGGCGCCCGACGGCGAGCGGTTCGCGGTCGGCGTCAGCGGCTATGCGCCAGCCGCGCTGCGCAGCGCGGCGGGCCGGCGCGGGGCCGTCGAGGCGGTGCACCGCGATAATCTGGTGCTCCTATGAGCCTCGCCGTTCACGATCCGAGCCGAGCCGCCCGGGCCGCGGCCCGAGTTCTGGCCGCCGTCCCCGGAGGTCTGCGCGACGCCGCGCTGGAGGAGATGGCGCTGGCGGTCGAGCGGGCGGCCGACGAGATCGCCGCGGCCAACGCCGCCGACCTGGACGGGGCAACCGGCGAGCGGCCGGCCATCGTCGACCGGCTGACGCTGACGCCGCAGCGGATCGCCGATCTGGCCGCCGGCGTGCGGGCGGTGGCTGCGCTGCCCGACCCGATCGGGGCCGTGATCGCCGAGCACACGCGCCCGGACGGCCTTCGCATCACCAAGCTGCGGGCGCCGCTGGGCGTTGTCGCCGTGGTGTACGAGGCGCGGCCGAACGTGACCACCGACGCGGCCGCGCTGACGCTGAAGTCGGGCAACGCATGCATCCTGCGCGGGTCCCGGCTGGCTGCCCACACCAACCGCACGCTGATCGAGGTCGTACGCCGCGCGATCGCCGCCGCAGGCCTGCCGGCCGACGCCGTCCAGGAGCTCGAGGCCGATCACGACCGGCTGCGTGAGTTCGTGTCCGATCCCGCGGCGGCCGACGTGGTCATCCCCCGCGGCGGCGAGCAGCTCAAGCATTTCCTGCTGGAGCACTCCCGGGTGCCCGTGCTGGCGGCGGCGGGCGGCAACAACCACGTGTACGTCGACGCCACCGCCGACGCCGACATGGCGCGCGCGATCGTGGTCAACGCCAAGGTGCAGCGCCCCGGCGTCTGCAACGCCGCCGAGACGCTGCTCGTGCACCGCGACCGGGCCGACCTGGCCGAGGACATCTGCGGCGCGCTGCGTGAGGCCGGAGTCGACGTGGTCGAGGGCGAGCAGGCGTACGCCACGGAGTTCCTGGACATGCGGATGGCGGTGCGGCTGGTCGACTCGCTGGACGACGCGCTGGAGCACATCGCCCGCTATGGCACGGGGCACTCGGAGGCCATCGTGACCGCGGACCAGGCGGCCGCCGAGCGGTTCCTGGCCGAGGTGGACGCGGCGGCGGTGTACGTGAACGCGTCGACCCGGTTCACGGACGGCGGCGAGTACGGGATGGGCGCCGAGATCGGCATCTCCACCAACCGGCTGCACGCCCGCGGCCCGGTGGGTCTGGAGGAGCTGACCACCACCAAGTACGTGGTGCGCGGCGACGGGCACGTGCGGGCCTGAGCCCAGGCGATCGGGCAACGACGATGCTCGCCACTGGAACGCGCTTCCAGCAGACGGGCGTACGCACGTGCATCAACTTGCAACCACGCCGGACCCTCGGGCGTCAGTCTGCCAATGCGTCGTGCTGTCATCACCGGCCTGGGTGCCGTGACGCCGGTCGGAAACGACGTGCCCGCGACGTGGGATGCGCTGGTGTCGGGTCGCAGCGGCATCGACCGCATCACCCGCTTCGACGCCGACAGCTACCCGGTGAACATCGCCGGAGAGGTGAAGGGGTTCGATCCGGCCGCGGCGATGGCGGCCAAGGAGGTGCGCAGGACCGGCCGCGACGTGCACCTCGGGGTGGCGGCCGCACTGGAGAGCGTGGCCGACGCCCGCTTCACCGTGACCGAGCCCAGCCGCACCGGAGTCATCATCGGAAGCTGCGTGGGTGGGATGGAGTACACGCTGCAGCAGCAGAAGCTGCACGACGAGCGCCCCGACCGGGTGTCGCCGCACTGGATCGCCAACATGCTGCCCGACACCACCACCAGCCACGTGGCCACCATGATCGGCGCGCGTGGCGTCAACTACGCACTGGTCAGCGCCTGCGCCACCGGCACGCACGCGGTCGGAGATGCCGCCGAGGTGATCCGCCGCGACCAGGCCGACGTCGTCCTGGCCGGCGGCACGGAGGCGGTGATCATGCCTGTGGTGCTGGCCGGGTTCTGCGCCATGCGCGCGCTGGTGGACGGCCGCGACGACCCGCCTGCCGCGTCCCGGCCGTTCGACGCCACCCGCGGGGGATTCGTGTTCTCAGAGGGCGCGGCGGTGCTGCTGGTGGAGGAGCTCGAGCACGCGCGGGCGCGCGGGGCGCGGATCTACTGCGAGGTCGTGGGCTATGGCGTGTCCAACGACGCGTACCACGTGGCCACCCCCCACCCCGACTCGATCGGCGTGGTCGAGATGATGCGCTCCGCGCTGGACCGGGGCGGCATGCGGGCGGACGAGGTCGACTACATCAACGCCCACGGCACGTCGACGCCGTACAACGACGTGGCGGAGACGCGGGCGATCAAGGCGGTGTTCGGCGACCACGCACGCACGCTGGCGATCTCGTCGGTGAAGTCGATGGTCGGGCACAGCTTCGGCGCGGCCGGGGCGATCGAGGCGGTGGCGACCGCGCTGACGGTGCACCACGGGCTGATCCCGCCCACCATCAACCTGCGCCACCCGGACCCGGAGTGCGACCTCGACTACGTGCCCAACGAGGCCCGCCAGGCGGACGTGCGGGTGGCGCTGTCCAACTCGATGGGGCTCGGCGGACACAACGGCTGCGTGATCTTCCGGCGCTTCGAGGAGTAGCCGAACCGGGGCCTGGCCCCGGGGGCCTGCCTCCGCTACTCCAGCCCCAGCCGGCGGCCGTCGACCAGCGTGCGCGCGCTGACCCCGTGGTCGATCAGGCCGTAGCTGCGCGCCTGGTCGGCGGTCATGAAGTTGTCGCGCTGGGTGTCGTCGTGGATCTGATCCACGTCGCGGCCGGTGTCGTCGGCCAGCATCTCCTCCATCCGCCGTTGCAGCGCCAGGATCTCGCGGGCCCGGATCTCGATGTCAGACGCCTGGCCCTCGAACCCCGTGGTGTGGCCCTGGTGGATCATGATCTTGGAGTTGGTCAGGGCCATCCGCTTGCCCTTGGCGCCGCCGGCCAGAAGGATGGCGCCCATCGACATCGCCATGCCGAAGCAGATGGTCGTGACGTCGGGCTTGATGAAGCGCATCGTGTCGTAGAT
>JBQCGJ010000145.1:0-9597 GCA_051955775.1 Gaiellales bacterium | reverse complement strand
GCCGAGCGCATCGCGGCCGGTTTCGAGTCGGCCGTGGACGGCCTCAGCGCGTCTCAGAGCGCCCGCAACCTGCGTGACGCCGACCTGTATGACGACGTGCGGGCGTGCGCTCGGGAGAGCGTGCTGGACGTGGTCGGCAGGGTGCAGGACGTGGACGCCGGCGTGGCGCTGATCGCCGTCTGACGTCGTGCCCGTACGGGTTGCGAATCTACTGGCACAAGGCCGTTGGCGCCCGCCAATGCGGGACCTGTAGGCTCGCCACCGGATGTTCACACCGGCAGGCCAACGTCCAGATCGACGCCGCATCCGCCTTCGACGGCTCGGGCTGGCCGCTGCGATCGTGGGACTTCTCGTAGTGGGCATCGCCGTGGCCGTGCTGCGCGGCGGTGACGATCCGCACGCTGCGGCGCAGACCGTCCCGCACTCCGCGTCGACGGCCCCGTCGTCCACCGCGGCGGCTCAGGGTACGAAGGCCCGCCGGCGGCTCCGGGTGAGCGTGATCGCGCACCTGCCGCAGCCGGTGCAGGATCCCGCCGTGACGGTGCTGGGTGGAACCGTGTACGCCTTCGGCGGGCTCGACACGTCGCAGGCCTCCTCGTCCACCGTGCTCCGCGTCTCGTCGGGTCGGGTCAGCATGCTGAAGTCCCTTCCCACACCGGTGCACGACGCCGCCGCGGCTGCCGTGGGCGGCCGGCTCTACGTGCTCGGCGGCGGGCAGTTGGTCAGCTATTCGGGAATCGGCCGCTACACCCCCGCCTCCGGCGCGACCGCCCTGGTGGGCGCGCTGCCGACTCCGCTGTCCGACCTCTCGGCCGTGTCCCTGGGGCCCACCGCCTACATCGTCGGCGGCTTCACCGGCCAGGTCTTCTCCAACCACGTGCTGGCCTACTCAGGCGGGGCTCACGCGCGGGTCGTGGGGACGCTGCCGCAGGGTCTGCGCTACGCCGCCGTGGCCCCCCTCGGCGGCCGCGTGGTGATCGCCGGCGGCCGCACCGTGAACGGCCCCACCCGCGACATCCTGTCGTTCGACCCGGGGACGCACCGGGTGACCCGCGTTGGCGCCCTGCCGCAGCCGCTGATGCACGCGCAGGCGGCGACGATGGGCGGGGTGATGTACGTGGTCGGAGGCATCACCGCCGGCGGGCAACCGACCGACCAGGTGGTCGCCGTCACGCCCGCCGGACGGGCGCACGTCGTGGCCAGGCTGCCGCACCCGCTGTCAGACGCCGGCGTGGCAGCCACGCCACAGGGTCTCGTCGTCGTGGGCGGCTCGGACGGCACCGCACCAGTGACATCGGTGCTGGGGCTGCGCTGGGTGGTCGTCCGCGCGCATCCCCGCCACCACCATCGCCACCGGTCGACCGGGGGAGGGCTGCCGGCGATGTTCAAGGGGCCGCTGCCGGGCGACCTCCTGATCGCCGATCGCGGGAACAACCGGATGCTGATCGTGACGCCGGCCCATCACGTGATCTGGCGGTTTCCGCGTCCCGGCTCGGGCGTCAGCCTGAACTTCGACGACGACACCTTCTTCACGCCGTCGGGGCGCCAGATCATCTCCAACGAGGAGGAGAACCACGACATCATCCGGGTCTCCTTCCCCGCCGGCAAGCTGCTCTGGCGATATGGCCACCCGGGTCAGCCCGGCTCCGCGCCCGGCTACCTCAACACGCCGGACGACGCCTATGCACTGAAACACGGCCTGGTCATCGTGGCCGACGCATACAACTGCCGCGTGCTCGAGATCAGGGGGCAGCGGATCGTGCGCACCATCGGCACCACCGGCGTGTGCGTGCACAACCCTCCGACCAGCTTCGGCGACATCAACGGCGACACCCCGCTTCGCAACGGGCACATCCTGATCAGCGAGATCAACGGCGGCTATATCGACGACGTGACGCTCGGTGGGCGGCTCGTGCGGGTGTACAGAGCGCCGGTGAGCTACGCCTCCGACCCCCAGCTCACCCGAAACGGCAACATCATCGTCGCCGACTATGCACGGCCCGGCGGCGTGGTCATCCTGAACCACCGCACCGGCGCCGTCATGTGGACGTACCGGCCGTCATCGGGCCCGGGCATGCTCGATCATCCGAGCCTGGCCGCGATGCTGCCCAATGGAGACGTGATCGTGGGCGACGATTTCAACGACCGGGTGGTCGTGATCAACCCCCACACCAACCGCATCGTGTGGCAGTACGGCCACACCGCGGTGGGCGGCACGGGGCCGGGCTATCTGCACATCCCGGACGGGTTCGAGTTCATCCCGGTCACGCCGAACGGCAACCCCGCTCCGGCCATGATCTGGAAGACGCGCTACTAGGTCTTCCTGCACGGATCGCCGGCAGGCGTGAACGAGATCAGCTCGTTGTAGCGCTGCTGGAAGACCGACGTGCTGAAACGGCCGGGCGCCGGGCGCTTCCACTGCAGGATCGGCGTCACGCCCGGGCCCATCACAGTCAGCCGGTACTCGTCGCCCTTGGCCGTGTGGGTACGCCCGTAGAGGCGGTACATGCCGATGCAGAAGTTGCCGTTGCTGCGGTGGGTGAGTGCCGAGTTGAACCTGAACCAGCCGCGCCCCCAGGCGGGATTGTGCGTGTCCAGGTAGACGTTGCGGCCGTAGGTGTCGGTGGGCGAGCCCTTGCTGGTCGAGGAGAAGCCGTACACGCCGGTGCTGGCGTAGTGCAGGTAGCCGAACACCTCGTCGTACTTGCCACCCGAGAGCCAGCTGGTGTCGGCGAACAGCACGGGCAGCGAGCCGCTCCAGTGGGACAGGTGCAGCTCCTTGTCGCGCCGCACGCCGGTGGTCGGCCAGCCGCCGTCGCGCAGCCCGCGGCGCCATGTCTGGAGCGCCCAGTAGGTGCCGTCGCGGGCCGTGCACGCGAACAGCAGATGGTGCAGCGGCGGCCCTGTGTACTTGCCGCAGTAGTTGTGCATGCGCCGCCAGTAGTTGGCCCCGAACGATCCGTAGCCGCCCGAGTAGTCCAGCTTGAACTTGACCTGCGCGACCGACTGGCTGGGCGTCCTGGCGTTGATCGCGCCCCACGCCAGCACGTGGACGCGAACGCCGTGTGCATTGGTGTAGGAGACCCGCGCGATGCCGTACTTGTTCACGATCAGCGTGGGCTGCCCGGCGGGGACCGCGATCTCCTGGCTGGCCATGGCGGGTGCGACCGCCACCACTAACGTGATGGCCGAAACGCCAAGCGAAACGAGTATGCGTCGCAGACCGGCGATGGGCGTACTATCGGCAGCGAAGAGGGCTGAGCTCGTGAGCGTCCTGTAAGGATTCAGTACGGACGGCGAGCGAAACTCCTCACATACCCCGGGGGAGGGACGCGCATCCCGACCGTCCCCGCGATCCTTGGTGAGCAACCACTTTGAGAGGGGTCTCGATAGTGCGACGAATCTCGGACGCTGAGGAGTCCTGGGAGTACGTAAGCCGTCCCACGGTCATTGAATGGGCGCAGGAGCACGTTGCCCTGGCTGTGGCGGCGGCGGCGCTGATCTGGTTCGGCGTCGTCTACGTGATGACGCTCGTGCTCGACCTTTTCATGCGGTAGGCCCCGCCCGGGATCTACCGGCTCTCCGCGTCCGCCGTGTAGCAGGCCGGCTGTGCCTGCGCGGCGGCGGTGGGCGCCTCCGGCGCGGGGTCCATGACGGCCCGCAGTCGTCCCAGCGCCCGGTGCAGTGCCACCTCGGTGGCGTTCGTCTGCATATCCAGCAGTGCGGCGATCTGGGCCGCCGTGAGGTCGCCGCCGTATCGCAGTGCGAGCAACTCGCGGTCGCGCGGGCTGAGAGTGGCCATCGCCGCCTGCAGGCCGAGGCGTTCGACGGAATCGTGTTCGAGCCGGCCGTCGTCCGGCTGATCCGGCAGATCGCCCACCGGCACCTCCCGCTGGCCCGCGCGCTCGGCGAGCTCGCGGCGGGCGATCCCGATCAGCCAGGTGACGGGCGAACCGCGGCCGGGGTCGTAGCTGCGGCGATACCGCAGCGCCCGCTCGAACACGTCGCTGGTCACGTCCTCGGCGTCCGGCCCGGGTCCGATGCGGTACGCCACGTAGGCATAGACGCGCTGGGCGAGTTCGTCGGGATGGCGGAGGGGGTCTCGGCGTCGCACTTCTCTACGAGCGTACGTGTTTGCCGTTCTGCTGTGAAGACTTGCCGGGCCTTGGTGACCGGCCAAAAACCACCGCGGGCCCCGCCACGAACGGGGCCCGCGTGTTTCGACAGCTACTACGTGCCTAGGCCACGGCTACCAGCCGAAGCCCCCTCCTCCGTAGTTACCGCCGTCGTCGTGACCATCATGGTGATGATGGTCACGGTCGCCGTACTGGCAGTTGCTCGACGGTCCGCCGTAGCCGTTTGATGTGCCCCAGCTCAGCGATCCGTGCTTCCCAGGCGAGTTCGACTGCGAGTTCGAGCCGAACGAGTAGCCGACGGTATGGAACGCATAGCTGACACCGCCCAGCGCGCTCATGGCGCCGAGGGTGGTCGTGGTCAGCACCAGCGCCAGACCAGTTCGCCGCAACGGGCTGCCGTTCGGCTGGACGCGGCGGGTGATCGATCGTTGGACGCTGCGATCGAGCGTTGGCCGCTCCGACCGCAACTCGTCCTCGAGTCGTGCGATCGGATCTTCAGGTCGAAACCACTCCACCTCTGCCTCCCCATGATGACGTGCGATGTGTATACCGGCGCTGCACGGCCAACCCTTACACCGAGATCCAAAGGTTTTTCCGGCTGGCGAGGATGCGTGGATCAGCGCGACGCGCGCAGATCGGTCAGCACCGGCTCGTGCGGGTCGAGGCGCAGCGCGTGTGCCAGTGCTGCGCCGCTCTCGGCCCCCGTTGTGGCCCGCGCCAGTCCGTACCAGGGCTGCCAGTCGTACGGGTTGTCATCCGCGGCGTGGTGGAAGGCCGAGGCGGCGCCTGACCGGTCTCCGGCGCCCAGGCGGGCCTCGCCGACCGCGATCCACGACGTCTCCAGCCACGGCGCCCAGGACGCCGCCGTGTTTGCGTTGGACAGCGCGGATGACCAGTTCGAGGTCGCCGCGGCGTCCGCGCTGCGGCTGAGAGCGAGGTTCACGCGCAGCCCGTACACAGCCGCAACCGCCAGCACCACCACGACCACGATGGCGCCCATCCGGATGCGGTCGACCGCGAGCCTGGACTCGCCCTCGGGACGTGCTGCCACCATGATCGCCACCGCGACTGCCAGCGCGGCCAGCGTGACGCCGGGAAGCTGCCAGTCCCAGTCTGCTCCGGTATGCAGCAGAAACGCGGCGTACACGCCCAGCGCCGGAGCCACCAGCGGGTGAGCTCGAGCCCGCACGGCCGCGACCAGTGCGGGGACAAGGGCGAGCAGCAGCAGCGCCAGTCCGACCGGTCCCAGCTCGGCAAGCGTCTCCAGATACAGGCTGTGCGCGTTCACGGCGCGCAGCGTCGAGGGCCGGTTGGCTGCCCAGTACGTCTGGTACTGGCCGGCCCCGCCGCCCAGCACCGGATGATCCTGATAGTCGTGCCAGGCGGCCTTCCACAGCGTGAGCCGCGCGTTGCCCGACAGACTGAACAGGCGGGCGTTCAGGTTCCGGCCCTGCTTGAAGCCCCCGGGGGCCGCGGCCGAGAACCCCGAATACACCCGATCCCACACCTTCGCCGGCGAGCCGTACACCCCGACCGGCGTGATCAACGCCGCCGCGCACAGCACGAGCGCGATCGCGCGGCCGGCCCGGGTCAGCGTGCGCCCCGGGCTCCACTGCCGTTCCAGCAGTTGCACCCCGATCACGGCGGCCACCAGCGGCACCGCCGACGCGATCATCACCAGCGTCAGCCGGTGGCCCTGACTGGTGGTCGGATCGACGGGGGAGGACATGTGCGTGAGCGCCGAGGAGCTGACCGCCATGCCGACGTCGATGGCCAGCCACGGCAGCACCGCCAGGGCGGTCAGGAAAAGCTGCCAGCGGCGGCCGTCGAGGGCCAGCGCGACCAGCAGCCCGAATCCCAGCGAGATCCACGCTCCGCGGCTGAACGTGAGGTACAGGCCCGTGGCCAGCACCGGCAGCGTGAGCGCGGCCGCGACCCGGCCCAGCATGGTCTGGCACCGCGCGGCCAGGCCCAGCGCCAGCAGCACGCCGAGGGCGGCGGTGATGCCCATCCCGTTCCAGTACCCCTCCGGGGCGGACAGCCGGCCCGTCTGGGCGACGCCGTGCAGCTCCGTGGTCGAGGGGAACAGGAGTCCGACCAGCCCGTCGCCGACCACCACGGTGAGCGCGGCCAGGGTGCCCGCAAGGATGGTCACGGTCGACCCGCGGCGGGCGATCAGGGCCAGCGCCGCAACGCCCCCCACGTACACCAGCATGCGCTCCGCGGCCATGGCGGCCGAGCCGGCGGCGCCGGACCACAGGGCGGACAGGAGGATCCACACCGTCAGCCCGAGCAGCCCCGCCAGCGTGACCTGCTCGGCGGTCGACACTTCATCGCAGTCCGTGAACACCAGGGCCAGACCGGCGACCCACAGGAGCGCCGCGGCGCTCCAGCCCCACGAAGGCGGGTTGTAGCCGCCGTTGGCGGCGGCCAGCGGCGCGACCACCGCGAACGCCAGCAGGCCCGGCAGCAGGGCACGCCACTCGAGCCGGCCGAAGTCGGCTCGCGGCGACTCAACCGCGGCCCCGGGTGTGCTCATCGGCCGCGCGGCATCGAGGTCAGCGGTTGCACACCACTACCGTACGCGCGCGCGGGCCGCCTGTCGACCGGCGCGGCCCGGCAAATGGCCTGCAGCGGATGCGAACCGGCCGATGGCCGCGTATTCTCGGGACGTGGACCGCAGGAGGCTCACTCCCATCCTGGTCGCGCTCGCGATCATCGTCGCCGGCGCCGGATACTGGGCCGTCAAGGTGCGCCAGCGGGCGGATGCGGCCACGGTGACCAGCCACGTCGCAGCCCAGAACCCGCCGGCCCGTGTGCGCTGCGTCGAGCTCCAGAGCAACGCGTCGGCGTGGGTGTGCGCAGTGGTCTACCAGGCGGAATACCTGTGCGTGCGGGCCGACGTCTCGTTCACCGGCTCGATCAGCGAAGGCCCTGGCAGGCACCGCTGCGACAAGGAGCCTGACCTGGTGTCGTTCGTGCCCAGGGCGCCCACCGCTACGGCGGTGGCCGCCGACGTCACCCGCACCGTGAGCGGCCCGCGGTTCACGTGCGTGCGCCCGGGCCGGGGGACATCGCGGTGGTTGTGCGGGCGCCGCACCGGCGGCGCCGTCGACTGCCGGCAGGTGGCCGTGCTGAAGTGGCAGCCGCTCAAGATCAAGCCGGGGCTCGACGCGTGCCTGCACCAGCCCGCCCTGCGGCTGGGCACCTAGGCTAGACCACCGGCTCGGGGCCGGGCGCGGGCGTCGGCGGCGCCGGTGCGCGGCGCGACTCCTCGAGTGTCCCGACCTCGAGCAGCAGGCCGCGCCACCACAGGATGCTGCCCAGCCACAGCGCCGCCGCAAGGCCGAGGGCCGCGCCCGCCGCTCCGTCGACGATCGCCCCCACCGTGGTTGCGGGGATCGCGATGGCGCCCGTGACCAGCCGCGCCCGCATGCTGCGCTTGGCCGCGGCCAGCGCGCGCAGTCCGACGGTGGCGCCGGTCAGCATCCCGGCGGCGGCCATGACCGCGGTGTACGGCAGGATGACCGCGTGGGCCGGCGCCCACGACTTGCGCAGCAGCGCGTGGCCGATGTGCGCGGGCAGCAGGTACATCCCCACTCCCCACACCAGAGAAGCGATTGCCAGGCCCACGCCGACGGCGACCGAGAACTGCACCATCCGCCGCAGCGAGCGCCGGCTGACCCGCACCGCCTCCGTGATGGCGGGCGCGGTGATGCCCATGTTGAGGATGTTCATCGGGCCCAGCGCGACCTGGGCGCCGCGCAGCGCGCCGGCCGCCGCCAGGCCGCCGAATACACCCGCCATGTACATCGATCCGGAGTTGGCGCCGTTCCGGGCCAGGAACTCGACCAGGTAGCGGGGAGACAGATCGCGCTGGGAGCGCAGCCACGTCCAGGTCTTGCGCGGGGCGGGCAGCAGCCGGGCCTGCCAGATCCCGTACAACGCGGCGACGTTGGCGGCCAGGCCCCAGGCCAGGATGAACATCGGGGTCGTGCGCTGGCCGGCCCCCAGCACGGCGCCGACGAGCACCACCTGCGCGATGGCCCACGCGAAGTCGTTGGCGAACGCCCAGCGCCCGCGCAGGCTGGAGAAGAAGGCGGTTCGCCACGTGTCCTGGAGAATCAGCCCCGGCATGGTCACGGCCAGCGCGAGCAGCGAATAGCGCAGCGTGCCCGTGAACAGGAGCGAGGCAAGAGCGCACAGGACGCCGGATGCGGCTCCCAGCACCAGCGCCGCTCCGGTCGACTGCCGGCTGCCCTCACGCCACAGATCCTCGGACGTGGCGCTGAACCGCACCCCGATCGGCTCCGAGCAGAACGCGCGGACGGCCCCCAGGGTGAACGTGTAGGTTGTGAAGGCCAGCCCGAACGCTCCGAAGCTGTCGATCCCGACAGACCGTGCGACCAGGACCGCCAGCGCGAAGTTGGTGATGCTCGACAGGGCCTGGTCGGCCAATCCCCAACCCAGCCGCTGCACCCGCGGCCTGCCGCCTGCTTCTCTTTGAGGGGCAGGGGGCATTTCGGCCATGGTAGCGACCGGTCGCCTGGGCTGGGGCATCCGCGGCACTGCCTCCACAATGTACGTTCGCCTTGCCCCGCGGCATAGTGGCGGTGGGAAACAGAAGGCCGTAACGCGTGGACTTGCCCAGCGTGCCCGGCGCTTGGATAATCGGCCCGTGGGCGAAACCCCCCAGCGTCCCCTTATCCTGGCATACCACGCCGTCGACTCGGCCTGGAGCTCACCGCTGGCCGTGTCCGAGCACGCGCTTGCCGGCCACGCCGCACACCTGCGAAACCGCGGCTTTGTCGGCCTCACGCTGAGCGACGCGGAGGACCGCCGGGACGCCGGCACGCTGCCCGAGCGGGCGGTCGTATTCACCTTCGACGACGGCTACGTGAGCACTCGCAGGGCGGCCCGCATCCTCGCGCATCACGGCTTTCCGGGCACGGTGTTCGTGGTCACGGGATTCGTCGGCGGAGACCTGCCGATGCGATGGTTCGGGGTCGACCGCGAGCCGCCGGAGCGCATGCGCTCGATGGGCTGGGACGAATTGCTGGAGCTGAACCAGGACGGCTGGGAGATCGGCTCGCACACCGTCACCCACCCCCTGCTGACGACGCTCGAGGAGTGCGCGCTGGAGGAGGAGTTGCGCGCATCGCGGGACGAGATCGGGAGCCGGCTGGGCGACTGCCGCTCGCTGGCCTACCCATACGGGGCTGCCGACCAGCGGGTCGCGGAGGCTGCCGCCCGTGCCGGGTACGAGGTCGCGTGCACCCTGACCGGCGTGGAGACCGCGGACGAGCCGCTGCGCCGGCCCCGGCTGGGCCTGGGAGCCGGCGATCACGGCGTGCGGCTACGGCTGAAGACCTCTGGCTCCGGACTCCGGCTGCGGCGAAGCCCGATGGCCAAGCTTGTTCGACGCGCCCGCCGCAGGCGGGCATGGATGCCCGGCGGCGGA
>JBQCGJ010000144.1:0-8826 GCA_051955775.1 Gaiellales bacterium | reverse complement strand
CCCTGCGGGCGCCATGATCGAGGAGCAGATCCACCAGGTGGTGCGCAGCATGGAGGGGGTTTCCGACGTGGTCACCGATCTGACCTGGACGCCGCCCTGGTCGCCCGAGATGATGTCGGACGACGCCAAGTTCGTGCTCGGCTTCTGAGATTCGCCGTGGAGACGGCAGCGCGCCGCCCGGGCGCCCTGTGCCGGACGCCCGGGCGGTTGCCTGTCGGCGGAGTCAGGCCGTAACGGGCCGCTGCGGTCGCAGCCGGTACAGCCCGGCACCGAGTGCCCCCACCAGCACGATGATGACCGCCCCTCCTGCTACCGCCGCCCAGTTCACGCTCGCCCGGCTCGACGCCGAGACCGGTCCCTGAAGGACCGACTGGTGCAGCACGGTCGGAGTTGCCCCAGGCGATGTCGGCACGGCGGTGGCGGGGCCGACTGTCCGGTGGATCGGCTCCGACAGCCGATTTATCGCGGCGTGAACCAGCGCCGGTGACCACGGCCGCGCGGTGGGCTGCACGCTGGCGGCTCCCTGGCTGCCGGTCGTGCCGGTAAAGACGGGCTCGAACGGCTTGGCCTGGGCCACCTGCGACGACAGCCCGAGGGCGAGCATTGCGACGCCCAGGGTTCGAACGAGACGCTTCGAAGACCTCATGACACGGCTCCTTTCGCACTGACTGAATCCATGAGCCGAGCCTAGGAACCGGTCAGCCCGAGTTCCGCCTCACCCGATGCAGCGGCTGTGTATCGCTCGATACAGAGGGGCTGGCGCGGGCCACGGCCGGTGGCAGGTACCTCTTGCGCAGGGTCAGGATGACCGCGGCCCGCGCACCAGGGTCAGAGCCGAGCCTGGAGGGGGCTGGCTGGACTTCTGACCGTGGACAAACTCTTCCCCTATTGAGCGGCGTGTAAACCCAGAGTCGGCGTCAGGGCAGCTGTCCCCGGTAGATGTCGCTGTTGTCGTCGATGCAGGACACCCGGTCGTAGAACAGCTGGTCGTGCGTGCCGTCGTTGTAGGTCTGCATGTTGGCGCCGACGAAACCGGGAGTGAATGCGTGCACGGCAACCGCGGGCGATGCCAGCGGCTTCTCGACCAGGCTCGAGGAACACGGTCCCGACCCCGAGCTCAGACGATTGAACCAGAGCGTGCCCGTGGCGGTCACAGCGGGCCACCGATCGAGGACGTTCGACGGGTGGGAGATCTTCGTCAGCGTGTGCGTCGAGATGGTGTACAGGTAGACGCTGCACGCCGGGGCAGCGCCCTTGCACACGTAGAACGTCGCGAAGTTGCCGTTGACCTGACCCGGGTCGGCGAAGTTCGTGGCCTGGGACCCGCGCGGGATGCTGAACAGCCGCCGAGCCGAGTGCGTCTGCAGGTTGAACAGCACGATCCGCGACGTGCCGTGCACCTGCCGTCCGAACATCAGCCACGTGAAGGACAGCTCGGGGGAGTACTCGAAGGCCGGGGTGTTCACGCCCACGGGCGGGTTCGAGCCGTTGTGCAGCAGGAGGTTGGAGAAGCGGATGTCCGACGTCGTGCCGGTCGACACCGCATAGGCCAGCCGGGTGCCGGCGATCGCGCCGGACTGGGCCTGGACGCCCGCCGAGTTGACGCGCCGAACCGTCCCGGTGGGCACACCGCTCGAGAGAAGCTGCTCGAACACGTTGAACGAGTGCGGGTGCGCCTTGGAGTTCTGCGTCCAGGCGATGTAGTGCGTCGACACTGCCGGGTTCGACTCCTGCACCGGCGGCGGCTGGGCCTTTACCGGCACGCCGGTGAAGGCCAGCGCGGCGGGTGCCAGCGCCGCCAGCGCCGCCAGACCTGAAAACAGGGTCAAGGCCTTCCATAGTCGTCGCACAGCTTCCCCCGATCGATGGAGTGTGTTCCCCACCTGCAATCTGGTTGGAGACGAGTTTAGATGGTTGGTGAAACCCCACGCTGCTCTCATGGACGTGTGGCACGCTATGGGCGTGAGTCGTCCGTTCCGGCGAATTCGTCGACGTATCCGGTGCGTGCGGCGGGGGCACAAGTGGCAGGCCTTCGTGGGCACCGAGGACATGGTGTGCGCACGCTGCGGGAAGCACGCCGAGCCGTCTGTCGCGCGCGCCGCGCGCACGTCGTAGGCGCCCCCGGAGGTCACCGGGAGCGTGGAGCGCCCTCGGCTTCAGGCTGCCCGTGTCCAGCGGTACAGGAAGCGGCCCCAGGGTGCAGCCGGGTCGACGATCGCCGCGGCGGCCGCGATCTTGCACAGGTCGCCGAGCACGAACGGGCGCAGTCCGGCATCCTGGGTCTGGTACCAGGTCAGGGCCAGCGAGTCCCTGAGCCACAGCAGGCCCGGGAGGTACAGCGCGACGCTGCCCACCAGCATGGCTGGCACGGTGACGTAGAAGCTCCGGCCCCAGCGGTCGCAGATCAGGCCTGTCACGAGCGCCGCCAGCGGGAACCCCCACAGGTACCCGCCGCTCGGATGCAGCGGGTTGACCGCCGTCAGCCACATGTAGCCGCTGTCGCCCTTCGCGAACACGGGCAGACCCGCCGCTCCCTGGGCCAGGTAGAGAAGTTGCGAGGCAACACCCAGGCGCGCTCCCAGATACGCCCCTGATCCCAGCACGACCAGCGTCTGGAAGGTGATCGGCACCGGCCAGCCCAGCGACAGCTGCGCCGACAGGTCCGTGAGCAGTGCGGCTGTGACGACCAGCGCGATGGCTGTCAGGGCGCTGGGTCTGGCGGCCGTGGCCGCGACTCGCTGGTGCATGGGGCCTCCCGTTGGCTTCTGAGACAGTGCGCAGTGTGACGGACGCCGGCTGCGGGCGGTTGCGCCGGTAGCCTTCTGGATATGGACGCCGGTCAGCTGACAGAGGCCGTGCTGGCGGCCGCGCAGGAGTTGGGCATCGACGCCTGCGGCGTGGCCGCTGCGACGCCCTACGAGGAGACGGAGGCGGCCATCCGGGAGCGGCGCGAGCAGGGGCTGTTCGCGGACATGCGGTTCACCATGGCCCAGCCGGAGCGCTCCTGCCATCCCGAAACGCTGCTTCGCAACGCCCGCTCGGTGGTGGCCGCAGCCCGCAGCTATGCCCGCCCCGAGCCGGCCAAGCCCGCGGAGCCGGCGCGGGGGAGGCTGCCGCGGTACGCGCGGCGGGACGAGTACACCGAGCTGCGTGGGGCCCTGCGCGAGCTGGGTGCGCGTCTTCGCAGCCTGAAGCCCGGGTCGCGGTTCGCGGTCTACGTGGACGCCAACCAGCACGTCGACCGGGAGGCCGCCGCCCGGTCAGGCATCGCCGTCTACGGCAAGAACACGATGGCCATCACCCGCCGCCACGGGTCGTGGGTGGTGCTGGGCGCGCTGGTCACGGACGTCGAGCTGGCGCCCACATACGCAACGCCCGGCCGGCCGGCGTGGGACGCCTGCGGATCGTGCCGTGCGTGCATCGACGCCTGCCCCACGGATGCCATCGTCGGTGACGGCGTGCTGGATGCCCGGCGCTGCCTGTCGTACCTGTCGCAGTCGCGGATGGAGCAATTGCCGTTCGCCGAGGAGTTCGAGGACCGGGTGTACGGCTGCGACATCTGCCAGGAGGTCTGCCCGTGGAACCGCGGCGCCGAGCGGCGGGCCGCCGGCGAAGCCCCCGATCAGCCTGACGACGTCTTTCCGTCACTCGAGGCTTGGATCGGGGGCGACCCGGACGATCTGGCAGACCGCTACAGACGGCTGTACATCCCGGATCGGGATGGCCGGTATCTCCAGCGCAACGCTCGAAACGCGCTTCGAAACTCTCAGGCGGCGCGGTGAACCAGCGACCGCAGGCGGGCGACGCGACGCTCGCGGCGGCGCAGCCGGAGCTCGTACTTGCGCGCGCTGGCGACCCGCTGGAAGTACTCCATCTCGGTCTCGGGGCGACGCGGCAGCGGCGTGTTTGGGATGGTGATGATGGGGGCGTACATGGCCCCTTGGATCGGAGCGCGCACAGCCCCTGTCCATCCCCGATGCGTTGATCTGCGGTACGTGTTTTCGCGGATGTCCGGGGTAGATGATTGAAGCCACGCCACCGCCGGCGTGGCATCAATCACCTAGCCGGCCGGAACGGCCTGGAGCTCGCTCAGGCGTGCCGCGGCGGCCTCCCGCACCTGGCTTCGCAGGGCGGGCGGATCGAGCACCTCGGCGTGGCCGCGATAGCGCAGGATCTCGGGCACCAGCCAGTCCAGCGACCCGTAGGTGATGGAGGCGACGGCGCCGCCGTCCGCTGTCGCTCGGGTGCCCCGGCGCCCCTCCAGCTCCCACCGCGCGCGCTCGGGGCTGAAGCGCACACGAGCCATCCCCACCTCGCCGCCCAGCTGGTGGTCGAGGTCGACCATCTCGGGCCGGGCCTCGTAGCGGTCGCCGCGCAGGGTGGCGTCCTTGATGTAGGCCACCTTGAACGTGCGCCGCGCGCCGCGGCTGCGGTCGAACGCCTCCACGTACCATCCGCGCTCGTCGCGCCGCAGCAGGTACGGCTCGACCGTGCGCGTGGACAGCTCGCTGGACGACCGTGACAGGTAGGTGATATCCACCAGCTGCCGGTTGCGCACGCCCTCGTTGAGCACGGTGACCGCGGTCTCCTCGGCGTCCGCGTGCTGGGGCGCCGGCGTGTCCGCCAGCGGGAACCGGCCGAACGACCCCTCGACCTTCTCGCGCACCGTGTCCAGCGACGTGTGCGCCTCCGCCGCGACCAGCGGCGCGACCACGTCCAGCGCGCGCAGCAGCGCCTTGGCCTCCAGAGGCGACAGGCGGGCGGGACGCCGGAAGGTGTCGCCGTACAGCTCCTTGTCGACCTGCACCGAGCCGTTCACGGTCGAGCAGTACACGGCGTAGCAGCCGCCGCCGAAGTTGACCAGGTTGAGCAGGTCGAGGTGGTCCTGGAGCTCCTGCGGGGACAGCCGGAAGCGGTCGCGCAGGTCGGCGGTCGACACGCTCGCAGACGGCTCGTCACCGCAGCAGTCGAGCAGGTACGCGAGCAGCGCCTGAAGCAGCGCGAAACGCTCGGGGGCGACCGGCCCGGGGCCGCGCTCGATCCGGTAGGGCTCGGCCTCGGCCGGCTCCGGGACTGCGGCACCGGCGTCCGTGGGCGAGCCGCGGTGCACGCGGGCCACCGCCCGCAGGTCGGCGCTCACGCGGCGCAGCAGCTCGGGAGGCCCGAGCGGGGTGACCCGGCCGCCCAGCGACAGGATCCACGCCGACAGCGCCTCCAGGTCGGAGTAGGGAGTGGTCAGGCGACCGCTGCCGTCGTCCAGCTCCTCCATCTCGCCGTGCCGCCCGAACAGCCGCTCGACCCAGAAGAACGCGTCGGCGGACACCGCAAGGCTGGCCTCGCCGGCCGGGGCGCGGCCCAGCATCCACGGCGCCCGGTCGCGGTAGGCGGTGACGTTGAAGTCCTCCGGCATCCGGAAGTCCCGCTCGCGGCGGGTGGCGAAGGTGATCTCGCCGCGGATCCGCGACACCCGGAAGGTGCGCCTGCGATCGGGGTCGTCCTCGGGTCGGTCGAGATCGTCGCCGACCATGTACCACACGCCGTTCAGCTCCCACAGGCCATACGGGTTGACCCGCCGCGCCGCCTGGGAGTCGGTCTGGATCGTCCAGTACGTGAAACGCACGGTGCGCTGCTTCGAGATTGCCTGCTCCAGCTTGGCCAGCCGCTGCGCGACCTCGGGCGTGTAGCGGCTGCCCAGGAGCTCCACGGTGGCCGTCTTGGGGCCGGGATCGAGCAGTGGGTGGGCGCGGCCGAGGGCCAGATTCTGCAGCGCCAGCCGCAGCGGCTCGGCATATGCGAACTGCCCCTCCAGCAGGTGCAGGCTGGTCTGCAGCGCCGCCAGCTCCTCGTCCGAGAGGTCGACCGGCGGCAGGAAGTAGTGCTCCTCGCGCAGGTTGTACAGCTCCTCGCCGGTGAACTCGTCGCGGATGGAGTCGATCGGCACGCCCAGCGCCTTCAGCTCGCTGCGGTCGGCGAAATAGCGGCGGGCGAACGCCTCGTCGCCCATGTTGGCATACCCCTCGACGTTGGTCTTGACGTCGCGCGCCGTGATCGGTCGCTGCTCCGCCATGAGGTATGCCACCAAGGAGAGTTGGCGGATGAGCTTGTCGGCGTCGTGGGTCAAAGCAGGGCACCATTCTACCGGCGGGCGGCGCCCGCGAATCGGTCAAGCGGTGCCGAAGATGTCGCAAGTTGGACACAGCCGCGGACGGCGATACTCCCGGGGGCCGATGATTGCGCACCTCGACCTGGACGCGTTCTTCGCCGCGGTGGAACTGCACCGCCACCCCGAGCTGCGCGGAAAGCCGCTGGTGGTGGGCGGAGCTCCGGCCGGCCGCGGCGTCGTGTCGACCGCCAGCTACGAGGCCCGTCGGTACGGCATCCGCTCGGCGATGTCGTCGGCGGAGGCGCTGCGTCGCTGCCCGCATGCGGTGTTCGTGACGCCCGATCATCGCACCTATCGGGAGTGGTCGCAGCGCACCTGGGAGATCGTGCGCTCAATGGCGCCGGTGGTCGAGCAGGTCGGCATCGACGAGGGCTACCTGGAGTTGCCGGTGGGCGACCCGCGGGAGCAGGCGGCGATGATCCAGCTCGCGGTGCGGCGGCGGGTGCGCCTGTCATGCTCGCTGGGTGTGGCCGGCTGCAAGGTGGTGGCCAAGGTGGCGTCGGACATGCGCAAGCCGGGCGGCATCACGGTGGTTCCCGCAGGCGGGGAGGCGGCGTTCCTGGCCCCGCTCGAGGTGCGCCGGCTGCCGGGCGTCGGCCCCAAGGCGGAGCGCCGGCTGGCACAGGCCGGAGTGTCCACCATCGGCGAGTTGGCCGGGCTGTCCGACGACCGGCTGGCGGGGCTGCTGCCCGGCCGGGTGGGGCAGGAACTGCGCGACCGGGCACGCGGGATCGACCCGCGCCCGGTCAGCGGCGAGCCGGGCGAGGCGGTGTCGATCTCCAGCGAGGAGACGTTCGCCCGCGACGTGACCGACCGGGCGGAGCTGCATGCCGAGCTGCGGCGCATGGCGGAGGGCCTGGCCGCGACGCTCGTCCGGCGCGGGCTGGCCGCGCGCACGGTCACGGCAAAGCTGCGCTACCCCGACTTCTCGATCGCCACCCGCTCCCACTCGCTGGCGGTCGGAACCGACGACGCAGGGACGATCGGGGACCTGGCCTGCCGGCTGCTCGACCGCGCGCTCACGGCACGGCCGGACGCGCTTCGGCTGGCGGGCGTCGGCGTGTCAGGGCTGGAGCGCCACAAGCAGCTCGAGCTGCCCGTGGATGAGGCGGCCCCCGAGGCTACGCCGAGATAGGGCGGCGCTCTTCGAGGTGCTGATGCGAGGGGCAGTACTCGCGGTCGGGCAGCGGCGTGCGCTGGCACGGCTTGCCCTTGCGTGTGGTGGCCTTGCAGCAGGCCATCCCCTCGTTCGCCCGTTCGATCTCCTCCAGGATGAACTGCACGGCGTTCGTGATGTGGCGGTCGATCGACCGGTACACGCGCGCCTGATTGGAGATCGAGAACAGGTGGCGCACTTCCTGGAACAGGCTCTGGCTGGGCTTCGCGAAGTAGTGCGGGTCGCGGGCCAGCCGTTCGATGGTTGCCTCGCAGGCATTCAGAACGCGCCGCTTCGCCTGGGGGACGGTGATGGTGTCCGGATGGGGATCCACCAGGTCCTTGATCTCGACGAAGATTGCGCGGCTGAATCGATACATGCGTGGCTCCTTGCGTTGTTACAAGGGTGTGAAGACAGTCCTGGCATTATGCCCGCGAAGCGGTTCATTTTGGATGTCGGATTGTTAAGCTGAGATTAATCACCACGATTCGTTCGGAGATATTGGCGGTTTTCCCAACAAACAGTAGGTCGGGCGGAGGGTCACAAAGTGGCTGTGTGCGTTGTTACATGCACGACGTGTTCCTGGCCCACGATCCGGGGCCCCACGTCGAGCAGCCGGCCCGATACGCCGCCGTCCAGACCGCCGTCGCGCAGTCGGGGGCGGAGGTGGTGGAGGCGCCGCCGGCGCCGCCCGAGGCCCTTGAGCGCGTGCACCCGCCTGCCTATCTGGAGTGGCTTCGCGAGGTGTGCGCCGGGGGCGGCGGAATGCTGGATCCCGACACGGTGGTGAACTCGTTCAGCTTCGACGCCGCCGTGCGGGCCTGTGGCGGCGCGATGGCCGCCGTGGATGCGGTGTTGACGGGCGGGGCGGACGCGACGTTCGTGGGTGGCCGCCCGCCCGGCCCTCACGCAGGGCCGGCGCGGGCGATGGGCTTCTGCATCCTGAACCAGGTGGCGGTGGCCGCCGCCCATGCACGTGCACGCGGCCTGGAGCGGGTGGCGATCGTGGACTGGGACGTCCACCACGGCAACGGCACCCAGGACGTCTTCTGGGACGACCCCAGCGTGCTGTATGTGTCGCTTCACCAGTATGGGTGGGGGTTCTTCCCCGGCACCGGAGCGGCCTCCGAGCGTGGCGGCGACGCGGCCGAGGGCGCCACGCTGAACCTGCCGATGGCGGTGGGCACGCCGCCCGGCGACTACCTGGCGGCGTTCGCGGAGCATGTTCTGCCGGCGGTGCGCGCCCACCGGCCCGAGCTGGTGCTGGTGTCGGCCGGGTACGACGCCCACCGCGACGATCCGCTGGGGTCGCTGCGGCTGGACGAGGCCGGCTTCGTGGACATGACCGGGCGCCTGGCGGACCTTGGCGTGCCCCAGGTGCACGTGCTCGAGGGCGGCTACGACCTGCATGCCCTGGGAAGCTGCGTGGGCGCGGTGCTGGGCGCCCTGGGCGCCCCGAACCCCACCCAACCGGTACCGGGTACCGGGTCGCCGTCTTAACAATTTG
>JBQCGJ010000143.1:0-8800 GCA_051955775.1 Gaiellales bacterium | reverse complement strand
GTCAGGAACTGGAGGAACCAGCCGACGTCGAGCACGTCGTTGGCGATGATCCCGCCCAGCAGCGAACCGGCGATGCCGAACAGCGCCGTTTCCAGCAGGCCCATGTCCTGCCGCCCGGACACGAGCAGCCGGGCCAGGCCGCCGATCACGAGACCGACGATGGCGTACCACACGAGTGACCACAGCACGCTGAGCGCGAACCCCAGCAGGCCGATGCCGAAGGCCAGGAACAGCACGATCAGGATCAGTGCCACGAGGGCGGCGCTCACGCCCGAAGCGTAGCCCACCATGTCATCGAGATGAGTTTCGGCCGCTTCCCCGGTCGTACTCTCCGGATGCCTGAGGAGGCCATGACGAGTTTCGACGCCATCTGGCAGACACAGGACGCGCACGTCGCGACCGGGCGGATTCCCGGATACGTGGCCGCGGTGCGCATCGACGGCCGCACAGAGGTGAGGGCGGGCGGCAGGATGGCAGTCGAACCCGGCAGCCCGCCGATGACGGAGGACTCGCTGTTTCGTATCGCATCGCTGACGAAGCCGATCGGCGGCGCGCTGACGCTCAGCCTCGTGTCCGACGGCGTGCTGGCCCTGGACGACCCGATCGCGCGCTGGCTCCCCGAGGCCGGGCACCCGCAGGTGCTCGTGGACCCTGCTGGCCCGCTCGACCACACGGTCGAGGCGGCGCGGCCGATCACCGTCCGCCACCTGCTGACCCTGACCTCCGGCTGGGGCTGTGTGCTCGCGCCGAGCCCGCTGCAGGCGGCCATGTTCGAGCGCAGCGTGTTCCCCGGTCCGCTCGTCCCTCCGATGTCAGGCGACGAGTTCGTCGCCCGCGTGGCCGGCCTCCCGCTGGCGTTCCAACCCGGGGAGGGGTGGCTGTACGACACCGGCATTGATCTGCTCGGTGTCTTGCTGGCCCGGGCGACCGGCCGGCCGCTGTCCGATCTGATCGCGGAGCGCATCACCGCGCCGCTCGACATGACCTCGACGAGTTTCGGGACGTCCCACGCCGAGCGCCTGACCACCGCCTACCGGCCGGAGGGCGAGCGACTGGAGGTGCTCGACCCGCCCGACGGCCAGTTCGCCGGCCCGCCCAGCTTCGAGGAGCTGAGCTCAGGTCTGGTATCTACGGCGCCCGACCTGTTGCGGTTCTTCACCGCACTGGCGGACGGTGGCGGCGCCGTGCTCGACGCCGCCTCTGTCGAGCGTATGACGGCGGATGCGTTGACCGGCGACCAGCGCCGTCAGGGAGAGCCGATCCTCGGCCCGGGCGAGTCGTGGGGTCTGGGGACGGGCGTGGACGCCGAGCGCGCGCGTCCATGGATGGCGCCGGGCCGCTGGGGGTGGACCGGCGGAACCGGCACCACCGCGCACGTCGACCCCGAGCGCGGCGCCGTTGCAGTGCTGCTCACCCAGCGCATGATGACCGGGCCGCAGGACGGGTTCGACGACTTCTGGTCGGCGGTGGCCGCCGCGGCATAGGGCGGCGACGCGCGAGGCACATTTCGCGCGTCGGCGCACGCATGCTTCACAAGTCGGGGGATAGCCGCGCCCTTATCAAGCACTGCTTCACGCGCCTCGCCACGAGTGTCACATCTGGTTAACCTCGCCCGGCACCCAACCGAGGAGACGCGCGATGGCAGACGGCACAGCCGGGGTCCCTGAATACGCGAGTGGAGACCTCAAGCGAGACACGAACTGGTGGGGCGCATTCGTGGTCGGCCTGGCGGGGACGATTCTGGTCACGGGCATCGCGCCGGTCATCGTCACCACGCTCGGCGCGTCGGCCATCCCCGAGACGATCCTGATCACGGTCAGCGGGTACCTGCTGTGCCTGCTCCTCGCGGAGCTGGCCGCGATGATGCCGGAGCGCACCGGCGGATCGCCGTCCTACGCGTACCCGGCGTACAAGGACCGCTGGCCGCGGGCTGCCAAGCACGTCAACGGCCTGACCGCCTGGATGTACTGGTTCGGCTGGTTCCCGGTGGCCCCGCTGAACATGATCCTGGCATCCGGCTACCTGGCCGGCAAGCTCGGCCTGTCCGACGCCGGGTTCAGCCCGGTCGGCACGTTCATCAGCTACTGGACCGTGGTGATCGCGGTCGTCGGCATCATCCTCGTCTTCATCCCGGCGTACCTGGGCATCCGCCTCGGCACCGTGTTCGCGACGGTGCTGGGAGTGCTGTCGATGATCCCGCTGACACTGCTGGCCGTGATGCCGTTCTTCAATCCCTCGGTGGCCAACTGGAGCGAGCTGTCCGGCTTCAAGCACCTGGACGGGTCGAGCTTCTTCTCCAGCCAGTTCGGGCACAGCTGGTGGGTCGTCTACCTGGCGTTCGCCTTCCTGATCTCGTGGAACGTGATCGCGATGGAGGCCGCCGCCTGCTACATCGGCGAATGCCGCGACCCCGACCGCGACGCCAAGATCGCGATGAATCTGGAGGGCGCCTACGGGCTCTTCATCTACACCGTGATCCCGATCAGCTTCATCGTCGTGCTGGGCGCCGAGAAGCTCTCGAACCCGGCCTTCGCCGACCCCAAGACGATCTTCGTCACCTTCGGCAGCAACGTCTTCTCGACCGGAGGCGCCGCCCTCGACTGGCTGATCACCGTCATGCTGATCGTGGCTCTCGCGTTGTCCGCCCTGAATGCGATCATGGGCTGCGGGCGCTCGCTGTACCAGATGGCTGTGGATGGGCAGTTCCCCCGCATCTTCACCCGCGTCAACCACAACGGCGTGCCCAGCTTCGCGATGATCTTCAACGTCGTGGCCAGCCTCGCCGTCGTGTTCTTCGGGGGCGCCGTGCAGATCTACACGTTCTCGAACATCGGCTACCTGGGCTCGTTCATCCCGGTGCTGATCGGGTACTACCTGCTGCGCGAGGCTCATCCGGAATGGCGGCGGCCGGTGCGATTGCCCGAGTTCTTCAAGTACATCGCCCTGGTGATGGCCGTGTTCTACTTCGTCATCTGGTCGTACGGCGGCTACATGTACTCGGTGATCGGGCACACCACGCTGTACTACTGGATCGGGTGGGGCACGGCGGCCTCGTACCTCGTGTTCTACTGGTACCGGCGCTACGTCGAGGACCCGCGCGAGGAGCGCGACGCGGCGGCGATGGAGTCGGCGCCGGCGGCGGGCGAGTAGCGACCCGTCAGGTCAGGCCTGCGCGCCGGCCGCCCCCTGCGGCTGCCGGCGCGCGAGCGCCTTGGCGATCTCCCATACCACGAACAGCGCAATCGCGGACAGCAGCGCCACGCCGAACTGCTGGGTGGTGAGCGGTGTCGTGCCAAGCAGCCGGTTGAGGAAGTTCCACCCCGTGGCCAGCACGGCCCCAACCGTCTCGACGGCCGCGATCATGTTCATCCGCCGGCTGTTGAACGTGTCGCCGGTGAGGATGCTGGCCAGCTCGCTGCGGCACTCGTAGGCGGCCACCACCAGCATCAGCGCGAAGCCGGTGAACGCGATCGAGTTGCCGGTCGCGACGCTGTCGTAGTGGTGCAGGCCGATCTCGATCATGACCAGGTTGGCCACCGCCATGAACAGTCCGGCCAGACCCGCCGTGACCATCATGGGCCGGGTCAGGATCGATTCGCCGCGCTTGCGCGGGTGCAGCTGCATCAGCCCGGGTGTCTCCGCGTCGAAGCCCAGGGCAACGCCGAACGGCGCGCTGATCAGGAAGTGCACCCACAGCACCTGGGGCGCCGTGAACGGCTCTCCCTTGGCGATGTTGAACAGGCTCGCGCCGAGGAAGGTGAGCACGAACGCCACCAGCATCACGAGCACGAACCGGATGTACTTGTTCAGGTTGTCGTACAGCTTGCGGCCCTGCTCGACCGCGTACACGATGGTGGCGAAGTTGTCGTCGGACAGGATCATCCGGCCGGCGTTCTTGGCCACCTCGGTGCCGCTGCCCATGGCGATGCCGATGTCGGCGGCCTTGATGGCCGGGGCGTCGTTCACGCCGTCGCCGGTCATGGCGACCACCTCGCCCTGCGCCTTCAGTGTCTCGGCGAGCAGCACCTTGTGCTCGGGCGCGACCCGCCCGACGACGCCGATCGCGTCGATCCGCTGCGCCCTCTCGGCCTCGCTCAGGGCGGCGAACTCGGCGCCCAGCATGGCCTCCCCGGGGATGCCCAGCTGCTTGGCGATGGCGGCGCCCGTGACCACGTCGTCGCCGGTCACCATGCGCACCCGGATGTGGGCGGCGTGGGCGTCCGCCACTGCCTGCCTGGACTCCTCACGCGGCGGGTCGACCATCCCCACCAGGCTCGTCATCTCGAGATCGGTGGCGTACGACAGCAGATCGCCGTTCGGGTCGAACCCGGCTGGGTCGAGGTCGCGGTAGCCGGCGGCCATCACTCGCAGACCGGCCTCGCCCATGCGCGTGACCGCCTCGTCGGCGCGGCGCTTGAGCTCGTCGTCCCACGGCACGCTCCGCCCGTTGGCCAGCGCGGTCGCTGCCCGCTCCAGCACCGCCGGCGCGGCGCCCTTGACGTATGCCCGCACCACGTCCCTGCCGTCACCGTTGCGCTCCCGGTTGAACGTCGCCATCAGCTTGTACGTGGGGTCGAACGGCAGCGTGGCCAGCCGGGGTCGCTCCCCGCGTGTGGCCTCGATGTCCAGCCCCGCCTTGTGCGCCAGCACGAGCAGCGCGCCTTCGGTGGGGTCGCCGACCACCTTCCCCGACACCAGCCGGGCGTCGCTGGCCAGCACGTACGGCAGGATCGCGGCCTCGATGGTGTCGCCGGCGCCCGCCGCATGGTGCACCTGGCCCTCGAGCCCATAGCCGGTGCCGGAGATGGTGTAGCGGTCGGTCGCGTCGACCACCTCGACGGCGGTCATCTGGTTCATGGTCAGCGTTCCGGTCTTGTCGGAGTTGATGGCCGACGTGAACCCGAGCGTCTCCACCGAGGGCAGCTCCTTGACGATCGCGTTCTGCTTGGCCAGTTCCACGCTGCCCAGCGACAGCACAACCTGCACGACCGTCGGCAGCGCCTCCGGGATCGCCGAGATGGCGAGAGCGACCGCACTCACGAACAGGGCGTCCCAGGCCTGGCCGCGGTGCAGCCCGAGCGCGAACATGATCACCATTGTCAGTCCGGCGGCGCCCGCGATCCACAGGGTGAGCGTGTTCATCTGCCTGGTGAGCGGAGTCTCCTCCCGCTCGGTCGCGGCCAGCATGTGCGCGATCCGCCCGACCTCGGTGTTGCTGCCCGTGGCGGTCACGACCATCACGCCGCTGCCGTGGGTGACCGGTGTGTGCATGAACGCGATGTTGGTCTGGTCGCCCGGGTTGAGCTGCTCGTCGGGCAGCGTGTCGGCGGCCTTGTCGGCGGGCACGCTCTCGCCGGTCAGCGCCGACTCGTCGATCTGCAGCGCGCTGGCGGAGATCAGCCTGCCGTCGGCCGGCACCTGGTCGCCCGCGGTCAGCAGCACGACGTCGCCCACGACCAGCTCCTCGGCGGGGATCTCGGCCTCGGCGCCGCCTCGGCGCACGCGGGCGGTCTCCTTCATCATCGACTTGAGCGCGTTCATGGCGCTCTCGGCCTTGCCCTCCTGGCGCAGCCCGACGACGGCGTTGAGGAGCGTGATCGCGACCAGCATGACGGCTGTCGTCCACTCCTTGATCGCCAGCGACACGACCGCCGCGCCGACCAGGATCAGCTGCATGTACGTGCGGTACTCCTCGATGAACCGCAGCCACCCCGGCTTCGGCTTCTCCGTGGGCAGCGCGTTCGGCCCGTCGCGGTCGAGCCGCGACCGGGCATCCTCGGCGGTCAGGCCCGAGCCGGGGTTGACACCGAGGCCCTCCGCCACCGCATCTGGGTCGCGGGCATACCAGCGTTCGCCGTCGTCGGTGGGGCGGACCGTCGTATCCTGGCTGATGGCGGCGGTCATGAAACCCGCTCTTGGGCCGCCGGCGCCTGCGCGGGTGGCGCGTGCTCGATGCCGCCGGCGTCCGCCGTGATCGTCGTGCCGGCCTCGCCCCGCAGCATCCCGCCCACGTCGGACAGTCGCCCGATGGCGGCGATCCGTCCCGGCTCCCGCGCGAATTCACAGGCAGCCCGCACCTTCGGCCCCATCGAGCCGGCCGCAAAGCCCAGCCGCGAGAGCTCGCCGGGGCTGGCCCGCCGCACGGCCTTCTGGTCAGGCGTGCCCCAGCCGGTGTAGACGGCGTCGACGTCGGTCGCGATCAGCAGCGCGTCGGCATTCAGATCCGCCGCCAGCAGCGCGCTGGCCAGGTCCTTGTCGATCACCGCCTCCACGCCCACCAGGCGGCGACCCGCCGGCGCAGGCTCCTGCGTGTACATCACGGGTATCCCGCCCCCGCCGGCGCACAGCACCACGCACCCGTGTTCCAGCAGGTGGCGGATGGGGCCGATCTCGAAGATCCGCTTCGGCTGAGGTGAGGCCACCACCCGGCGGTACGAGTCGCCGTCGGGCTTGAACGTCCATCCCTTCTCGGCCGCCAGCGCGTCAGCGTCGGCCCTGGAGTACTGCGGGCCGATCGGCTTGCTCGGATCGCCGAATGCGGGGTCGTCCTGGTCGACTTCGATCATCGTTAGCAGCGTGGCCAGCGGCCGGTCGAACGGGAGCTCGTTGCCCAGCTCCTGCTCGACCATGTAGCCGATCTGCCCCTGCGTCTGCGCGTCCAGCACGTCCAGCGGATACACGTCAACCGCGGTGTACGCAGACCCCTGGAGTGCCAGCAATCCCACCTGCGGCCCGTTGCCGTGCGAGAGCACCAGCTCATGCTCGAGTGCGATCGGCGCCAATGCCGCGCACGCCACCCTCACGTTCTCGCGCTGGTTCTCCGCGCTCATCTTCTCACCCCGGCGCAGCAGCGCGTTGCCGCCCAATGCAACGACGATGCGCATGTTCAGCTCCCGAGTGTGGCGACCATGACCGCCTTGATGGTGTGCATCCGGTTCTCGGCCTCGTCGAACACGATCGACGCCGGCGACTCGAACACGTCCTCGGTCACCTCCAGCGCCTCCATGCCGTACTTCTCGAGGATCTCCTTGCCGACCGCGGTGTCGGTGTTGTGGAAGGCGGGCAGGCAGTGCATGAACTTGACATCCGGGTTTCCGGACAGCTGCATGGCCTGCGCATTCACCTGGTAGGGCTTCAGCAGCTTGATCCGCTCGGCCCACACCTCGTCGGCCTCGCCCATCGACACCCACACGTCGGTCAGCAGCACGTCGGCGCCGCGCACGGCCTCGGCCACGTCCTCGGTGATGGTGATCCTGGCGCCGGTCTGGGCGGCGATCTCGTGGGCCGGCTTGACGAAGGCGTCAGACGGCCACAGCGACTTCGGGCTGGCGATGCGGACGTCCATGCCCAGCTTGGCGCCGCCGATCAGGTACGTGTCGGCCATGTTGAACCGCGCGTCGCCCAGATAGCAGAAGCTGACCTCGCTGAGCGGCTTGCGGATGTGCTCGCGCATGGTCAGGAAATCAGCCAGGATCTGGGTCGGGTGCCATTCGTCGGTCAGCCCGTTGTACACGGGCACGCCCGCCGACCGGGCGAGCTCGTCGGCCGTGCCCTCGGCGAAGCCGCGGTACTCGATCGCGTCGTACATCCGCCCCAGCACCCGCGCGGTGTCCTTGACCGTCTCCTTGTGGCCCATATGGGAGCCGCTGGGTCCGATGAAGGTGACGTGCGCGCCCTGGTCGTACGCCGCCACCTCGAAGGCGCACCGGGTGCGCGTCGAATCCTTCTCGAAGATCAGCGCGATGTTCTTGCCCACCAGCCGGCGCTCCTCACGACCCTCCTTCTTGGCCGCCTTGAGCTCGGCGGCCAGATCGAGCAGGAACGTGATCTCGTCGGGCTCGAACTCCGCCAGGGTCAGGAAGTTACGGCCGTGAAGTCGGGTGGTGGTTGTGGCCATCTGGGCTCCTTTCGGAAGCGATCACCTGTACGGCGGCACAGGTTCTGGCTCGGTCATCTGGGCGCGCTGAGCGCGGTAGATCGGGATCCCGAGCACCAGGGCCACGCCGGCCAGGATGAACGGCGCCCAGTACTCGAAGAAGCTGTGTCCCGTGTTGCGCGAGTAGACGATGAACAGGATCGAGAACACCACGGCGGCCACGGCGACCACCATGTCCCGCATGAACCGCGGCGAGTGAATCTGCCGCTCATCGGCGCGCCGCCACTTGATCTGGGCGAGCGCGGAAAACCCGTACGGGATGGCGGCGGTGATGCCGGTCATCAGCACCAGCGTGGTGAAAGCGGTGGTGCCGTTCGACCCCGCATAGTTGATGACGATGGCGACCGACGCCAGCGCGGTCGAGGCCACGATCCCGAAGGCGGGTACGCCGGCGCTGGACAGGCGGCCGAACCGCCTGGGGAAGATCCCGTCGTTGGCCGCCGCAAGCGGCATCTCGGCGCAGATCATCGTCCAGCCGTTGAGTGCTCCCAGGCCGGAGATGATCACCAGCAGAGCCATCACGTTGCCCGCCCAGGTACCGCCGAACATGGCATTGGCCGCATCCGAGAACGGGGCCGTGGAGGACAGCAGCTTCGAGTTCGGAAGGATGCCGAAGATGGCGATCAGCGACAGCATGTACACCACTGCCGTGGCCAGCGTGCCCAGCATGGTCGCCTTGGGCACGTTGCGGTCGGGATCGCGCACCTTGCCCGCCGCCACGGAGGCCGTCTCGACCCCGATGTAGCTGAACAGCGCGATGGCCATCCCGCTGCCGATCGCGCCCAGGGCGCTCGATCCACTGAGGTTCCACGGCGTGTAGTTGGCGGTGTGGATGTAGAACAGCCCCACGGTCGACATGAACAC
>JBQCGJ010000142.1:0-4755 GCA_051955775.1 Gaiellales bacterium | reverse complement strand
TTCAACGACAGCCGGTCGCGCACCCTGTGGGCGGGCTTCTCCACGCGCTGGTACTTCTCCGACCCCAACTCGGTGTGGAACCAGCCGCAGCTTCGCCACGCGCTGGAGCAGAGCCTCAAGCTGGCCGGTCTCGACGTCCTGATCGCGACCCCGATCGGGGTCGCCCTGGCGCTCGGCCTGGCCCGCTGGCGCGGCCGCGGCTCCGGGTCGTCGAACTTCCTGATGCTGTTCCCGCTGGTCACGCCGGAGATCGTGATGGGCGTGTCCCTGCTGCTCTTGTTCACGCACCTGTTCACGTTCGTGCACACGAGCACGCTGGCCCAGGTGCTGGGTCATGTGACGTTCTCGATCTCCTACGTGGTGGTGATCGTGCGCGGCCGGCTGTTCTCGATCGGCAGACAGTACGAGGAGGCGGCCGCAGACCTGGGGGCGCCGCCGGCGGTGGCGCTGTACCGGGTTCTGCTGCCGCTGCTGACGCCTGCCATCGTGGCCAGCGCCGCGATCGCGTTCGCGATCTCGATCGACGACTTCGTGATCAGCTACTACCTGTCGTGCGGCGCGCCGTGCGACACGGTGCCGATCGAGATCTACTCGGCCACCAGGGCGGCGCCGCTGCCCAACATCAACGCCATCGCCACCATCATGATGATCGTGACACTGCTGTCGGTGGTGGCCGGCTACGTGGTGTACAGGTTCTTCACCCGGGGCGAGGAGTCGGCGGCCGGCGGTCTGGCGGGCGGCCTCGGGGCATTCGACGTGTGATGAGAATCCGGTAGGCTGGAGGTCACGTGGCTGGAGAGGTGCAACTGATCGATCTGGTGAAGCGGTTCGGCGAGGTCGCGGCCGTGGACGGGATCAACCTGGACATGCCCAGCGGCGAGTTCTTCTCGATGCTGGGGCCGTCGGGATGCGGCAAGACGACCACGCTGCGCATGATCGCGGGGTTCGAGCAGCCGACCGAGGGGCGGATCCTGCTGGACGGCGCCGACATGCAGTTCACGCCGCCGCACAAGCGCAACGTGAACACGGTGTTCCAGAGCTACGCCCTGTTCCCGCACCTGAACGTGTTCGACAACGTCGCGTTCGGGCTGCGGCGTCAGAAGACCGCCAAGTCGGACGTCCGGCAGCGGGTCGCCGAGGCGCTCGAGCTGGTGCAGCTGACGGGGCTCGAGAAGCGCAAGCCGGCCCACATGTCCGGCGGCCAGCAGCAGCGCGTGGCGCTGGCCCGGGCGCTCGTCCTGAAGCCCGCAGTGCTGCTCCTGGACGAGCCGCTGGGCGCCCTCGACGCCAAGCAGCGAAAGCAGCTCCAGGTGGAGCTGAAGGCGATGCAGCAGCAGGTCGGGATCACGTTCGTGTACGTGACCCACGACCAGGAGGAGGCGCTCACCATGTCCGACCGGATCGCCGTGATGTCGAACGGCAAGGTCGAGCAGGTGGCCGCACCGCAGGAGGTGTATGAGCGCCCGTCGACCACCTTCGTGGCCGACTTCCTGGGCGTGTCCAACCTGATGGACGCCGTTGCCCAGGGCCCGACCGGGCAGGGACACTGCAGGGTCAGGGTGGGCGAGTTCGAGCTGGAGGCAGGGCAGGGCGAGGTGTCGACCACCGGCGCCACCAAGATCACCATCCGCCCCGAGCGCGTGCGCCTCGGCCCGCAGACCGAGGAGGGGCCGAACCGCCTGCCGGGGATGATCGAGCGCCCCGTCTATCTTGGCAACTCGGTGCAGCTGATCGTGCGACTGGCCAACGGCGAGACGGTGCAGGCGCTGATCCAGAACGCCGGCGAGGAGATCCCCTACAAGCAGGGCGACCCGGTCCAGGTGCACATGCCGGCGGAGGCGCTGCGGGTGCTCACCGACACCGGCACCGCGCCCGCCGATGAGGAAGCCGGCGACACGAGTACGCTGACCGCGGCCGCCGGGCGCTGAGCAGGGCTAGCCGAGGCCGGCGGCGGACACCGCGGCCTTGGCGCAGGCTTCATCCTGCTCGCCGGTACCGCCGCTGACGCCGATGCCGCCGATCAGCCCGCCGTCCTCGAACAGCGGCAGCCCGCCGGCGTACACGACCACGCGCCCGCCGGTTGTCGTGTTGAACCCCCAGTCCGGGCCGCCGGGCTGGGTCGAGGCCATGAACTCGCCGGTCGGCGTCTGCCAAAGCACCGCGGTGTACGCCTTGTCGACCGCCAGCGCCATGGCGCCCAGCGCGGCCCCGTCCATCCGCGCCGAGGCCACGGTGTTGCCTCCGCGGTCGACAACAGCGGCCGACACGGCGAGCCCCTGAGCCGCCGCCTCGGCACGCACGCGCTCGAGCAGTCCAAGCGCCTGTTCGAGGCTCACCTCGCGCTGCGGAATCGAGCCGGGCATCGCGCGACTCTACCGCAACCGCGGCCGATCCGGATTGACAGAAAGCGCCGCTATGCGTAGGGTTCGCCCTTCGTGCTTCGTGCACTGTGCATTTCGGCCGCCGTGCTCTTGCCGACGGCCGCTCCGGCTGGAGCCACAATATTCGGGAAGCCGCACCGCGTTCAGCACTCCACGCGGCCCACCCTCGGACGGCGGGCGGTCAAGATCGCCCTTCGTTTGCGAGGCGTGCCGTACGCGTGGGGTGGGTCGACGCCGTCCGGGTTCGACTGCTCGGGGTTCACCCGCTACGTGTATGGCCGGCTGGGCATGGGGCTGCCACACTCCAGCTACGCGCAGTGGGATCTCGGCCGGCACGTGCCGCGCTCGGCGCTGCGGCCCGGCGACCTCGTGTTCTTCTCAGGCGAGGGCCACGTCGGTATCTACGTGGGACACGGCCTGTTCATCCACTCGCCCGAGACGGGCGAGGTGGTTTCGCTGGCTCCGCTGAACGCCGGCTGGTACGCGGCCACCTATGACGGCGCGGTTCGCCTGCCGGGCACCCAGCGGCCGCTCGCCCCGGTGGTCCATCGCCGGCACCGTGGGCTGCGCATGCGCCGGCACAGCGGGCTGCGCATGCGCCGGCTGACCTAGGCTGTCGCCAGCCGCCGCTCGGCCCAGCGGCGCCCGACCTCGGCGGCGACCACCAGCGTCATCGACATGGCGACGACGACCGAACCGGTGGCGATCACCTGCGGTACGAACGCGGCGGCCTTGGTCCCTGAATACAGGAAGATCGGGTAGGTGGGCGAGTTGCCCGGCGCGAGGAAGTAGGCGATCGCGAACTCGTCGAAGCTGGTCACGAAGGCGATCAGGAAGCTCGACACCAGGGCCGGCACCAGCAGCGGCAGGGTGACCAGGATGAAGCCGCGAAACGGCGAGGCGCCGAGGTCGCGCGCCGCCTCACCCACCGCCGGGTCGAGGGTGCGCAGCCGCGGCAGGATGACCAGCAGGCAGTACGGCAGCGAGATCACCACGTGGCCGGCCAGCACCGCCTGCAGCGAGGTGGTGATCCCGAACTGGTGCAGCAGGATCAGCATCCCGATCGCCAGCACGATGTACGGCACCACCAGCGGCAGCAGGATCAGCATGGTCACCACCGGGCGCAGGAACAACCGCTTGCCGGCCAGCGCGACCGCCGCCAGCAGGCCCAGGATCGTGGCGCAGATGCCGTTCAGGATCCCGATCACCACGCTCCGCTGCACCGACCCCGTGAGCGCGGTGTTCGAGAACGCCTGGTGGAACCACTTGGTGGTGAACCCCGATAGCGGCAGGGTCTGGATGGCGTTGTCGTTGAAGGCGAAGATGACCAGCACCACCAGCGGCACGTACAGGAAGATCACCAGCAGCGTGAAGTAGCCGCCGAGCACGATCCGGGCGAGCCTGCCGGCGGCGGTCACCGCGCCCGCTCCTGGAGATCCGTGCTCAGGAACCGCCCGAACAGCAGCAGCATCACGACCACGACGGCCACCAGCCACAGGGCCAGCACCGATCCGTAGTTCCAGTCGGACGTCTCGGTGAAGAAGCCCTGGATCGAGTTGCCGAACATCTGGCTGGACGGACCGCCCACCAGCAGCGGCGTGATGAACTCACCGGTGGTCGGGATGAGCACGAACACGAAGCCGGCGATCACGCCGGGCAGGCTGAGCGGGAAGGTCACCCGCAGGAACGCTGCGAACCGGTTGGCGCCGAGGTCCTGCGCAGCCTCCAGCACACGCCGGTCCATGTTCTCGAGCACAACGAACATGGGCAGCGCCACGAACGGCACCCACGAGTAGAACAGCACCAGCCCGACCGAGAACTTGGTGTTGATGAGCCAGGAGATCGAATCGCCGTGCGGGCGGATGTGCAGCTCCCACAAAAGCGAATTGACGACCCCGTTGTTGTTCAGGATCACCTGCCATGCGATCACGCGCAGCAGGTAGCTGGTGAAGAACGGCGCCAGCAGCACCATCAGCAGGGTGTATCGGCGGCGCTGGGCGACGAACGCCAGGTAGTACGCCACTGGGTAGGCGCCCAGCACGGCGGTCAGCGAGACCACCAGCGTGATCGCCATCGACGACTTGAACAGATCCCAGAACGGGTTCGGGTTCGGCGGGAAGAACGGGAGGAAGTCCTTCCAGTTCGCCAGGGAGAACTTCGGCGGCGTGTAGCTGAAGGGCGACGACTTGAGGTTCACGCTGTACAGGCCGATCAGCACGATCGGGCCGACCAGCAGGATGATCACGTACAGCGTGGGGATCAGCGCCAACCATCCGGGGCCGGGCCGCCACCGCGAAAGGCGGCTCCCGGCCGGCCGGCTGGTCGTCGTCGTCAGCGCGGCGTCTGGCTCGGCGCGCGCCATGGCCTCGGCCTA
>JBQCGJ010000141.1:0-4066 GCA_051955775.1 Gaiellales bacterium | reverse complement strand
CGGTGCGGACTGCGGCGTGAGCACGCGCATCTCGACCGGGGGGCGGCCATCGCCGTCGCGCGACTCGCGGCATGCAGCCGTGGCGTACTCGAGCGCGCTGCGGCGGCTCTCCGCACGTGCGACCGTGTGCCATTCCCGGCTCTCGCGGAACCGGATCTGCGCGTAGAACACGCCCACCGATACCCCCCTCTCCTTGCCTCCGCCGGGAGCTTCGCGGAAGCCCGTCCGACCGGCATCCCTCATTCGGGGGGTTTCCCCCGCAAACGGCCGGGTCGCATGCCGGAAGGCATTTCGCGGTCACCTGCCGGATAATGTGTGGCGTTCGGCCGCGCATGGGAGTACACTCGGGCCGTTCGGCAGGCCGGATGGGCCCGGCCTGAAAGTGTGCGGGAGAGCGGGTGGCACGTGGGATCGAAACGGCGGGTCTCAATGGCGATCGTTGCTGCGAGCGTCGTGCTGGCGGCGTCGACCGGTGCGGCGGCGGCAACGGTCTCGGTCGGCGTGGCCGACACAGGCGTGGCGCCGAACCTGGGCGGGCAGATCCTGCCGGGGTGGAACTTCCTGGCGAAGAACACCGACACCTCGGACTGGGTGTGGCACGGGACGTTCGTCGCCGGCATGGTGCAGTCGGCCTCACAGGGACATGCGGCGATCGTGCCGCTGCGCATCTGCAACCTCACGAACGTCTCGAATTCGGTGCCGCCGGCGACGTGCAACGCGGCCGCCGCCGGGAACGCGATCAAGTGGGCCGCCCAGCACGGCATCCGGATCGTGAACGACTCGATCAACTTCAGCGGCGCGAACACGACCCTCAAGTCGGCCATCACGGCCAACCCCAACGTCCTCGTCGTGGCGGCGGCCGGCAACCTGAAGCTGAACATCGACTCGAAGCCGCAGTACCCGTGCAGCTTCCACCTTCCCAACGTGATCTGCGTGACGGCCACGACGACGGGCGACGTGCTCTGGACGAAGGCCGACGTCGGCCAGACCGTCCAGCTGGCGGCGCCGGGCGTCAACGTGGCCGGGCGGACGCCGTGGACGCAGCAGCACTTCCCCGCCAACCTCAGCGCGGGGACGAACTGCGAGCTGCAGCTGCAGATGAAGGGGAGCGCCAGCCCGCTGACGATCACCGGCATGACCGCATCGACCAACGCGACGATCGCGCAGTGGTCGGGCTCGCTGACCGCCTTCAAGACAGGCACCTGGCCGTTCCCGACCCCGCTGCAGGGGCAGAACGGCGTGTCGGTCTCGTTCACGGGCGCGTCCGGCCTCACGATCCAGAACCAGGTCGCGCAGTGCCAGGGGCCGGCCACGCAGCCGTTCACGAGCAGCGGCGGATCGTTCTCGGCCGCGACGGTCAGCGGCGTCGCCGCGATGCTCGAGGACCAGTTCCCGCAGGCGACGACCGCGCAGATCGTCTCGGCGATCCTGAACGGGGCGACCACGGACGTGACCCCCGCCGGCAAGATCTCCGGCAACCGCGAGCTGAACGTCGCCGGGGCCGTCCAGCAGCTCCAGGCCCTGTTCCCATAGGCACCCCGGATCGCGGGCGAGGCCGGTGAGCTCCCCGGGCCGGCGCATCCGCCGGGCGGCGGTCGCGATCGGCATCGCCGTGCTCGCGGTGCAGGTCGGGCTCGTGGCCTACGAGCACCTGGGGCCGACCCGCTACTTCGCCTGGGCGCCCAACGACTACGTCGTCCAGTACCGGCTGACGGCGACCGTCGACGGCCACCGCCTGTCCGCGGCCGGCGTCCGCGGCCGCTACCACCTGGCGCCGCACGGCGTCTGGTACTTCCCCGCCCAGCACCTGGTCGACGACGTCCAGCAGTACGAGCGCACCTACGGGTCGCACGACCGCGTCCGGGTGACGCTGACCTACCGGCTGAACGGCCACGGCCGGCAGACCTGGCGGTGGTCGCATGGCTGACGTGGCGGCGGCCTCGGCGTCGTGGAACCCGCTGCGGGTGACGGGCACGGAGATGCCGCCGAACCTGTTGCTCGCCTGCAAGCTGATCGTGGTCGCGTTCGTCGTGAACGGGCAGGTGCGGCGGCTCCCGGGCCACTTCCTGCCGTTCTTCTCGGCCCTCGACCGGGTGGGCTCCCAGTCGGCCTACCGGCACGGCCTGCAGGCGGCGTTCGTCGTCGCGGCCATCGCGCTGCTCCTGAACCGCGCCCCGCACCTGGCGGCGAGCGTCGCCGGTGCGACGATCCTGCTCGGCACCATCTCGTCGCGCATCTACTTCGAGAACAACACCGAGTACACCGGCCTGATCCTGCTGCTGGCGGGGCTGGCGGCCTCCGGCGATCGCACCCGGCTCGTGCGCTACCAGGTGGTGCTGCTCTACGCCGCCGCCGCGCTGAACAAGCTGCTCGACGCCGACTGGCGGTCGGGCCAGTTCTTCGAGAACTGGGCCGCGGTCACGTCGCTCCATGCCACGTACCACCACGTGAGCTCCCTGCTGCCGCACCTGGTGCTCGCAAAGCTCCTGGCGTGGTCGGCGATCTGCACGGAGGCTGCGCTCGCCGTGGGCTTCGCCATCCGCCGCTTCTACCCGTACGCGATCTGGCTCGCGGTGGGGTACCACACGACCCTGATGGTCACGGCCGGGCGCACGTTCGGCATGTTCTACTTCTCGCTGCTCGCGTCGTACCTCGCGTTCGCGCGGCCCTGGCCTGACATCCGGGCCCACGCGTGGGCACCGACCCGGCTCCGGCGGATGCGCTTGCTGGACACGGACCGGGCGTTCGCCTGGGGGGAGGACGGACCCCGTCTGGCCGTCGAGACACCCGACGGCACGATCTCCGGCTTCGCCGCCCTGCGCCGGATCCTGCGCTTCGCCCCGCCGGCCTTCTTCGCCTTCTGGATCCTCACCGCCCTCCCCCAGCCCGACGTCACCCATCGCCTGATCGGGCTCGTCGTCCTGGCCGTGCTCGCCGCGATCGCAGTCGAGTGGGCACGCGAGCAGCGACAGGCGCGCGCGCCCGTCCAGACGGCCTGAGCGACCGCGAGATGCGGCTTTCCGCCGGCTAGGGTGGCCGGTTGAGCCAGCGGCGTTCTGCGTGCCAGCGTCGCAGCGTGCGGCGGCTGGGGGTGTGGGCGGCGCAGGTTTGGCATGGGAGGTGCGTTGGGTTGGCGGGTGGCGCGCCTTGGGCGTAGTGCGCTTCGAGGCGGCGTCTGAGTTCGGGCCAGGCGTAGCTGCCGGGTCTTTGCCGGGGTGGTGGGGTGCGGAGCTGGTTGAGATGGGCATCCAGGGCACGATGCCGGGCCTGGGTCATGCACCCGTTTGCCTGCCATACGCCCATCAGCGTCCTTGCGAAGTCTCTGCCGCCGCGTTTGGTCTGGAAGGCCTGTGAGGCGTGGCCGGGGCACAACCACACCGTCACCCGGTAGCCGAGCCGGATCTCCTCGGTGCGTCCTTTCGTCCTGTCGATGCAGATCGCGCACACCGGCCGCTTCACCGAGAGGCCGCGGGCTTTGTAGAGGCTAGGAAGCGGGCCGTACATCGCACCCAAGAGTGTGACGACCTAGATGTGACGGGTGGGTGTCGAGGTGTGCCGAGAGTGTCGGGGATCTGCAAATGACCGATGCAACCACGGCCAACCGCTCCTCCCCAGCGGTGAGACCGCCCGCCCAGCCACCACGCCGACGGCCACCCAGGCGCGGCCCTCACAACCCACCCGCCGCACCTCCGCCAGCTCTCCGAAGGGGAGCGCTTCGCTGCGGCGGAGTCAGATGGCCACGCTAAGGGCGGGGTCAGAGAGCCGGCGAAGCGCGACCGCGCGACGACACCGGCGACGGCCTAGATGCGACGGGTTGGACACCCCTAGACGACCGCCGGCGCCTTCCCGGCTCGCGCTGCCGGCCTCGCCGAAGCGCCGGCCGGCCGCGCCGGCCGCGCGTCGCGGTTTCTCAGGCCGTCGGGTCGTCGCGAGGCCGGTCGGCGACGACGACGTAGTGCGCCCCGCCGCCCCGTAGGCCCGGGACGCCCGCGTCGGCGATGCGCTGCAGGCGCTCGTGCACCGGCACCGCCCAGCCGGCCGGGAGCGCCGGGCGGCGCAGCAGCGA
>JBQCGJ010000140.1:0-7303 GCA_051955775.1 Gaiellales bacterium | reverse complement strand
GCGACCGGCGACGAGGGGCTGCGACCCCGCGGCTGGGCGGGGCACAACTGGTCGCCGGCGATCCACGCGGAGGCGATGGCGACTCGCGAGCGGGCGGGGCTGTTCGACCAGAGCTCGTTCGCCAAGATCGAGGTGCGCGGCTCGGGGGCGACGGGGTTCCTGCAGCGGTTGTGCGCGAACGACGTCGACCGGCCGGTCGGTTCGGTCGTGTACACGCAGTCCCTGAACAGCCGCGGCGGCATCGAGTCGGACTTCACGGTCACCCGGCTGGGCGAGCGGCGATACCGGATCGTGACCGGCACCGCGTTCGGGAACCACGATCTGGGCTGGCTTCGCAAGCACGCGCCGGACGACGGCAGCGTCGAGCTGGTGGACGTGACGTCGGCGTTCGCGTGCTTCTGCCTGTGGGGGCCCAGGTCGCGGGATGTGCTGGCACAGCTGACCCGGGCGGATGTTTCCGGGGCGGAGTTCCCGTTCATGCGCGCGCGGGAGATCGCGGTGGGCGACGTGCCGTGCCTGGCGGCGCGGGTGACCTATGTGGGCGAGCTGGGTTGGGAGCTGTATTGCCCGAGCGAGTACGGCGGCCGGCTGTGGGATCTGCTGTGGGAGGCGGGCCGCGAGCATGGAATAGCCGCGTGCGGCTACCGGGCGATCGATGCGCTGCGGCTGGAGAAGGGCTACCGGGTGTGGGGGGCCGACATCACGCCCGAGGACACGCCGGACGAGGCAGGGCTCGGGTTCGCCGTGCGGCCCGACAAGGGAGAGTTCGTCGGCCGCGAGGCGCTGCTCGAGGCCCGCAACGGCAACCGCCCGGCGCGGCGGCTGGCCTGCTTGGTCCTGGACGATCCGCGTTCGGTCACGCTGGGCTCGGAGCCGGTGCGGGCCGGCGGCGAGGTGGTGGGGCGGGTGACGACCGGCGGCTACGGCTACGCGGTGCAGCGCTCGATCGCCTACGCCTATCTGCCCGCGGCGCTGGCCGAGGTGGGGTCAGCTGTCGAGGTCGAGGTGTTCGGCGAGTGGATCGCCGGCGCCGTGGCTGCCGAGCCGTTGTACGACCCGAAGGGCGAGCGGATCAGGGCGTAGGGCGGCCGTCAGGCCGCCGCGAGAAGTTCCCGGCGCGTAATCGTCTGGTCGCGGCGCTGGCCGATGCCGACCAGGGCGATCGGCACGCCGACCCGCTCCTCGACGAACTCCAGGTAGCTCCGGGCCTCGCCCGGCAGCTCGTCGTAGCTGGTGGTGCCGGTCAGGTCGTGCTGCCACCCCGGCAGATCCTCGTACACCGGCTGGGCGTGGTGGAAGTCGGATTGGTGCGCCGGGAACTCCTCGGTCAGCGAGCCGTCGGCCAGCCGGTAGCCCGTGCACACCGGAACCCGGTCGAACATCGACAGCACGTCCAGCTTGGTCACCGCGAGCGCCGTCAGCCCGTTCACACGCGCGGCGTAGCGAAGCCCCACCAGATCCAGCCAGCCGCAGCGCCGCTCACGACCCGTCACGGTGCCGAACTCGTGCCCGCGCTTGCCGAGCGCCGCCCCCCGCTCGGGATCCGCCTCGGACGGGAACGGGCCCGCGCCGACCCGCGTCACATAGGCCTTGGCCACGCCCAGCACCGCGGTGATCCGGGTGGGCCCGATGCCGAGGCCGGTGCAGGCGCCGCCCGCGATCGGGTTGGACGAGGTGACGAACGGATAGGTGCCGTGGTCGATGTCGAGCAGGGTGGCCTGGGCGCCCTCGGCCAGCACCGAGTGCCCGGCCCGCAGCGCGCGGTCGAGCTCGAGCGAGGTGTCGGCGATGAACGGCCGGATCCGCTCGGCGAAGCCGAGCATGGCGATGGTCAGCTCGTCCTTGTCCAGCGGCCGGTGGTGGTGCAGCTTGCGCAGCAGCTCGTTCTTCACCGACAGCGCCGTCTGGATCTTCAGGCGCAGGATCTTCTCGTCCACCAGGTCCTGCACGCGGATGCCGACCCGAAGCGCCTTGTCGGCGTAGGCCGGGCCGATCCCGCGGCGGGTGGTGCCGATCTGCAGCCGCCCCAGCTGCAGCTCGGAGTCGGCGTCGATGATCTTGTGCCAGGGCATGATCAGGTGAGCATTGCCGGAGATGCGAACACCCGACACGTCGATCCCGCGGGCGATCAATCCGTCCAGCTCCTCGATCAGCACCTCGGGGTCGATCACCACGCCGGGACCGAGGATGCACAGCGTGCCGGGGTACAGGATGCCGCTGGGTACCAGCCGCAACTTGTACGTCTCGTCCCCGATGACCAGGGTGTGGCCGGCGTTGTTGCCGCCCTGATAGCGGGCCACCACGTCGGCCCGCTCGGCCAGCAGGTCGACGATCTTGCCCTTGCCCTCGTCGCCCCACTGGGCACCGACGGTCACGAGCAGGGGCATCAGGTCCGTCCGAGGTTGTCGAACTTGGTGTAGCGGCCCAGGTAGGCGAGCTCCACCGTGCCCAGCGGGCCGTTGCGGTGCTTGGCGACGTGCAGCTCGGCCGTGCCCTGCGACTCGCTGGCCTTGTCGTAGTACTCGTCGCGGTAGATGAAGATGACCACGTCGGCGTCCTGCTCGATGGACCCGGACTCGCGCAGGTCGGACAGCTGCGGGCGCTTGTCGCCGCGCTGCTCCACGGCCCGCGAGAGCTGGGACAGCGCCATCACCGGTACGTCCAGGTCGCGGGCGATCAGCTTCAGTGCGCGGGAGATCTGGGAGATCTCCTGCACGCGGTTCTCGACCTTGGCCTGGCCGCCCATCAGCTGCAGGTAATCCACGATCACCATCCCCAGCTCGCCGTTCAGGCGCGACTGCAGCCGGCGCGTCTTGGCCTTGATCTCGATCGGGGTGACGCCTGCCGTGTCGTCGATGTAGATGGGCGCGCGCGAGAGCTTGTCGCAGGCGTTGGTCAGCTTGACCCAGTCGGCGTCGTCAAGGCGCCCGGTCTGCAGGCGCTTGGAGTCGACCTTGGCCTCCGAGCACATCAGCCGCTGGGTGACCTCGCCCTGCGACATCTCGAGCGAGAAGATGGCCACCGGCACGTTGGCGTGCACGCCCAGGTGCGCGGCGATGTTCAGCCCCAGCGAGGTCTTGCCCATGCTGGGGCGGGCGGCCAGGATGATCAGGTTGGAGCGCTGGAAGCCGGCCGTGATGCGGTCGAGCTCCCGGAACCCGGTCGGGAAGCCGGTGATGTCGGAACCCGACTCGGCGAGCGCGCCCAGCCGCTCGAACGACTCCACCAGGAGCGAGTTGAGCGGCGTGAAGTCATGGCTGATCCGCTGGTCGGCGATCGAGAACACGATCTGCTCCGCGCGGTCGACCAGCTCCTGCGGCTCGCCGACGTGCTCGTACCCCAGCTCCGCGATGTCGGTACCGGCCCGGATCAGCGACCGGTAGGTGGCGGCGTCCCGCACGATGTCCGCGTAGTGGCGCGCGTTTGCGGCCGCCGGCACCGTCGACGCCAGCGTATGCACCACCGCCCGCCCGCCCACCTGGTCGAGCAGGCCGCGGGTGCCGAGGGCATTCGTGAGGGTGATCGAGTCGACCGTCTCGCCGGCCCCGTACATCTCCAGGATGGTCTGGTAGATGAGTGCGTGCGAGCGGCGGTAGAAGTCGTCCGGCTGGAGGATCTCCGACACCACGGCCACCGCCGTGGGGGAGACCAACATCGCCCCCAGCACCGATTCCTCGGCGTCCAGATCCTGGGGCGGCAGGTGTTGAGGGGAGGTCTGCGGGGAGACGGCCATCGAACGGGTCGCCCGGCTGTCAGTAGTCGAGCGGCTCTGCAGGCTCGCCCTCGAAGGCCTCGACCGAGCCCTCTTCGCCTGCCTCGCCGGGCACCACCATGACCTTCATGGTGGCCCGTACGTCGCCCCATACGGTGACGCCGACCAGATGGCTGCCCAGCGTCTTGATTGCCTCGTCCAGATGCACCTTGCGGCGGTCGACGCGGATCTTGCGCGCCTTCCAGATGGCGTCGGCGATGTCGGAGCTGGTGACGGAGCCGTACAGCTTGTCCTCCACGCCCGCCCGCTCCTTGATGGTGAGCACTGTGCGGTTGAGCGTGTGCGCGATGTCCCGCGCCTGCTCCTCGCTCTGCGCCTCGTGCCGGCGCCGCAGATCCTCCTGGCGCTGCACCTCGGCCACGCGTGCGTCGGTCGCCCGCTCGGCCAGCCGGCGCGGGCCGAGGTAGTTGCGAAGGTATCCGGGAGCGACGTTGACCACGTCGCCCTTGCGGCCCAGCTTGTCCACATCCTGGAGCAGGATTGCCTGCGTTCCTTTGCTGCTCATCGCTTCCTCGTGATCGGGTGGGGGAGCCCGGGGCGGATGGTCGCATGCCACCCGCCTCGGTGCCAGTCCCGCAGCGCCGTTTCGGTCGCTGCGTGCGGAGAATCTGTCGGGTTGGAGGTCGAACGACCTCCTAGGTCACGCTGTACGGCAGGAGCGCCACCTCGCGCGCCCGCTTGATGGCCGTGGCGACCTGGCGCTGGTGCCTGCGGCATGCCCCGGAGATCCGCCGCGAACGGATCTTGCCCTTCTCGGACATGTACCGCCGCAGCTGGTTGTAGTTCTTGTAGTCGATCTCCTCGACCTTCTCCTTGCAGAAGTAGCAGGACTTGCGGCGGGTCTGCCCGCCGGTGCTGGCGCCGCGCTTGCCGCCGGCGCGCTGTCGCTTTGGCTTGGCTGCCATTGGTTCCTCTCTAGAACGGGATGTCGTCGTCGCCGCCGGCGGCGCCCGAGAACGCCTCCACCGGCTCGGGCTTCAGCTCGGCTGTCTGCCGGAAGCCTCCGCCGCCGCCCTCGCCGTCGCTGCGCGAGCCGAGGAACTGGACGGTGTCGGCCACCACCTCGACCTTGGACCGCTTGCCGCCGTCCTGGGCCTCCCACTCGCTCCACTCCAGGCGGCCGTCGACGGCCACCGGGCGGCCCTTGGACAGGTAGTTGGCGCAGTTCTCGCCCTGCGCGCCCCATACCTTGATGTCGAAGTAGTTCGGCTTCTCGGTCCACTCGCCGCTGGACTGGTCCTTGTAGCGGCGGTTGACGGCCAGCCGCAGACGGCATACCGACGTGCCGCTGGGCAGCGTCGACAGCTCTGGGTCGGCGGTCAGGTTGCCGGTGAGAATGACACGGTTGATGTTTGCCACTTGAAGCTCCTTCTCTGCCTCCGATACGAACGTGCGTTCGGTTATAGTAGGCAGGCAATCGGACGCGGTGCCCGCTAGGCGCCTGCCTCGGCCGGTTCGGCCTGCGGCTCGGCGGCCGCGGCCGGGCCGGTGTTGCCCCTGGGCCGGTTGACCGCCATGTGGCGCATCACGCCGTCGGTGATGGCCAAGACTCGGGTGACCTCGGCCAGCGCCTCGGGCGGCGCGTCGAACGTCAGCACGAAGTACCAGGCGTCGGTGTGGTGGTCGATCTCGTAGGCCAGCTTGCGCTTGCCCCACGGGTCGACGCCGTCCCACGAGCCGCCGGCCCCGGTGATGGTGGTCTTGACCCGCTCGATGATCTCCTGGTGCCGCTCTTCTGCGACGTCAGGCTCGATCATGAGCATGATCTCGTATGCGTTGATCCTGATCACCTCCCTCGGACACAAGCGGCCCCGGCGTGCAGCCCATCCTCTGCAGATGAGCCCTCCGGTGCCGCGATCAGGAAACGCGGCCCCACGCCGGAGCAGGAAGCGGTTCGATTGTCGGCGGCAGTATACTCACCGGCCTCCCAAGGAGGTGCTGTCGTGAGGCGCATGGGCTGGTTTGTTGCCGGAGCCGCCACCGCGGCCGGAGCTGTCGCGGCGGGAGCGGTTGCCCGCCGCCGGCTGCGCGGCCCCGAGCCGGACGAGCTGCCGTCGGCGATCGGCTTCGAGGAGGCCATGGCGCCGGCCCCGGAGCCGGCAGACGTGGAGGCGGCGGGGGTGACGGCCTCGCCGGTGCTGCCGGCGGCCGACGACGCCAAGGCGGCCGAGCTGCGGACGCAGATCGCCGAGAGCCGGCGCCGGTTGCGGGCCAAGGCGCGCGCCGCGACGGGCGAGAACCCCGACCCGGACGACGACGCGACCGCCGCGCACTGACGGCGTCGGTCCGCCCCGCCGGCTACCGCTTCAGCAGGCGGCCGACGTAGGCGGTCACCGTGCCGGCGCCGAAGATCGCGAAGCCCAGCCCGAAGCCGGGCGGAAAGCCCTGCGCGGCTGCGGAGCTGGGCGACACGTGTGACCAGGCGAAGAGCGCCCGGCCCGCGATTGCGAAGCCGACCATGGCGATCGCCAGGCCGATCAGTTGCAGCGCCAGCGCCATCCCGCGCGAACCGGCCAGCTCGTCGGCGTAGGTGTTCTGCTGGTGGTAGTCACCGGCCACCGCCACGCCGCGGTTCTGGGCGGACACGTGGTTTCCGATGCTCACCCGTCCGCCGCCCGCGGCCGATACGTTGCCCATCACGACGACGCCGCCGTCGGTGGCCATGACCCCCGAGTTCTGCGCCTCGCGCACCACCAGGTGCACCTGCCGGTCGAGCTCGGGGTCGGCCCGCAGCACGCGGTTGACGTGCGCCTGCAGGTCGCGCTGAGCCGCTGCGTCGCCCGGTGAGCGGGCCAGGCGCTGGGCTGCAGCGCGCGACCTGGGGTCGGCGCCGATGGACGGCCACAGTCGTACCCACAGCTGCTGCGCCCGGCGTAGGGCCGTGGAGCCCAGCCTCGATGCGGCCGATTCCGCCGCGTCCTGAGTGCCCGCCAGAAGCGCTCCCAGAAATGGAGTCAGAAACCGGATCACCACGGCTTCCATGTCAGCCTCCTTGCAGTTCCCGCTGCCCTCGCTCCACCAGACGCGGACTGGGCCGGAGATCTTCCGCGGCTACGCGCCGCCCCCGGGAGGGCGGCGGCGTAGGCGAGGAGATGTCAAGCGCGCACCCCGACCGATTCGAGGTACTCGGAGGGCACCGCGATCGGGCCCGGCCGGTCGAGCCTGTTCCACGCACGCGCGAGATCCTCCAGGTCATCCTCGAGCGCGCTTCCGGCGGTCTCGATGGCCTTCAGGGTCGGGCCGTAGTACGTCCCGAAGCGCTCGACGAACTCGGCGGCGGAGGCGAAGCGGAACGTGAACGTCCGCGTGCGGTGCGTCCACGTCACGCCGGCGCCGAAGATCTCGGCCAGGTGCTGCTCGGTGCCCCACAGCATGGGTGAGGAGAGGCCCGGGGGCGGGGGGATGTGCGCGGCGACGGTGCGGAACATCGCGCCGACGAATCCGTCGGGTGTCCAGCTGGCGAGGCCGATCGTCCCGCCCGGGCGGGTCACCCGCAGGATCTCGGCCGCCGTGCGCCGATGGTCCGGGGCG
>JBQCGJ010000139.1:0-6223 GCA_051955775.1 Gaiellales bacterium | reverse complement strand
CGAGTGATTCCGCGGGTGGAGCGGTGTCAGACACCGTCACGGGATTGTGACGAGATTCCTGTGTGTCTGGGGAGCGGTGTCTGGCACTGCTCTGGATTCCTCACAGCCGCGTCACACGCCGGCTCATGCGCGGGCCCGGCCCGGGCGGTCGCGGGCCGTTCCTCTAGAACCCCACTCCGCGCAGATACTCGAGGTTGTGCTCCGCGTCGGCCTGCAGCGACTCGACCGTCTGGCCCGGCTTCAGATACCGGTCCTGCTCGACCACCACCCAGCCGTCGAAGCCCAGCCGGCGCAGCTCTTCGGCCACCGCCGCGAGGTCGACGCCGCCCTCGCCGAACAGGCAGAACACACCCCGCCGCCACGCCTCCTCCAGCCCCAGCCCGCGCGTGCGGATCTCCTCCATCACCGCAGCGTCCACGTCCTTGATGTGCACGTGGGTGACCAGCTCGCCGTACTCGCGCAGGAAGGCCACCGGGTCGCCGCCGCCGAACATCGAGTGCCCGCTGTCGTAGCACAGCCCGAGCAGGCTGCGGTCGAGCTGCTGCACGAACCGGTCGATCTCTCTCGGCGTCTCCACGTAGGTGCCGCCGTGGTAGTGGAAGGCCACCTCGTAGCCGCGATCGCGGCAGCGCTCGGCGGCCCGGTGCGCGGCATCGACCAGCGTCGAGAACCGGGCATCCGAGAGCCACGTGTCCGGCAGTTGCTCGATCCTGCCGGCCCCGGCCATCCGCTCCGGCTCCTCGAACGCGTCGGACAGGAGCACCACCGGCCTGCCCCGTTCGGCAGGCGTGGACTCGTCCAGCAGCGTCAGCGTCGCGTCGAGATATGCCGTGTCCTCGGCCGCACGCTCGGCCCTGGAAAGCCGCAGCGGCAGGAACGACCCGGCCAGCGCGAGCCCCCGCTGGTCGAGCGCGCCGGCGGCGCCCGCACCGTCCCCGAAGTACCCGGGCGGGCCCAGCTCGGTGCCCTCGTAGCCGGCCGACGCCATCGCGTCCAGCACCCGGTCGGGGTCGGGCAGGCCCGCGTCGTCAGCCGTCATCTCGAACACCCCGAACGACACCGGTGCCGATGCGGCCCTCACGGCGTCTCCCTTCCCGTCAGCGGCACCCGCGGATCTCGCTGCATATCGCTCCACGCCTCCCGTGTCCAGGCCAGATCAGGATCGTCCTCCGCCGCCATCGAGCGGCGCTCGGCGGACAGCGCGTTCAGGTAATAGCCGTGGTAGCCGTGGGCCGCGCAAAACGGGTGGTATCCCCGCGGCACGAGCACCACGTCCAGGTCGCGCACCGTCCACGTCTCGTCGAGGCTGCCGTCGCGCGAGTACAGCCGCTGCACCCCGAACGCCTCCGGGGCCTGGAACCGGAACGCGTACACCTCCTCGAGGTCGTTCTCGACGGGCAGCCGGTCCTGCTCGTGCTTGTGCGGCGGGTACGACGACCAGTTGCCGGCCGGTGTCAGCACCTCCACCACCAGCAGCCGGTGCGCGGGAAACTCGGGCGTCACGATGTGGTTGATCTGCCGGGTGGCATTGCCCGACCCGCGCACCTCGACACGCACCTCCTCGGGCGGAATGGCGCGGATCGGATGCCGGGCGTCGGCCCGTGATGCGCACACGCCGACCAGCCCCTTGCCCTCCACGCGGACCTCTGTCCCCGGCGGTAGGTAGAGGCTGCGCGGCAGATCGTCGAACGGCGACGTTCGATCGCCGAGGCTCCACCGCTCCGAGCCCGCCACGACCTCCATCGATCCCCCCAGGTTGACCAGGCATACCTCGTCGGCCCCAGTGTCCAGGCCGGCCGATCCGTCAACCGCCAGTGAGCGGTAGGACAGCCACCGCCAGCCGGCCGTGTCGGGGGTGATCGGCGGCGCCGGGGCGCGCAGGATGAGGTCGCTCATGTCAGGTCTCCCTCCGTCGGCATCGCCACCGAGCACCCCAGCCGCCCGGCCACATGCGCACCCGCCCGGTTGGCCACGTGGGCCGCGGCCGCCGGTGGATCGCCACGCAGCAGCCGCCAGCCGAACGCGGCGGCGAAGGCGTCGCCGGCGCCCAGCCCGTTCACCACCTCCACCCGGTGGGCGGCGATCCGCTCGGCGCCGCCGTCGCGCTGGTGCACCGTCGCGCCGTCCGGGCCGTGCTTGTGGGCCACCGTGCCTGCGCCCAGGCCGAGCAGCCGGCCCGCGTCAGGCTCGCCGACCGCGGCCGCGATCTCCTCGTCGGAGCCCAGCACCACGTCGGCCATGCGCACCGCGAGCCGGATGCATGCCGCGTAGTCGGCGGGGTCGTCCCACAACGACGGCCTCCAGTCCAGATCGAGCACCGTCGTCCCCGAGCCGCCTGCGCGGGCCTCCAGCACGGCCAGCGTGGCCAGCCGCGACGGCTCGCGGGCGAGGCCGGTACCGCTCACGTAGGCCAGCGGCACCTCCGCGATCGCCTGCAGGTCGAGCTGGGACACCCGAAGCTCCCAGTCGGGACAGGTCGGCGTGCGGTAAAACGTGATCGGGAACCGGTCGGGAGGCCACGCCTCGCAGAACGCCAGGGCAGTGCGCAGGTCGGGGTGCACACCCAGCCGCCCGCAGTCGACGCCCTCCGACTCCAGCCACCGGCGGACGAACCGGCCGTGCCCGTCGTCGCCCACCGCCGACACGATGCCGACCTCCACTCCCAGCCGGGCCAGCCCCGTGGAAACGTTGCCCGCGAACCCGCCCACGAACTTGTGGAAGCCGTCCACGTCCTCCAGCGGCGTCTCCAGCTGGTTCGGGTAGAGATCAACAGAGGTGCGGCCCATGACCACCGCCTCGAGCATCGGCGCTCCTGTTCGAGATCCCGCTCCACCCCCTTGACAAGGCGGTGGTCGCGGCAGAAGATACGCGATCTCTTGAAACGTTTCAACCCGAGGCGGCGGCGCCGTCAGACTGGAGCGTGATGCGGATCGGGGTATTCGACGACGGGCTCGCCCATCTGACCCGCCAGGACGCCCTGCGCTGGTGCGCAGAGCGTGGGATCCGGCGCATCGAGATGGGCGTGGGCGGGTGGGCCCAGGCCCGCCACCTCGACCTGGACGGCCTGCTGCGCGAGCCCGCCCAGCGCGACCGCCTGATCGGCGAGCTGCACGATCACGGGGTGGAGCTGTCGTGCGTGAACGCCGCCGGCAACCCCCTGCACCCCGACCCGGCCGTGGGCGAGCGCCACAGCGCGCTGCTGCGGGGGGCGATCGAGCTGGCCGCCCGGCTGGGCGTCGACCGCGTGGTGACGATGAGCGGCTGCCCGGGCGGCCGTGACGACGGCCACACGGCGGTGTTCGCTCCGTGGCCGCTGGTGCCGGACGACGAGCCCCTGTGGGAGTGGCAGTTCCAGCAGCGGCTGGCCCCGTTCTGGCGCGAGCTCGGCGCGTGGGCGCGGTCGCAGGCGCCGGACGTCATGATCTGCCTGGAGCTGCATCCCGGAGCGTCGGCATACAACACCGCGTCGTTCCTGCGCCTGGCCGAGGCGGGCGGACCGAACGTGGGCATCAACTTCGACCCCAGCCACTTCTGGTGGCAGGGCATCGACCCCCGCTGCGTGATCGAGGACGTGGGCGACAGGATCGGCTTCGCCCACGGCAAGGACACGCTGGTGCACGCCGACCGTGTGCGCCGAAACGGGGTCATCGAGTTCCGCCACCCGGTCGATCCCGACATCGCCAGCTGGCATTTCGCCGCCGTCGGCGACGGGCACACGGTGGATGACTGGGCGGAGCTTCTGCGCGCGCTCGCCGCGGCCGGGTACGACGGCGACGTGTCGATCGAGCACGAGGACCCCAGATACGGGCCGGAGAGGGGCATCGAACGGTCGCTGGAGGCGCTTCGACAGGCCATTGGGCAGTCCCGGGAGGCTGCCGCTTGACGGTCACCATGCACGACGTCGCCCGCCGCTCCGGAGTCTCCATCGCGACCGTGTCAAACGTCCTTCACGGCACAGCTCCCGTCGCCGACGGCACCCGCCGGCGCGTGTTGGCGGCCATCGACGAGCTCGGGTACCGGCGCAACGAGGTCGCGCGATCGCTGAAACGGCGTTCGACGCAGACGCTGGGCGTCGTCATCCCCGATGCGCTCAACCCGTTCCACGCCACCGTGGCCCTGCAGGTCGAGCGGCGCGCACATCGAGACGGATTCGCGGTGCTGGTGGCCGAGACCGAGAACGACCCGCACACCGAGGCGGATCAGGTGCGCGCGCTGGTCGGGCGACGGGTGGACGGCGTGATCTTCCCGGCCGTCACGGCAGGGTCGGCCATCCCCTCCGAGCTGCTCGACCGCGGCGTGCCCGTGGTGGTGGTGTCGTTCGACGCCCAGGATCCGCGGATGGGCTGCGTGCGGGTGGACGAGTACGAGGCGATGGAGCACGTCGTTGGCCACCTGACGGAGCTCGGACACAGCCGGGTCGCGTTCGCCCACTCGGGCGCCCACGAGGAGTTCGTGGACAACCGGCCGGACGCCGTGCGCGCGGCGCTCGACCGGCGCGGGCTCGCGCTGGCCGGGCTGGACGACCACCCGACCGCGGTGTGCTGCACCAACGACGTCATCGCCATCGGCCTGATCGACCGCCTGGAGCGGGACGGCCGGCGCGTGCCGGCGTCGCTGTCCGTCGTCGGGTTTGACGACATCCCGATGGCCGGCCACCGCCGCATCGACCTGACCACGGTGCGCCAGCCGGCGGAGCGCATGGGACAGTTGGCCGCCGAGATGGCGCTGACCGCGATCGCCGAGGGCCGCCACGCCGCGGAGACGGTGACCGTGCCCACCGAGCTGGTCGTGCGCGGATCGACGGGCCCGGCATCGGAGGACGCCTGATGGATGTCCGCTACAGCCAGGTGAGCAAGAGCTTCGGCGGCGTGGAGGCGCTGATCGGCCTCGACCTGGAGGTCCCCGACGGCACCTTCCTGGCCCTGCTCGGCCCCTCCGGCTGCGGCAAGACGACCGCGCTGCGGATCCTGGCCGGGCTGGAGGAGCCGTCGTCCGGCAGCGTCTACATCGGCGACCAGGACGTGACCCGGCTGCAGCCCAAGGACCGGGACGTGGCGATGGTGTTCCAGAGCTACGCCCTGTACCCGCACAAGAACGTCGAGCAGAACATCGGCTACCCGCTGAAGATCCGCAAGGTGGCCAAGGGCGAGCGCGCCGGCCGCGTGCGCGAGGTGGCGGAGCTTCTGTCCATCGAACCGCTGCTGGGGCGCACGCCGCGCCAGCTGTCGGGCGGCCAGCGGCAGCGCGTGGCCCTGGCCCGGGCGATCGTGCGCGAGCCGCGGGCGTTCCTGATGGACGAGCCGCTGTCCAACCTGGATGCGCAGCTGCGGCTGCAGATGCGGATCGAGATCAAGCGGCTGCAGAAGCAGCTCGGCGTGACCACGCTGTACGTCACCCACGATCAGGTGGAGGCGATGACGATGGCCGACCTGGTGGCGGTGATGCGCGACGGCGTCCTCCAGCAGCTTGCGCCGCCGGGCGAGCTGTACGCGCACCCGGCCAACCTGTTCGTGGCCCGGTTCTGCGGATCGCCGCCCATGAACGTGCTGGGGGGCGAGGTGCAGGACGGCCGCTTCCGCCACCCGCAGGGCGCCGTGCCACTGTCTGGCAGCCCGCCGCAGGGCGCGGCCACCCTGGGCTTCCGGCCCGAGCATGCCACGCTCGTCCAGCCGGGCGCCGAGGGCTCGCTGGCCGTCGAGGTGTACGTGGTCGAGCCGCTCGGAAACGAGACGCTGGTCGCGGTGCAGGTGGGCGACGAGCTGATCAACGTGCGCGCCGCGGCCGGCTACGACGCGCCGATCGGCTCCCGCTGCGGCGTCGAGCCCCGGGCCGGGAGCCTGCATCTGTTCGACCCCCAGACCGAAGCCGCCATCACGGACGGGGCGGCCGCCCACGACACCTCTTCCAGTCCCCCGCAAGGAAGGAGCGTTGCATGAGTCAGAACATCGAGAAGCCCACGGGCGGGTACACCCGGCGGCAGGTGATGCGGCGCGGTGCGCTGGGCGCCGGAGCGGCGCTCGGCCTGCCGTCGATACTGGCGGCCTGCGGAAGCTCGAGCTCGAGCTCGGCCTCGACCGGCAGATCCGCGGCCGGCGGCTCGATCACCATCGGCAGCTTCCAGGACCCGTCGATGGTGCCGTTCCACCAGGTGATGCTGCCCAAGTTCACGAAGGAGACGGGCATCCAGGCCCACTACAACGAGACCAGCTACAACGCCTGGTAC
>JBQCGJ010000138.1:0-2952 GCA_051955775.1 Gaiellales bacterium | reverse complement strand
GAAGACGGCGATGAAGCGGCAGAAACGTTGCCGGAAAGAGGGGGGTCGCCTGGGCTTGGCGCTAGCAGTTGAGTTCTGAGCGCGGTTGCGCTAAAGCGGGGCTCGGGACGACGGCAGGTCGCCGTCTCCGCTGGCCGCCATTGCGATGATCTACCTGGGCGGCATAGCCGCTGGCGTCAGCCGGGCCTGGATCCGATCGACTGGCAGCGGGCACGGCAGCAACGGGCGACCCCGGCGGGCGAAAGCTGTCAGCCGACGTGCGTAATCGGTGGCTGGTCGGCGGTCGTTGATCGATCGAGAATCAGCAGGCCACGCCGACGCATTGCCGCGGGTCGCCGTTGTGGGCTGCGGTGTTGCCGCCTCCGTCGGTTGCGCCATCCCCGGCGGCGATCCCGAGCGCGCTGTTGTGATAGGCAGCGTTGCCCCGAACGACGTTGCGGGTCTGTCCGCCCGCGATCGTGATGCCGTTGCCGCGGTTGTGGCGCGCCAGGTTCTCGCTGATCAAGTTTCCGTCGGACGTCAACGCCAGATCATCCGGCAATGGCATGACGACGATTCCTCCGGCTGCTTCGACCGTACCGCTGGAGAGGACGTGGTTCCAGGCGACCACGTTGTTGTCGCTGCCGACCACGGCGATGCCCTCGAATGAAGTGCGTTCGACCAGGTTGCCGACGACTCGGTTGTCGTGTGTCCCCACGTCGAGGATGACGCCGCCGTCGTCGTTGCGGGCGACGTTGTCGGAGATCAGGTTGTGCGAGGAGCCCTCGGCGATCACCACCCCTGCGCCGCTTCGCGTGACGCGGTTGCGACGGACAACCGAGTCGGACGTCCCGTTGACGAGCCCGATCGCCATGTCGGTTCGGCTGCCTGTCACAGTGTTGCCCGCGACCAGGACATGCGTGGAGGAGAACACCGGGATCCCACCAGAGCTGCTGTGGGAGACGCGGTTGCCGACCACGCGTATGCGGCTCGAGCGGGTGACAATGATCCCCGCGCCACACCGCTGAGCAACCGCTCCGCGCACCGTGACTCGCCGGGAGCCGTCGACGAGCACGCCTCCGTGCCCCGCCCATGTAACGGTCAGCCGGCGAAGCATCACGTCCCGCGCCCCGATCAGCAGCACGTCCTCGGAGAATCCGCGGACGGCGCCGTTTTCGATCGTGACGTCGTGATGGCCCTCGACGTCGATGCCGGCGAAGTCGGCTGATCCGTCTCCAACGATCCGATGCCCGGCCAGATCCACGGTGACCCCGTCTCGTGCGATCACCAGCCCGTTGCCGGTGCACCCCGTGAGGTCGGCGGTCAGACGTGTATCCGTCGTTATGGCGTCGCCACAGCGAAGCGGGCTGCCATGGGCCCGCGCCGTACCCGGCACGACGGCCAGCCATGCCGCCACCAAGACGGCCCACCGAGCAGTGTTGAAAAGGACACGCATGCCCTTCCGATGATACGAGCCAATAGCCGCGATTGCTGACCCTTCCTGACCGGTGCGCCTCCGCGCGCGTTCACCTGCCTAGGTGAGAGTGGCCGCCGGCCGCGGCCTGTCCCTTGAGCGAGGACACGACTTGTGCGGAAAGGCCGGACAGGGCACAAGAAGCGCGTGTGCGTCGTTTCGGAGCCGGCCTCAGAAACGCCGAAAGCCGCCCAACCGAGCGGCTTCCGGACATGCGCTGGAGAGGACTTGAACCTCCACGGCCCATACGGGCCACAAGGCCCTCAACCTTGCGCGTCTACCGATTCCGCCACCAGCGCGCAGGTCGCCAGTTTAGATGATTGGCGCCGTAACGGCCCGCGGCTGGCCGCTCGCCGTCTCGGCCACCCCACACGAGCTCGACAACCCAGCGAGCTTCGGCTGCGAACCGTCGCCTGGCTGCAGCCGTCGGCAGCGCCCGGGCAAACCAGCCCGAGCGCTGCCGCCGTCTTTCCCAGGCTCGGTTCTCGCTCGCCCAGCCCTCGGGCCGGTACGACGCCAATCATCAGCGGCTCACTGGTTCAGCAGGTATCCCAGCAGGATGCTGTTGACCGCGAACAGGATCGCAACCACGATCGTGATCCGGGTCAGGTTGCGCTCCATCACCGCGGTGCCCGCGTAGCTCGAGCCGCCGCCCACGCCCAGGCCCGACAGGCCCGAATCCTTGCCAGAGTGCATCAGCACGAGCACGACCAGGCCAAGCGCCAGCAGCACCTGAATTGCGGCGTCGATCTGGGCGGCCAGATGCATGCCGGTCAGTGTACCAACACGGTTCCGGCGGGCCCCTCGACGACCCGGCCGACGACCGGCCACGGCAGCCCCGCGGCGCGCTCCGCCGGCAGCGCCACCAGCAGGCCGCCGGACGTCTGCGCATCGCACGCCAGCTGGCGGTCCAGTTCGTCCAGGCTCTGGTCGAATTCCGCGTATCCGGCCGCCAGCTCCAGGTTGGTGCGCGAGCCGCCCGGCACGAACCCCGCCTCCGCCAGCTCGCGCACGCCGGGCAACAGGCTCACCGAGTCCATCTCGATCTCGACCCGCAGGCCGGCCGCGGCCGCCAGCTCGCGCGCGTGCCCGACCAGGCCGAAGCCGGTGACGTCGGTCACCGCGTGCGGCGCGACCGTCCGCAGCGCATCCGCCGCATCCCGGTTCAGGGTCGTCATGGAGGCGACCGTCTCGGCCACCACCGCCGGATCCGGCTGGCCGCGCTTGACGGCGGTGGTGACGATGCCGGTGCCGATCCGCTTGGTCAGCACCAGCACATCCCCCGCCCTGGCGCCGGCATTCGTCCACACCTGATCGGGATGCGCGAACCCGGTCACGGCCATCCCGTACTTGGGCTCGGGATCGTCGATCGAGTGCCCGCCGGCCACGGCCGCCCCGGCCGCGCGGGCGACCTCCGCCCCGCCCCGCAGGATCTGCCCCAGGATGTCCATCGACAGCGTCTTCGGGAACGCCACCACGTTCAGCGCGAACGCGGGCGT
>JBQCGJ010000137.1:0-11096 GCA_051955775.1 Gaiellales bacterium | reverse complement strand
GTCCATCTCCGGCGCGGTGGTATGCGCGTCCAGGTAGTGCGAGGCCAGCACCTCGACCACCTCGTCGTCGTCGGGCAACGTCCGCTCCAGATAGGCGGCAGCCGCCAGATGGCGGGAACGGCGGTCGCGGCGGGCCAGCGTCTCGTAGGCCACCCTGCGAGTCAGGTCCTGGAGGAAGCCGTACTGTCCGTGCTCGGGCGAGCGCGGATCGGCCTGGATGGACAGCACCTCCTTGCGCACCAGCGCCGACAGCACCGCGTCCAGCCGGGACTCCGGGATCCCTGACAGCGCCTCGAGCGCGCCCTTGGTGAAGGTCTTGCCCAGCACCGCACCGTCCTGCACGACCTGCCTTTCGTCCGCCGTGAGTCCGTCCAGGCGGGCCGCGATCAACGCGTGCAGCGTCTCGGGCACCTCCAGCGCCTCCACCGGCCCGGTGAGCGAGTACACGCTGCCCTCGCGGACGAGATGTCCCCTGTCGAGCAGCATGCGCACAGTCTCCATGGCGTACAGCGGCACGCCCTCGGCACGGGCCAGGATCTGGGCTCGCAGAGTATCGGGTAGCCCTGGCACGAGACCGGCCAGCAGCTCGCGCATGGCGGGCTCGGGCAGCGGCTCGAGGTAGACGGAAGTGAAGTTGCGCTTGCCCGCGCCCCACGTCTGGCGCCGCTCGACCAGTTCCGGGCGGGCGGCGGTGACGACCAGGATCGGGCTCTGGCGCGACCACTCCAGCAGGTACTCGATGAAGTCCAGCAGGGATGCGTCGGCCCACTGCATGTCCTCGAACGCCAGCACCGTCGGATACTGGTCGGCCAACCGCTCGAAGAACACCCGCCAGGCAGCGAACAGCTCCTCACGGTCGAACGAGCTGGCGTCCTCGAGCCCCAGCAGATGCGCTACCCGCGGCTGCACGAACGACCGCTCGCCGGCGTCGTGGACGTGCTCGTCCAGCACCGCCTGGAGCTTCTCCAGGGCCGTCACCGAGCCCTCGTCCTCGCTGATCCGGCAGCGCATGCGCACCATGTCGGCCAGCGCCCAGTAGGTCACGCCCTCGCCGTAGGACAGGCAGCGGCCACGGTGCCAGTAGATGATCTGGGCCAGGCCGTCGAAGTACTTGTAGAACTCCCACACCAGCCGCGACTTGCCGATGCCGGCGATGCCGGTAACCGACACGAGATGAGCGCGCCGCTCGTCGGCGCATGCGTGGAACAGGTCCTTGATCTGGCGCAGCTCGCGGTCGCGGCCCACGAACGGCGCCTCCAGCCCCTCCGACTTCAGGGCGCCGCGGGCCCCGGACACGACGCGCACCGCTCGCCATAGCCGGTGCAGGCCGGTCTTGCCCTTCAGTTCGTGGGTGCCGGCGTCCTCGTACACGATGGTGGGCTCGGTCGCGCGGCGGGTGGAATCGCCGACCAGCGTCGTGCCCGGCGCGGCTGCCGCCTGCACGCGCGCCGCCGAGTTGACCACGTCTCCGGCGACCATACCCTCGCCATCGGCGCCGATCGTGACCGTCGCCTCGCCGGTCAGCACACCGGCCCTGGCCCGGAGGTCGGCCACGCCGACCTCGTCGCCCAGCGCCGTCACGGCAGCGACCAGGTCGAGCGCCGCCCGCACGGCCCGCTCCGCGTCGTCCTCGGTGGCCACAGGCGTGCCCCACACCGCCATCACGGCGTCGCCGATGAACTTCTCGACCACGCCGCCGTACAACTCGATCAGGCGCCGGCAGGTGTCGAAGTAGCGCGACTGGAGCTCACGGATCTCATCCGAGTCGCGCCGCTCGGACAGCGTCGTGAACCCCACCAGGTCGGCAAACAGCACCGACACCAACCGCCGTTCGGCCACCGGTTCGGCAGGCGGCGCGGGCGGCGGCGCGGACGGCGCGGCGTCCGCCAGCCGTGTGCCGCACTCACCGCAGAACTTGGCGCCGGGCTCGTTCCCCGCCCCGCAGGCCGGGCAGGCAACGGCCAGCACCGTCCCGCACTCGCTGCAAAACTTGCGGCCGGCGGTGTTTTCGGTCCCGCACGCCGTGCAGATCATGTTGCAAGTGTACCGAGTGGATTCGTGTAGCGGCGTCCCTCGGCGGCATCGCGACCGCAGCCGCGGGTGAGGCCCGCGTGGCCTCGGCCGCCGGCGACGCTCGCCGGCGGCCGAGGTTGGCGGTTAGATGTTGCCCCGGACGGCGGCGTCGGCCGCGTCCGCCAGGGCCATCAGCGTGTGGAAGAACTTCGCCGACTGACCCTTGAACAGGTTGTCTGCGGTGAGCGCCTTGACGGCGGCGCGCGCGCCGCCGTTCTTGTCCAGCGTCGGGCGGATCACCGAGCACTTCGGGAGCTGCTTGCTGATGAAGTCCGTCGGCTCGGGCATGATCAGGTTGGTCTGGAACGCCTCGCCGCCGAAGGGTGGCGAGTTGAGGTCGGGGAAGTGGACGCCGGTGACCGGGTCGGTGACGCCGGCCAGCGCGTCTGCCACCGCGTTGCCCGCCTTGTCGTGCCAGATCGCGAAGTGGTTGACCTCGACTCCGCCGATCGACACGATGATGCGCAGCACCTCGAGGTCGGTCACCTTCTGGCTGAGCGTCGTGTACAGGCTCGAGCCGCCCTGCTCGATCATCGCGAAGTGGAAGCCCGCCGTGTTGGCGATCGCCTGCATCCGCTGCTGGTGCGCCGTTGTGGGTGGCACCGGCTGCGACTGGTTGGGCGGCGTGTCCTGGTCGTCGAGCGGAATCGCCGGCTCGTTGGTGATGTTCACGGCCTGCGGGAAGCTGGCCCCGAAGTCCGGGTTCTGCGGGCTGCGGTAGCGCGTGTACCAGCTGGTGTCGACGTTCAGGTCCTTGAGGTTGGTCAGCCGGCCGATCTGCTTGGCTCCAGTGGCCTTGCTCGAGGACAGCGTGCGGAACTCGTCGAGGTTCACCGTGGGAGCGCCCTTCGAGGCCAGATAGGCGTTCAGGAACAGCTCGTGGCTGCGCTCGTCGTCCGTGTTGTCCGAGATGTATTGCGGCATGTCCCCATCGAGGTTCCCGAGCGCCGCGATGTAGGCCGGGTTGCCGCCGTTCACTCCGCCCAGCTCGTTGTACTGCTCCCACAGGTCGGTCTCGAGGATCTCCGCTGCGCACACGAAGCGCAGGATGGCGATATCGCCGGCGGTGGGATTGCCTGCCGCCTCGGCCACGCCGGCCATCAGCGCGCCCCCGGCCAGTGCGCCCGCGCCCACCGCGCCCACGCCCTTCAGGAACGCACGCCGGCCGATCACACGGTTCCACTGCGTCTGCACCTCGTCGACCGCGGTCTCGCGGTTCGTCGTCGTCTCCATTGAATGCCCCTCCTGGCTTTGAGCGGACATGCGTCGGCGGTGTCCCCAGCCGCGCGCATGACCCTGACTGTGATAACCGGCTACGGGAGGGTTGCGCGCGCGGTTTTGCTCATGTAGCGAGGCTCACGATGCGACGCCCGGAGGTGATGACGGACACGGCGACGCGGCGCGCGGCGGGCATCATCCATCTGCCGGTCACCAGGGCGCCGTCCACGGAGCTGCTGGGAGCGTCAACGGCGCGTGTAGGGCGCGAGCAGGTGGCTGAACGCCCACGTCGGCTGACGGATGCCGGAGCAGTTGTTGGCGTCGATGCGGCCGGGGCAACCGCCGTTGTCCCGCTGGATCGCCCACGCCGACAACGTGCCCAGGCCCACCGACTGCGCGAACCGAAGCAGCCGCCGGGCGTCCCGCAGGTAGGTCACCTCGGTCTTGCGCGGATAGTCGTCGATGCCCGGCAGGATCGTGTTGCCCTCCATCTCCCACAGCGCGTGCGAGGACCGCCGCGGGTACAGCGCGTGCAGCTGACGATGCAGCGCACGGGCGGCTCCGATGGCCGCGCCGCCCATGTCGGTCGTGACACCGTCGTAGTAGTCGAAGGTCATGATGTTCACCACGTCCACACGGGTGTGGTTTTTGATCGCGTTTCGAAGCACCGCCAGGCCGTTGGCCTCCAGCCCCGCCGGCTCGACCGGCAGCGTGTAAGAGATCTGGAGCGGCCGGCCGTGCCGCGCAGCCCAACGCTCTACCTCAGCTAGAGCCTTATTCCTGCGGTCGATGCCCGCGGCGTTGTCCAGCGAGTTGTCCTCCACGTCCATGTCCAGCCTGGTCACGTTGAGCGTGCGCACCACCGACTCGTACGCCGCCACCAGCCGCCGCATGTCATGGCAGGAGTCGGCGATCTCGGTCAGTGCGTGGTCGGCGCTGTAGCCGCCGAAGGACGGAATGACGTCTCCGTGGAACCGCCGGCGCAGGGCGGCGATGTCGGCCAGGTACCGGCCGGACGTCACACCCTGGGAGGGATCACCGTTCCACGCCGGCGTGCACGACCCGCGGCGCGGCGTCTCCACGAAGGCCAGCGTGAAGTACCGGGCGCCGGAGCGCCGGGCGACGGCGCTGATGCGGTTGGTCGTCCACGTCTCGAAGTACGGCGCGTACACGTGCTCGGGCAGCGGTCGCGGCGGCGTTGCCGCCCTGGCGTTGCCGGCTGCCGCGAGGACGGCCAGCGCGGCGCAGCCCACGGCCGCCAGGCGCATGCGTTGCACGATTTCGCCTCCCCCCGTCAGTCACCGCCGCTCGCCGGCGGTGATGCGACCCACGATACCGGGCTGCGAATCGAACTGGCAAGCATTGGGGGTTGCGCTCCCCCGCCGGCCGGTGCATGATGGGACGCATGGCAGGTCAGCGTCTGGTGCGAAGCATGCACTTCCTCGGCCGCCGGTCGCGCGGCTACGTGATCAATCTCTATCGCAACGATCCCGCGGTGCGGATCAAGCGCAACGGCCGATACGGCCTGATTGTGCTTGGCGTCGTCGCGGTCGAGTGGTATCCCGCCTGATTCACGGCGTTGGGCACCCGGCGCGGTAGCGTTCGGGAATCGCCGCCGACCCGTTGAACGTGTGCCTGTCGGGCGCCCTGGGCGCCGTGGGACGCGTGCTCGTGCGCGCGGTGGCGGACGCTCCGGACATGCGTCTGCAGTCGGCGGTGGCCCGCCGGGAGATCGGCCGGGACGCCGGCGAGGCAACAGGCGGCGCACCCCTCGGGGTGGCTCTCGAGGACGATCTCGAGCGGGCGCTCGACCGCCGCCCCGATGTCCTGATCGACTACACCCATCCGCTGGCGGTGGGCCGCCACGTCGAGCTGGCGATCGTCCGCAGGGTACCGGTCGTCATCGGCACCAGTGGGCTCACCGCGGAGGACTTCGCGCGCATCGATGTGGCCGCCCGCTCGGCCGGAGTTGGTGTGGCGACCGGAAACTTCTCGCTGACCGCGGCGCTGCTCCAGCACCTGGCCCGGATCGCCGCCCGGTACGTGCCCAGCATCGAGGTGGTCGAGCAGGGCTCGCACCACAAGCCCGACGCGCCCAGCGGCACGGCCCGCGAGCTGGCAGAGCTGCTCTCCCGCGAGCGCGCCGCGCCGGCCAACCGGCCGCCGGTCGAGCTGATCGGGCCGCCGGAGGCGAGAGGCGCCGCCATCGAGGGCGTGCCCGTGCACTCGCTTCGGTTGCCCGGCACCAGCCCGATCGTGGAGGTCATCTTCGGAGCGCGGGGCGAGCGCCTGGTGCTGCGCCACGAGGAGCAGGGGGATCCGGGCATCTTCGCCGACGGCACCCTGCTGGCCGCCCGCCGCGTCCAGCACCTGGTGGGCCTGGTGCGCGGGCTGGATGCGCTGATGTTCGGCACAGCTGTCCCCTCCGGCGCGGCCCGTTCGTCATAGGGGTGACCAACCACCAAGGGGGACAGATGCGATACGCACTGCTCATCTACTCCGACGAGGCCCGAAACCAGTTCGACAGCCTGCCCGAGGCCGAGCAGCGAGCCATCCTGGGCGAGTACATGGCCATCTCGGAGCTTCCCGGCACCACCGGCGGGTTCCAGCTGCAGCCGCCGGACACCACGACCACCGTGCGCGTCGAGAACGGCAGCACCCTGACCACCGACGGCCCGTTCGTGGAGACCAAGGAGGTGCTGGGCGGGCTGTATCTGTTCGAGGCGGACGATCTGGACGCCGCGATCGATGTCGCTGCGAAGATCCCGGCGGCCCGCATGGGCGGGGCCATCGAGGTGCGCCCGCTGGTGGAGCGGTAGCGCTGCTCGAGCAGATCTTCCGGGAGCAGTGGGGCCGCGTTGTGGCCACGCTGATCGGCCTCCTCGGCGACTTCGACCTCGCCGAGGAGGCCGCCTCGGAGGCATTCGCCACCGCCGCCGAGCGGTGGCCGCGGGAAGGAGTGCCGGCCAGTCCCGGGGGCTGGCTGGTGACGACGGCCCGCAACCGGGCCATCGATCGCATCCGCCGTGACCGCACGCTGGCCGCAAAGACTCGACTGCTGGAGATCCCCACCGCCGTGTACGACGATCTCGATCCCACGCCTTTCAAGGATGAGCGCCTGGAGCTCGTATTCACGTGCTGCCATCCTGCGTTGTCTGAGGAGGCGCAGGTGGCGCTCACCCTGCGCACCCTGGGTGGACTCGACACCGATGAGATCGCCCGCGCGTTCCTGGTCGAGCCGGACACGATGAAGCGGCGGCTGACTCGGGCCAAGCGGAAGATCCGAGACGCAGGGATCCCCTTCCGGGTGCCGCCGGACCATCTCCTGCCCGAGCGTCTGGCCGCGGTTCTGGCGGTCGTCTACCTGATCTTCAACGAGGGCTACGGCGGCCGGGCCGAGCTTTCCATGGAGGCGATCCGCCTGGGCCGCGAGCTCGCCGGGCTGATGCCCGACGAGCCGGACGTGCACGGGTTGCTGGCGCTGATGCTGGTGCACGACGCCCGCCGCCAAGCGCGGTTCGCAGCCGGTGAGCTGGTGCTCCTGGACGACCAGGACCGGTCGCTGTGGGACACCGGCCAGATCGCCCAGGGCCGGCAGGCGCTGGAGCGGGCGCTGGCCCTGGGCGGCCGCGGCCCGTACATGCTGCAGGCAGCGATCGCCGTCCTGCACACCGAGGACCCGCGTGACTGGGCGGAGATCGCCGCCCTGTACCGCGAGCTGCTGGCGCTCACCGGCTCTCCGGTGGTTGAGCAGAAACTGGCCATCGCGGAGGCCGACAGCGAAGGGCCCGAGGCGGGACTGGAGATCACCGACCGGCTCGACCTGGACGGCTATCGGTACCTGCATTCGACCCGGGCCGAGCTGCTGCATCGGCTGGGCCGCGACGACGAGGCACGGGCGAGCTACGGGCGGGCCCTGGAGCTGGCCCACGCCGATGCAGAGCGGCGGCTGCTGCGCAGGCGGCTGGCCGAGCTGGGCTGACGCCCGCCGTCGATTGGCACCGCGTCAATCGGTACCGGGTACACGAGCCCGGTACCGGTGTTCCTGGGGCCTGGCCCCGGTTCTATGGGGCCTGGCCCCTCAGTCGGCGTCCGAAGGCGCGTAGCGATGGTGAAGCATCAGCGTGTTCCCGTTGGGGTCGTGGAAGACCGCCATGTGGCACACGCCCGAGTCGATCGTGTCGGCGGCGAACTCCACCCCTCGCGACTCCAGCTCGGCCCGGGCGGCGGCCACGTCGTCGACCCGCAGCGCGATCGGATGCGTGGACGCACGGAACTCCATGCCGAATGCCTGTGACTCGAGCACCTGGATCGTCAGCCCCCCGGCCGTGAATTCAACCCCCGGCATGCGCCCGTATCGGGCGGTCTGGGGCAATCCCAGCACCTCGCCGTAGAACCGCACCGCCGCGTCGAAGTCGGCCGCACCGACGGACACGAAATCGACGCCGGTCACGAGACTCACTGCTCGAGCTCCGGGGGCAGCGCCTGGGGGCCGTCCGGGTACAGCGCCGCAAGCCGTTCGGGAGTCATCTCGAGGGTGTTGGAGAACTCCTTCGGCGATCCGGCCACCAGCCACAGAACGTCCCGGTCGGTGTCGTTGAAGACCTGCCTCACGATCGGTGGATCGACCCCCACGGCGGACAGCGGCTCGAGGGTCAGCACCTCGTCTCCTATCCGCATGCGGCCGGTGCCCTCGAGCACGACGTACAACTCGTGCTCCTTGAAGTGGCGGTGCCTGGTCGAGGCCTGGCCCGGAGTCAGCCGCCACAGCCGCAGGCCGAGCGTGGTCGACCCGACCTGGTTCGCCAGGTCGGTGGTCTGGACGCGCATCTGGTTTGACGGACGCCAGAACGCATCGCCCGCCGCCAGCACCCGGTAGCCCGGGGTTTCCGTGTCGCCCGACGCCGCTCCCACGTTCAGGTCGCAGCTTACATTCACGACCGGTCCGGCTTCAGGCGTCCGCCGGTGGCCAGATCAGCACATCCTGCGGCTCCGCCACGTGCAGCAGCGGCTCCCCCTCCGGCGCCAGCCCGGGCGGCACCAGCCCCTCATGCTCGACGATGCCCGCGCCGGTCGAAAGCAGCCACGGCGGGTGATGGATCTCGATCCTCGACACCCGCCCGGACGCGCGCGGGGCGAACAGCCGGTAGCGCTCGACCAGGAACTCATCCAGGGATCCCCGCGCCGCCGGCCGAGGATCTCCCGAGGGCGAGTAGCGAGCCTCCAGCCTGGCCGGCGCATACCCGGGCTCGGTGCGGCGGATCGCATACCGGCGCACCAACCCGTCGACGGACAGGCGTCCTCGCCCGTGGCGATACGGCAGCCCCAGCAACCTGGCAGACCGCACGGCGGCACGGCTCGTGGCCTCCAGGCTGAAGAACAGGATCCCGGGGTCGCCGTCGCGGCGCACGTAGGTACGGGTGTTCGTCTCCAGGAAGCGCCCACTGCCGGGCAGCGGCGGCAGCCCCCGCAGATGCACAGCCCGCATCTCGAACGGCGCGATCGTGATCCATGCCCGGCCGTCCCACACATCGGGCTCCAGCCCGGCCGGGATCAGCGGCTCGAGCGCTCCGGGATCCACGCTCCAGTGGGCGAACAGCAGGTGCTCCCAGGTCTGGCCCATGATCCACGGCCCGCGAGGCAGCGGATACGGCCGGTGGGCGCGGATGGCGAGGGCGGATCGCTGGCGTCGAAGCACACGAGAAGTATCCAGCGTCTGTGCTCAAGAACTCTCAGCCGGCGTCGATAATCGTGAGCACCCCTGGCGGCAAACGGGAGGGAATGGCGGTGGCAACGGCGGCACGCGGTCACCTGGAGCCGAACGGCTCTGGTGACCTCCAAACGCCCGAGGAGCCAAGCTCCTGGACGGGCGTGAAGGCAATTTTCGGACTTCTGATCGGAGTCCTGGCCGTGTACACGGTCTCACTCGTCGTGCGCGCCGACGGCGCGGAGTGGACGTGGCTCGACGGCTGGGGAGTGTCCGCGTTCGAGTTGGTGGCGGCGCTGGTCGTGCTCGCGCACGCGGCCCGCGATCCGCGGTACCGCGCGTTTTCGATCATGCTGGGAACGGGCATGGCGTTCTGGGCACTGGGCGACTTCGCGATGACCTACGAGACGCTCGGCGGCAAGGAGCCGGCGACTGTCTCCGCCGCCAACATCCTGTGGATCGGCTTCTACCCGTTCGCCTATCTGGCGGTGATGATGCTGATGCGCCAGGAGGCCAGGAAGCTGACGCTGGCCAACTACCTGGACGGCGTGATGGCGGCTCTGGCGGCATCGGCGCTGTTCATCACCTTCCTGTTTTCGGCCACGGTCAGCGCCTCGGGCGGCGACACCGCGAACGCCGCCATCAACCTGGTGTATCCGGCCGGCGACCTGTTCCTGTTCGGTCTGGCTGCGATCGGCATCGTGCTCCTTCCTGCCCACCGCCGGGCGTGCTGGTACGTATTGGCGATCGCCTGCCTGGTCAACACGGCGGGCGACGTGGCCGCGCTGTTCCCTGCGCTCATCGACACCCGGCTGGGAACCATCACCGATGCGGCTGCGTGGCCTGTGTCGCTGCTGCTGCTGGCGATCGCCGCGTGGATGCGGCCGCCGGTGTCGAAGGAGGAGCTGCGTGAGATCACCCCCAGCTTCGTGCTTCCGGCGCTGGCCGCCGGGTCGGCGCTGATGGTGGTGCTGGTCGCATCTTTGGATCACACCAACCGGGTCGGGATGCTGTTCGCAGCCGCTGCGCTGGCGACCGCCGGCATCCGGTTCGGCATCACGCTGAAGCAGCTGGGCAGGCTGACCGAGGAGCGTCACCGCCAGCTCGAGGAGGCGGCGCAGGTCGAGCAGGCGTCGCGTGAGAAGCTGCAGGTCGCCCTGCGCGATCTGGAGGGCGCGGCGCGCGCCGAGCAGGAGTCACGCGAGGCCCTGCAGGCCGCCATGCGCGGGTACACCGACTTCTCCGCCAGGGCGGCGCAGGGCGCGAGCCAGCAGTCGGCCGCAATCGCCCAGACCTCGACCACGGTGGACGAGGTGCGGATCGCCGCCAACACCACCGCCGAGAAGGCGACGGAGGTGGCGGAGAAAGCCCGCGATTCGCTGCGGGTGAGCGACGAGGGCGCCCAGGCGGTGGCCACGATCGCGGATGCGATGGAGGAGATCCGCGCCCGTGTGGAGGAGATCGCGAGCGATATCCTCGCGCTGTCCGGGCGCACGCAGCAGATCAGCGAGATCACGGAGACCGTGAAGCAGCTTGCCGAGCGCTCCAAGCTGCTGGCGCTGAACGCCAGCATCGAGGCCGCCCGGGCCGGTGAGCACGGCCGCGGATTCGCCGTGGTGGCGGACGAGGTGCGCAGCCTGTCCGAGCAGTCCAAGGCCGCCACCGCGCAGGTGGAGAACGCGCTGGCCGAGATCCAGGACGCGACCGCGGCTGCCGTCACCGGCAGCACGGAGGGCACCAAGGTCGTCGAGAAGGGCCTGGAGCTGACCGGGCGGGCCGGCGCGGTCATCCACAGCCTTGCGGAAACGATCCGCGAGGCCGCCGAGTCGGGGGCCGAGATCGCCACGTCCGCTCACCAGGAGCGGATCGGTATCGACCAGATCGCCAGCTCGATGCGAAACGTGAACGACGCGGCGGAGCAGTTGCACGAGCTGTACCGCGGGCTGCAGGAGCCCGACACCCGCCGTTCAGTTCAGGCTGACGCCGCGTAAGGGCCACGCCCCACGGGCCTGGCGCGAACGGCGTCGGACAGGGTTCGCCGGCTGCGAATACGACCGGAGGGCTGCTCGCTACCGGCGCGCCTGGTAGCGCGAAGGCG
>JBQCGJ010000136.1:0-19460 GCA_051955775.1 Gaiellales bacterium | reverse complement strand
ACGCTGGACGGCTCGAAGCTGTACGTGCCTCGGGGTGAGAAGTCGACCAGCAACGTCTGGAACATCCTCGATCCGCTGACCGGGACCATCATCGGCTCCCAGACCGGCGGCCTGGGAGCGCACAACACCGTCGCCCGCCAGCAGCACATCTACCTGGGAGGCGGCAAGTCGAACTACCTGTACCTCGAAAACGGGTTCACGATCGGGCCGCTGGTGGCCGGTGTGCGCCCGTTCACCGTCGATGCAACGGAGAGCCTCGTATACACGACGGCCACCAAGAAGCGGGGGTTCCAGGTCTCGAGCATCACCACCGGACAGGTGCTGGCCACCGTCAGCTTCGGCGCCACGCCGCGCACCTTCAAGCTACAGGTGCCAAGCCACGGCATCAGCCTCAGCCCCGACGGCAGCGAGGTGTGGGTGCTCGATATGCCGGCGCAGGTCGTGCGCGTATACACATCAGGCAGCGCGCCCACGCACCTTGCCGACGTCACCATCTATCCGATCAAGGGGCGTGAGCAGCCGCTGACCTCGATCGACAAGTCCAAGACCGGCTGGCTGCTGCACAGCAAGCTCGGTGACTATGTCTACGTCGGGGACAGCGGGTCGGTGATCTCCACCGCCACACGCGAGCAGGTCACATGGCTCTCGCCGCTCAACAACGGACGCCACGGCTACCTCGAGGTCATGTTCGACTCGACCGGCACACCGGTGGACACGACGACCCACTTCGGGCTGGCCTACTGACGCTCGGTCAGTACAGGAGCAGTGTGCCGGTGGTGGCGTGGTCGTTGGCGTCGCCGACGGGGAGCGCGATCACGCCTCCGGCGATGATCGGCGAGTTCCAGTGGCCGGGGGCGGCAGGCAGCGAGGCGACCCGCCGGCCGCTGGCCGGCTGGTAGACGTTGAGGGTGCCGCCGGGGTCGAACACGTACAGCAGGCCGCCCGCCAGCACCGGGCTGGTGCCCGCGGAGGAGTTCGACCAGGCGGGCGCCAGCCGGGCCGCCGAGCCGGCGCCGTGCAGCCGGTAGGCGGCGGTGCCGGATCCGTCGGCCGCGAACAGCCAGGTGTCCGAGGGTGTGCGGTGCCACACCGCCATGGCTGTGAACATCTGGTCGCCGCCGGGACTGGACAGCGTCTGCTGTTCGCCGCCCAGCCTGCCGACCCCCTGAGCGCCCAGGTCGATCAGCCGGATGTGCCCGTCCTTGCCGCCCTGGGCGACCAGCGGGCCGGCCGAGGAGAGCAGCGCCGGGGAGGTGGAGCCGAGGTCGAGGTCCGACGAGTCCAGGTCGGCCTGGTTCGACGGCGTGTAGGTGTGCAGCGGTCCCTGCGCCTGCGGCCCGAGTTCCAGCACCGAGTCGCCCCAGTTGTGCACGCCGTCGAACGGCGCGTTACCGGTCGCCACCAGCAGATTGCCGGTAGCGGGATCGATCACCGCGCCTGCGCGGCCCCAGATGGCCGAATCCGATGCGCCGCAGGTGGCGGGGTCGAGCAGGCTGTGCACCTGCGAGCAGAGGGTGTTGAACACGCCCGAAAGGGCGCCGGTGCGAAGGTCGATCACGGCCACGTGGCCCTGATACGGCCGGGGGTCGCCGATGTAGCCCCCGGTGACGACGTACAGCCGGCCGGATGCGATGGTCAGCGCCGACGCGATCTTCTCGCGCTGGGGCAGCCGGGTCACCCTGACCGGCCAGCCGCCGCCGGTCTGCTCGCGCCCGTCGGCGACCGCGAGCTTGTGCACGAGCCCGTCCGGGGAGGCCGCGTACAGAAACCGGCGGCCGGGATCGGCGACCGGGGTGGCGGTGGTGATCTGCGCGCTCCCGGCGTAGCTCGCGTACGCCGGCGGTGAATACGTCCACAGGATCGATCCGGCCGGCGAGACAGCGATCGTGCGCCCGTACGCGGTGGTCATGAAGAACGCGTCTCGCACGCGGCCCGCCACGCGCACGCCGTTCAGGAAGATGGGGGAGGAGTCGACCGTGCCCGGCAATCGCACGGAGCGCGGCCGTCGCCCCCGGAGGTCGGATGCGGCCACGCCGGTGGGGCCGGGCTGGACGTTCGTGCGGGCCGCATCGACCCCGAACTCCGGCCAGTCGCGCGGGTGTGCGGAGGGCCGGGCGGTCGTCGGCGGCGGCGCGCTGGGCGCAGTGGTCGGCGGGTTGCTCGAGGCCTGGGGATGCGAGCCTCCGGAGCATCCGGTCAACGCGGCGGCCGCCGCGACCGCCGCACATATGGCGATGCGCTTCATACGCGGGATGCTAGGCGCGGGCGTTGAACGCAAAGCGGCCGGGCCCGGGATGGAGCCCCGGGGCCCGGCCGCCGTACGGCGTCTCGTTTGCTAGACGGTGAAGCGGCTGACGAGCTGCTCGAGCCCGGCGGCGGTCTGCGCGAGCTCGCCCGCGGTGGCAGCGATCTCCTGCGTCGAGGCGCTCGTCTGCTCGGTCGAGGCGGACACCTCCTCCGCCGCGGCGCTGGACGCCTCCGCGACCGACACCACCTCTGTGGCGGAGCGGCTGATGCCATCCACCAGCATGGCCATCTGCTCGACCTGTCCGCCGATGGCGCGGAACGCGTCCTGAGCAGCGGTCACGGTCTCGGCGCCGCGCTCGGTCAGCTCGCCGGCGTGCGTCGACGTCTCGACCGCGCGCTCCGTCTCGGACTGGATCTCGGAGATCAGGCCGGAGATCTCGCCGGCCGCCTGCTGCGACTCCTCGGCAAGCTGGCGCACCTCCTCGGCGACCACCGCGAAGCCGCGGCCTTGCTCGCCGGCACGGGCGGCCTCGATGGCCGCGTTCAGTGCCAGCAGGTTGGTCTGCGCGGCGATCCCGGTGATCGTCTCCACGATGCCGCCGATCCGATCCGACTTCGCGGACAGCTCGCGGATCGTCTCGCTGACCTGGTGGGACGCGTTCTTCACCTCGCCGATGGCGGCGGTCGCCTCGTCGGAGCGCTCGATCCCGTGCAGCGCCTGGCTGTGCGTCTCGGTCGCGGCGTCGGCGGTCTGCTGAACGCCGATCTGGGTCTCCCCGATCATCGACACCTGGCGCTCCGCGCCGGCGGCGACCTCGGTCACCGCGGACGCGATCTCGGTCACGGCGCGGCCGGCTTCCTCGCTGGTCGACGCCATCTGCTGCGCCGACGCGGAGAGGGCGGATGCGTTCCGGCTGATCTCGGCGATCATCTCGGCGAGGTTCTGGCGGGTCTCGTTGTACGAGCCGACCATGGAGACCATCTTGTCCCGGATGGCGTTGGTCGACGAGGCGACCTGCCCGACCTCATCGCGGGACGGATTCTCGATCAGCGGCGTGACCGGCACGACCTCAACCGTCAGGTCACCCTGCGCCATCCGCGCGAGGGCCGCTTCGAGATCCGTGGCGCAATGCTTCTCCAGCATGCCGAGCCGCTCCACGACGGGGCGCAGGCCGCGCATGACCAGCTCCGACAGCAGGATCGCCAGCGCCACGGCGATCACCAGCGCGATCGCGCCGGCGCCGATCATCATCGTCTTCGCCTGCGATGAAGCGGAGCTCGACTTCGCGTTCGCGTCGTTCCAGTCGCTCTTCGCGCCCTTGGTGTACGCGGCGGCCGCGGCGTCCAGCTTGCCGATGGTGGGATCCGCCACGGTCAGCATGATGTGGTTGGCCAGCGTGTCGTGCCCGGCCTTCTTGGCTGCCCACACCTTGTTGTCGGCCGCGATGAACGCGTGATACGCCTTGGTGATCCCGTTCTCGAGCTGCTGGTCGCGGGCGTCGTTTCCGATCGCTTCCAGGTGGGCTATGTCGTGCTCGAACGAGTTCTGGTCCTTGGTGAAGTTAGGGCGAAGCGACGGATCGGCCAGATAGGCGTTCTGGGCGGCGTCCAACTGGGCGACATCGACCTGCACGATCTGACCCTGGTCGAGCTTGGGCGCGATCACGTTCGTGACGAAGTCGCGGTGGCTGTTCATGGTGCTGAAGCCGTTCAGGCCGACCAGCAGCACGGTCAGCAAGAGCAGGCTGACGATCGAGAAGCTTCCCACGAGCTTCTTTCGGATGGACAGGTTGCGGATCACGCTCATCAGGCGGCCTTTCGGTACAGGGGAACGGAGAGTTCGGCCTCGTCAGTCGTCCGGCCGGCCGCATAGTTGACCGCATTCATCCGTTTCGGGGAGGGCGCCTACCCGGAACGGCGAGGCTGGGCTGCGGAGAGTTCGCATGCCTGCGCGCCGGCCCCTAGCAACGCCAATCTTCAAGCGGTATTGTCGAGCCGTTTCGCTGACCGGGTTGAGGCGCGGGCCCACTCCAAACTCGCCTCGCCCTCGGAGAGGAGGCCGCACGTGTATCCGGCGAGCTTCGAGTATGCATCGCCGCCCAGCCTCGACCAGGCGCTCGCTGACCTCGAACGGTTCGGCGAGGACGGCAAGGTGCTGGCCGGCGGGCAGAGCCTGATCCCGCTCATGAAGATGCGGCTGGCGGCCCCCACCGGGTTGGTGGACATCAACCGCGTCGGCGACCTCGCCGACGACATCCGGCAGGACGGCGGCGCGCTGCGCATCGGCGCGCTCGTGCGCCACAAGACGTGTGAGCGCTCACCCCTCCTGAAGGGCCGCTTCGGCACGCTGGGCGACACGGCGTCTCAGGTGTCCGACCCGATCGTCCGCAACTCCGGCACCGTGTGCGGCTCCCTGGCCCACGCCGATCCCCAGGGCGACTGGGGTTCGGCGCTCTCGGCCATGAACGCAAGCGTGGTCATCCGAAGCTCGGACGGCGAGCGCACGATGCCGCTGACGGAGTTCCTGCAGGGCCCGTTCACGACCGCCCTGGAGCCGAACGAGATCGTGACCGAGGTGCGCGTGCCCGACCCCGGCCCACGGGCCGCGGGCACCTACCTCAAGCTGGAGCGCAAGATCGGCGACTTCGCCACCGTCGGGGTGGCGGTGCACGTGGCGCTGGAGAACGGCTCGGTGGGCCGGGCCGGGATCGCGCTGACGGGCGTCGGCGGCACCAACGTCCGGGCGACCGCGGCCGAGCAGGTGCTGACCGGGTCGGACGGCGGCGACAACGCCATCCGCGAGGCCGCCCGCGTGGCCGCCGAGGCCGCCCGGCCCCGCGACGACGTACGCGGCACCGCCGACTACAAGCGGAACGTGGTGCGGGTGTTCACCGAGCGCGGCCTGCGCCGCGCGATTGACCAGGCGCGCTCGGCGCAGGAAGGAGCATGACGATGGCCACGACCGCCGAAACCGGCTCGCACACGTCCGCTGTCACCGTCACCGTCAACGGCACGGCGCGCTCGGCCGACGTCGAGACGCGGCAACTGCTGGTGCACTTTCTGCGTGACACGCTCGGCCTGACCGGCACCCATATCGGGTGCGACACGACGAGCTGCGGCGCATGCACGGTGCTGATCAACGGCGTGCCGGTGAAGTCGTGCACGATGTTCGCGGTGCAGGCGGACGGGCAGGAGGTGACCACCGTCGAGGGGCTGTTGCAGGGCGGAGCGCACCATCCCATCCAGGAGGGGTTCCATGAGGAGCACGGCCTGCAGTGCGGCTACTGCACTCCGGGCATGATGCTGACCGCCACGGCCCTCCTGGCCGAGAACCCCGATCCCACCGAGGAGGAGATCCGGTGGGCGCTGTCGGGCAACATCTGCCGCTGCACCGGATATCAGAACATCGTCAAGGCCGTGCAGTACGCGGCGGCCAAGATGCGGGAGGGGAACTGATGGCGACCGCGCATGAGGTGCGGGGGCTTGGCCACTCGGTCAAGCGCAAGGAGGACGAGCGGTTCATCCGCGGCGGCGGCACGTACGTCGACGACGTCAAGCTGCCCAACATGCTGCACCTGGAGCTCCTGCGCAGCCCATTCGCGCACGCCCGCATCCGCTCCATCGACACCAGCCGCGCGGCCGCGCTGCCGGGCGTGGTGGCGGTCGTCACCGGCGAGCTGATGGCGGCACACAACCTGGCCTGGATGCCGACGCTGTCGGGCGATACGCAGGCCGTGCTGGCCACCGACAAGGTTCGCTTCCAGGGCCAGGAGGTGGCGGCCGTGGTGGCCGAGAGCCCGTACGTCGCGAAGGACGCGCTGGAGCTGATCGACGTCGACTACGAGCCGCTGCCGGCGATCATCAGCCCGCAGCAGGCGATGGAGCCGTCGGCGCCGGTGATCCGCGACGACAAGGAGGGGCAGGACTCCAACGCCATCTACCACTGGGAGGCGGGCGACGCAGCCGCCACCGAGCGCGCCTTCGCCGAGGCCGACCGTGTGGTCTCGCTGGACACCTTCTACCCGCGCTGCCATCCGGCGCCGCTGGAGTGCTGCGGCTGCGTGGCCGACGTCAATCCGGCCACCGGCAAGGCCACCATCTATATGACCTCGCAGGCGCCGCACGCACACCGCACCCTGTTTGCGCTCGTGGCGGGTCTGCCCGAGCACCAGATCCGCATCGTGTCGCCGGATATCGGCGGCGGGTTCGGGAACAAGGTGCCGATCTACCCCGGCTACGTGGTGGCAACCGCGGCGTCGCTTTTGATCGGCCGTCCGGTGAAGTGGATCGAGGACCGCACCGGCAACCTGATCTCGACCGGCTTCGCCCGCGACTACCACATGCACGGCGACCTGGCCATCAAGGGCGATCGCATCACCGGCCTGCGGGTGAAGCTGCTGTCCGACAACGGCGCCTTCTTCGCCGACGCCCAGCCGACCAAATTCAAGGCCGGGCTGTTCCACATCTGCACCGGCTCCTACGACATCCCGGCCGCCCACGTGGTGGCCGACGGCGCGTACACCAACAAGGCGCCGGGCGGGGTGGCATACCGATGCTCGTTCCGGGTCACCGAGGCCTCGTACCTGATCGAGCGGCTGGTGCAGAACGCGGCCTACGAGCTGGACATCGACCCGGCCGAGTTCCGCATGCGCAACTTCATCCAGCCGGATCAGTTCCCATACGTGTCGGCGACCGGCTTCGAGTACGACTCGGGCGACTACCCCAGGGCCATGAAGCTGGCCCTGGAGAAGCTCGGCTACGACGACCTGCGCCGCGAGCAGGCCCAGGCCCGGGCCGAGGGGCGGCTGCTGGGGATCGGCGTGGCCTCGTTCACCGAGGTGGTGGGGGCCGGCCCCGGCAAGACGTATGACATCGCCGGTCTGCGCATGTTCGATTCGGCGGAGCTGCGCGTGCACCCGACCGGCAAGGCGATCCTCAAGCTGGGCACCAAGACCCAGGGTCAGGGACACGAGACGACGTACGGCCAGATCATCGCCGAGGAGCTCGGCATCCCCACCGAGGACGTTGCGGTGGAGGAGGGCGACACCGACACCACGCCGTACGGCCTGGGCACGTACGCCAGCCGTTCGACACCGACCAGCGGCGCCGCCACCGCGGTCATCGCGCGCAAGCTGCGCGACAAGGCGAAGAAGATCGCCGCCCACCTGCTGGAGGCGTCTGAGGACGACCTGGTGTGGGAGGCGGGCCGGTTCTCGGTCAAGGGCAGCCCGGATCGCGGCGTGACCATCCAGGACTGCGCCTTCGCCGCCTACACCAACCTGCCGGACGGCATGGAGGCCGGCCTGGAGGGCACCCACTACTACGACCCGCCGAACATGACCTACCCGTTCGGCACCTACGCGGTGGTGGTCGAGGTCGACCGCGGCACCGGCGAGTGGAAGGTGCAGCGGGTGGTGGCCGTCGACGACTGCGGCGTGCGCATCAATCCGATGATCGTGGAAGGACAGATCATGGGCGGCCTGACCGAGGGCTTTGCGATCGCCGCCATGGAGCTGATCACCTTCGACGACGACGGCAACTGCATCGGCTCGACGTTCATGGACTACCTTCTGCCGACGTCCTGGGAGACGCCGAAGTTCGAGCTGTTCGACACCGTGACGCCGTCGCCGCACCATCCGTTCGGCGCCAAGGGGGTGGGCGAGTCGGCCACCGTCGGATCGCCCGCGGCCGACGTCAACGCGATCGTGGACGCGCTGGCCCACGCCGGCGTGCGCAACCTGGAGATGCCGGTCACGCCCGCAAAGGTGTGGCAGGCGCTGTCGGAGGTGGGTCTGGCCGAGTGACGCCGGATGAGGTGATCGTTGAGGCCGGCCGGCTCCAGTCGAGTGGAGAGCCGTATGTGCTTGCCACAGTCGTGCGCGTGCGCCGCCCCGCCTCGACCAGGCGGGGCGACCGCGCGCTGGTGCGCCCGGACGGCAGCCTGGAGGGGTGGATCGGCGGTTCGTGCTGCGAGCCGGTGGTGGTGCGGGAGTCGCTGCGGGCCCTGGATGCCGGAGAGTCGCGGCTGGTGCGCATCGGCCCGCCCGGCCAGGAGGACGACAGCGGGGTCGACGTGCTGGCCACCGGCTGCGCCTCGGAGGGTCTGGTGGACGTGCTGATCGAGCCCGCCCCGGCCCGGCCGGTGCTGGCGGTGCTGGGCGAGAGCCCCGCCGCGCGCACGCTGGCCGAGCTCGCGGAGCGGATCGGCTGGCGGGTCACGCGCGACTTCGCCGAGCAGCCGTCTGCCGTGGTGATCGCGAGCATGGGCCGCGGTGACGAGGAGGCCCTGGAGGCCGCCCTGGCCGGCCCGGCGGGCTATGTTGGGCTGGTGGCGTCGAGCCGGCGCGCTGCCTCCGTGTTCGCGCTTCTGCGCGAGCGTGGTGTGGAGGAGGAGGCGCTGGCCCGGGTGCGCAGCCCGGCCGGCCTCGACCTCGGCCCGCTGCGCCAGGAGGAGATCGCGGTCGCCGTGCTGGCCGAGTTGGTGGCGTGGCGGCATTCCCGGCCGGTGGCGGCCGCTGCGGAGGCGCCCGAGGAGGCAGTCGATCCGGTCTGCGGCATGACGGTGGTGGTGCGGGCGGGGTCCGAGCGGACCGTGGTGGACGGCGTCACCTACCACTTCTGCTGCGCCGGCTGCCGGGCGCGGTTCGAGGCTGATCCCTCCCGCTACATCGAGGGCGCCTCGGCCCTGTGACCGGGGATGGTGGGTTTCTGGGGGTGGCCGAGGTGCTGGCCGCGGTGGGGCCGGCTATGCGTGTGCTCGACGTTGGCTGCGGCAGCGGCCGGGTGACGGTGGCGCTGGCCGAGCGCGGGGCGCAGGTGACCGGGATGGACACGAACGCGGGCCAGCTCGGCGAGCTGGCCAAGCGGGCGTCGGCCGCCGGGGTGGAGGTGCGTGCGGTGGAGGCCGACATGGACGAGCGGCTGCCGTTCGCGGATGGCGAGTTCGACGCCGCGCTGAGCCGGCTGTCGCTGATGATCGCCCGCGATCCCGAGGCCACGGTGCGCGAGCTGGGTCGCGTGGTCGAGCCTGGTGGGTCGGTGGTGACGGCGGTGTGGGCCGAGCCCTCGGCCAACCCGTGGTTCATCGAGCCGCGGGCGGGGGTGGCGGCCGCCCTGGGGCCTGACCGGGCGGGCTTCGCCCGCGTGTTCGGGAGGCTCGGCGATCTGACCGAGCTGGAGGGATTGCACCGCGCGGCAGGGCTCGAGCAGATCTCGGGGCGGGTGCTGTCCGACGTGCTGCGTCCGGCCACGGCCGCCGAGCACTGGGACAGGCTGTGCGCGCAGATCGGGCACTTCCGGCGGCTCCGGGAGTCGATCACCCCTGACGAGGCGCAGGCACTCCAGGCCGCGCTGGAGCGGCGACTTGCCGACTATTGCGAAGAGGGGGCGTTGGCGCTGTGGCGGACGATGCTCCTGGTCACCGGACAGGTCGCCTCGGAGGACGCCTGATGGCTCTGCCGGCGGCCGCCTCGGTGGTCGTGATCGGCGGCGGCGTGATCGGCGCGAGCATCGCCTTCCACCTGGCGGAGGCCGGCGTGGGGGATGTGCTGCTGGTCGAGCGGGGCCAGCTCGCGGGCGGATCGACCAGCCGCGCAGCCGGCGGGGTGCGGGCGCAGTTCTCGGATCCGCTGAACATCCAGATCGGTGCCCGCAGCCTGCGCGCCTTCGCGGATTTCGGGCGCCGGCCGGGCTGGGAGATCGGATTCCATCAGGTCGGCTACCTGTTTCTGCTGACCCGTGAGGCGGATGTGCGCTCGTTCGAGGCCAGCGTGGAGCTGCAGGGCGAGCTCGGAGTGCCGAGCCGGATGCTGTCTGCGGCGGACGCGGCTCGCCTGAACCCATTGATCCAGGTCGGCGACGTGCTGGCGGCGGCGTTCTCGCCGGACGACGGGCATGCCACGCCGGAGGCGGTGGTGCAGGGGTACGCCGGCGGTGCCCGCGCGCTCGGCGCGCAGCTGGAGACGGGGTGCGAGGTGACCGCGATCGAGGAGGCCGGCAACGGGGATCAGGTCGTGGTGACGTCGCAGGGCCGGGTGCGGGCGGGCGCTGTCGTGTGCGCCGCGGGGGCCTGGTCGGCACGCGTGGGCGAGATGGCGGGGGTCGCGCTGCCGGTCGAGCCGCTGCGCCGGCAGGTGCTGTTCACCGAGCCGGTGCCGGGCCTGGACGGCGCCATCCCGATGACGATCGACTTCGAGACCAGCTTCTACTTCCACCGTGAGGGGCCGGGGCTGCTGTTGGGGATGTCTTACGCCGACGAGCAGCCGGGGTTCGACGACCGGGCGACCGACGACTGGATCCCGGCGCTGATGGAGATCGCCGGTCGCCGTGCGCCGGCCGTGGCAGAGGCCGGGATCGCCGGTGGCTGGGCGGGGCTGTATGAGGTCACGCCGGATCACAACGCGCTGATCGGCGAGGCCGCGGGCGGGGGCCGGTTCCTGTACGCGACCGGCTTCTCGGGGCACGGGTTCCTGCAGGCGCCGGCGGTGGGGGAGATTGTGCGCGACCTGTATCTCGGCCGCGAGCCGTTCGTCGACGTCAGCCCGCTCGCCGCCGATCGCTTCTCCGCGGATCACCTGCGGCCCGAGCGCAACATCATCTGAGGCTTGTCTGCTGACGCGCTGGCCGCGTCCCACGCGCCAGCGCGCCACCATCCTGCACCTCAACACCCGCGGCCAGGCCCCTGGGGCCAGGCCCCGTCGCGGAAGTGTCTGGCATCCGTCACGGGGTTTGTGACGGTGCCTGACACCGCTTGTGGGACGCCGAAGAAGCCGGGGCCAGGCCCCGACGCCTTTCGCTCGGTCGTCAGTGGGCGATCTCCCAGATGTGCCCGGCGGGATCGCGGAAGCTTGCGGTGCGTGGACCCCAGGGCCGGTCGATGGGACCATTCAGCAGCTCGACGCCGCGGCGCTGCAACTCAGCGGCCGTTGCATCCACGTCGTCGACTTCGAGCGTGAACTGGAACCGCGCTCCCGAATCGGGCGTCGCCACCTTGCCAGGCGCGATCAGCTCCGGCGCCTCGTCTGTAGCCAGCAGGTTGATCAGCGTGTCTCCGAACCTGAACACGGCTGAGTTCTCGTCCTCGTAGAAGACCGGTAGCCGGAACACCTCCAGGTAGAACCGTTTCGCGGCCGCGAGGTCCTCGGCGAACAGCGTGATAGCGGCGATCCCGCCGGGCCATTCCCTGTCTGTCATACCCACTGAGACTCCCGCTGGGCGGCGGAATCATCGGCCGGTATCCACCGAGTGGATTCCGGGTTACTCTGGCCCTATGCTCGCCACAGGTCTGGGAATCGCCGTGGCGCTGGCCGCATGTGGGCTGTTCGCCTGCGGCCTTGCGCTCCAGGCCATCGAGGCGCGCGCGACCGGCGGCGAGCACGCCCTGCGGCCTGCCTTGATCTGGCAGCTCATGCACCGGCCGCGGTGGCTGGTGGGGACGCTGCTGGCGGGGCTGGGCTGGCCGCTGCACGCGCTCGCCCTGGTGCTCGCCCCGGTCACCGTCGTGCAGCCCGTGCTGGCGTTCGGTCTGGTGATCCTGCTCGCGCTGGGCGCGCGCATCCTGGACGAGCAGGTGAGCGGGAGGCAGATGCTGGGCGCGGGTGCGATCGTGGTCGGCGTGGCCGGCCTGGCCGCCGCGGCCCCGGCCCGCAGCGGCTCGCACGCAGCCGCTCTTCCGCTGACCGCCGCTCTCGCGGCTGTGGCCCTGGTGGCGCTGCTGCCGTACGTCACCGGGGCGAGGATGCGCGCACACGGGCTGGCCGTCTCGGTCAGCGCGGGATTCGCGTTCGCCTTCAGCGCGCTGGCCACCAAGCTGTTCGCCGACCAGGTGTCGAGCTCAGCCAAGCTGGCCGCCCTTGCGTGGCTGGCGTGCGCGGCCGCAGGCGCGGCCATCGGCACGCTGAGCGAGATGACCGCTTTCCAGTCCCGCCCCGCCACACGGGTGGCACCGGTCGTGTTCGTGCTGGACACGGTGCTGCCTGTGCTGATCGCGCCGTTGTTGTTCCGCGAGACGTGGGGGGCAGACGGCGAGGTGGTGGCCACCCTCGCCGTGTCGCTTGCGCTGGTGGCGGTTGGCGTGGCGATCGTGGCCGCCAGTCCCGAGGTCGGGGGCCTGATCGCCTCCGCGGAGGGCGGGGGCGCGGGCGACTGATCCGCCGCCCGCGCTACGGCCGTCGTTCTGTCAGCGGCGGGCGGCTATTCAGGGGGCCGTTGCCGAACGAACTTCCACTGCGGCTGGCCTGCGGGGCAGATATCGAGCCGCCACCCGTGCGCCCGCGGCGCACAGCGCCGCTGCCAGCACCATGCCGGCCCGGAACGCGTCGAAGGTGGCGGACTGGGTGCCGGGGATGAGCGCGCCGGAGCCGAAGGGGTCGGCGTGGCCGTGCGGAGAGCGGGCGTCGAACACGAGCGAGATGACCACGCCGATCAGCGGCGTGGCGATCAGCCCGCCGATCCGCGACACCGTCGTGTTGAAGCCCGCCGCGAGCCCGGACAGCTCGGCCGGCGCGGCCTGCAGCGCGGTGCTCGTGATGGGCGCCACCGTCATCGCCAGGCCGACGGAGAAGATCAGCACCCCCGGCAGCGGACGCCCGGGGTTGGTGTTGGTGATCAGCGGGAACAGCAGCATCCCGGCGGCCATCAGCAGCGGCCCCGCGGTCAGCCATCGGCGCGGCCCGTCGCGGTCGGCCCGGCGGCCGAACCAGCCCGACAGCAGGAACATCACGATGCTCACCGGGAGCAGCACCACCGACGCCCGCACCGGTGAGTATCCGACGGCGGCGGATTGCAGGTACAGCGCGAGGAAGAACGTGGATCCGCCGAGCGCCGCGTAGACCAGGAACGTGCACGCGTTGGCGACCACGAACATGCGCTCTCGCAGCAGGTCGGTGGGCACCAGGGGGGACGTCGAGCGCCGCTCGGAGAGCGCGAACGCCCCGAGCCCGGCGACCGCCAGGATCGCCCACGGGACGACGGTGGCGAACCCGCTGCGCGCTCCTTCGACCATGGTGTAGGTGAGGGCGCCGAACCCCACCGCGATCGTCCCGGCGGCCGGCAGGTTGATCGGCCGCGGCTTGCCGACGACCGGTTCCGGGCCGCCGAACCGCGCCATCACCACGGCGCCCAGCGCGGGCAGCACGTTGACGAAGAAGATCCACCGCCACGACGCGTACTGCACCAGCAGCCCCCCCAGGGGCGGCCCGGCCACGGTGCCGATGCCGCTCCACGCCGTCCACATGCCGACCGCCCGTCCGCTGTCGGCGCCGTAGGTCGCCCGCAGCAGCGCCAGGCTGTTCGTCGTCAAAAGCGCACCCGCCACTCCCTGCGCGACACGGGCCGCGATCAGCTCGCCGGCATTCATGGCCACCCCGGCCAGAGCCGAGGTGACGGCGAATCCGAGCACGCCGATCATGAACATGCGGCGACGGCCGTAGTGGTCGCCGATCGCACCGGACAGGATGTACAGCGACGCGACTGCCAGCGAGTAGGACAGCATCACCCACTGCTGCTCGGCCAGCCCCGCGTGCAGGTCGCGGCCGATGGTGGGCAGCGCGATGTTCACGACCGTTCCGTCGATGAACGTCATCGACGACCCGATGATGGTCGCGATCAGTGTCCACGTCCGCGCCCTGCTGACGACGGGCGCCGTCGCCTGATCTGTCACGCCGCGGCCGGGATCGGATCTCGAATGGGTTGCGCGGGCCCCGGCTGCGGTGCGACCATATGCCGTATGGGCGTCACGTACGAGCTGATCGACGCACCATATCCGTACCTGTGCGCGGTGTATCGATGCCCGTGCGGCGCGGTCGCGGTGCGTCACGCCGACCAGGCGGCGGTGCCGCCGCCCGGCTGGTTCGAACGGGACGTGGCGGGCGCCGAGGAGTGCCTGTGCCCCACGTGCGCCGGGCACGACGCGACCGTCACGCCGAAACCCGGATAAGCAGCGGTTTTCGAGGACGGCGAAGGCTAACCGGCGGGCATGCTTCGGCCGATAACTCTTGGACATGAGCGAGCAGCGCCGAAACTTCTTCCGCGTCTTCGTCAGCCTTCCGGTCACGGTGTGGCGGCTCGACGACGGGTCCGCGGACGAGCCGTTCACCGCCGAGACGCAGGATCTGTCCGCGGGCGGCGTGCTGCTGCGCAGCCGGGAGCCGCTGAAGGAGGGTTCCATGCTGCGCCTGGGACTGGTCAGCGACGAGCCGGAGCTGGACGTGGAGGTCACCGCCACCGTGCTGCGCGTGTGGGAGGACGAGCACGGGAGGACGCTCAGCGCCATGAAGTTCGGCCCCCTGACGGAGCCGGTCGAGTCGTCGATCCTGCGCTATTGCAATGCCGCCGAGCGGCTGTTCATGGAACGCCGGCTGGCGGTGCGCATGACCGTGGAGCTGCCGGTCACGATCGAGGTCGGTGAGCGGCGGGTGGATGGATTCACCGTCGAGGTGAGCTCCGACAGCGCCCTCATCATCGCGCCGGCCGCGGTGGGGGTCGGCGATCAGGTCGAGATCACCCTCGGCGGAGACGCCCAGACCAGGGTCAGCGCGGAGGTGGACAGCGTGCGGGAAGGCGAGTTCGTGGTGTCGTACCCCGATGCGGCCCGCAAGACTCAGGCTGCCATCGTGCGCGCGGTGTTCACCGAGGAACGCCGCCTGGCGCATCGCTCGAGCTCGGAGGCCTAGCCCCAGAGCACGTGCAGGTGGGCCGGCGCGCGGTACTCCCAGCCGCGCACGCGAGGGGGCCGCTGCGGGTCGAGCCGCAGGCCGGCCAGTCGCTGGAAGGCCGTTCGCACCGCGATCCGGTCCTGCACCCGGGCCAGGTGGTGCCCGACGCAGAAGTGCGGCCCGAAGCCGAACGCCGCGTTCGGCCGCCGGGGCCGGTTGAGCCGGTACTCGTCGGCGTCGGCGCCCCACACCCCCGGGTCGCGGTTCGCCGACGCGACCACGAGGGCGATGGCGCAGCCCTGCGGGAGGTCGACACCGGCCACGCTGACTCCGGCGGCGGCCGTGCGGGTTTGAGTGCCGATGGGCGACATCCAGCGCAGTCCCTCTTCGACCGCCTCGCGCGCCGACGCGCCTGGGTCCGCCGCAAAGGCTGCCGCCTGCTCGGGGTTGGCCAGAAGCCCCAGAAGGGTGGCGCCCGCGCCGTGTCCCGGCTCCTGGAGCCCGCCGATCAGCACAAGCTTGAGGGTCGGCATGATGGCTTCGATGCGCTCATCGAGTCCGCCTTCGACGGCGTGGATCATGTCCGACACGAGCGTGCCGTCCGGCTGTTCGAGCACCTTCGCCAGTTGCGGCCGCAGCCGCTCCGTGATCTCCGCGCCGGTGGCATCGGCGAGCGCCTGTTTGGCGGCGTCGCCCTCGAAGTTGGACGTACCCGCCACCAGCCCTGCGAACCAGCGCACGAGCGTGGGCGCATCGAGATCGGCACCCAGGCCAACCAGGCGTGCCAGGCTGAGCACCGACAGCGGTTCCAGGTACTCGCTCATCAGCTCCGCTGAGCCTCGCTGCTCGAATCCGTCGAGCAGCTCCGCGGCCAGTTGCTCGATCACCGCAGGAGCGGTTCGCTCAACCGCCCGCGGGCGCAGGGTGGGCTCGAGCGGCGCGCGCAGCCGCTTCTGCTCGGCGCCGTCGGTGGTCAGCACGTTGCGTCCGCCGAGGGTGCGATCGAGCGGCGAGCCCGGCACCGCCGCGGGGAACCGCGCCGGGTCCATGGCTGCCGCCTCGACGTCCTCCCACCGGGTCACGAACCACAGGCCCACGGCCGGCACGTGGCACACCGGCGCCTGCTCGCGCAACTCCGCGTAGACGGGGTAGGGGTCGTCCCAGAGCTGCTCGACGGTGATCGAGGCGGCGTCGCCGACTGTGCGCGTGGCGCTCATGCCGCGGGATCGCGGCGCAGCTCCATGGTCGAGCAGTGCACGCCGCCGCCGTTCTTGTGCAGCTCGAAGTAGGGCACCGGGATCACCTCGACGCCGCGCCGGGACAGCGCCTCGGCGGTGCGCGGGCAGTCGTCCGGCATGATCACGCGGCCCGGCGCGACCGCCAGGCAGTTGATCGCCCATCCCTCGTCGGGTGCGCACCAGATCGGCTCGATTCCGAGCTCCACCAGGCGGTCGAGGAACCAGTGCGGCAGGCCGGGGGCGTCCACCACGGCCTTGTCGACGTCGACCATGCCCAGGTGGGCGTCGATGTGGATCGAGAAGCCGCCCATTGGCACCACGATCAGCTCGATGCCCATGCGGGCGAGCAGCTCCTCGAGCTGGGACGCGGCCTCGGCGTTGCAGCGGATCGACGTCCCGAAGACAGCCACCCGCGGGGTCAGCTTTGCGAAGGTGCCGCCCTCCAGCATGCCCGAGCCGATGATGGTGCCCAGGATGGGAGCGCCGGCGGCGGCCACGGCGCGGGTGATGCTGGCCTCCTCGCCGCGCCGCATGGCGGGTGCCATGCGGCCGATCAGCATGCCGCCGGGCAGCGAGATCAGCGGGTCGCGCGTGTAGACGGCCTTGGTGAACCGCGGCGGCAGGCCGTCGGCGTAGTGCACCCGCACGCCCTCTCGCTCCAGCGTCTCGACCAGGCCCGCATGCTGGGCGGCGATCACGTCGAGGTCAGGCCCCACGCGGCTCTCCCAGTACCAGCCGCCGTTCGGGTCGACCAGCGCGCCGGCCGCCTCGTTCCAGGCGTCCTCGCGGATCTGGGTGAACTCGTCGCCGGGCCGCCGCATCAGCACGTCTCGGAGCCGGCCCACCTCGTCCTGGGAGCCCCACTGAGCGCCCCACACTCGCTCCAGCTCGCCCGGGTCGTGAAACCCGGGCTCCGGCTGCGGCGGGCACAGCTTCTGGAAGTACTGCTCGGGGAGAACCTGTTCCGCCGTGGACGCCATCGCGCTCACTCTACCCGGCCGAACCGCCACATGATCAGCTCGCCCGTGACCAGCCCGCGGCGGGCGTAGAACCGCACGGCGTCGTCGTTGCCGTCCATGACTCCGACCATCAGGTCGTCCACGCCGGAGCTCTCCAGCTCCTCCTCGACAGCGTCCATCAGCCGGCCGCCGACACCGTGCCCGCGCTCGTCCGGGGCGACGGCCAGCGAGACGAGCTCGGCGTAGCGATCGGCCACCGGCCACGTGTCGTCCGGCCCGGCGTGCAGCTCGACCAGGGCGTAGCCGACCGGCCGTCCGGCCCGCTCGGCAATCCACAGCAGCGCGTCCTGGCCGAGCTTCTCGAGGTACCACTCGCGGCGCCGTTCCCACGACGCGTCAGGGTCCTTCACCAGCGGCACGCGGGCGACCGTCAGGTGATGGGCATGCAGCGCGCGGTAGAGGGGCTCGAGGTCGTCGACGCGGTCGGCGCCGGCGCGGTGGATTGCGACGTCGTCCATGGCCGGGCATCGTCGCAGAAACCGGGGCCAGGCCCCTGAAGAGGAACCGGGGCCAGGCCCCTGGGGCCAGGCCCCGGCTCGCGCGTCAGCCGGCCAGCTCTGCGAAGGTCACGGTGAGGGTTTCGGTGACCTCCTGCGTGCCGCGCTGGATCGGCACCGGCTTCACCGCTGCCGGGGCGGCGTAGAGCGCCGATTCGGCATACACCGGATATCCGCCGCCGTTCGCGGAGATCGAGATCACGCCGCCCAGGTGAAGGCCGGCAGCCTTGGCCGCGGCCTCGGCCTGGTCGCGGGCGTCGGCAACGGCCGCGGCGATCGCCGCCGACCGGCCCTCGTGGCGGCTGGCAAGAGAGAACGACGGCCCGGAGGTGGCCGTGGCGCCCGCGGAGGTGGCGTCGGCCAGCAGCTTGCCGGTGTTCCCGACGTTGCGCACGGTGACGTCCAGCGACTGGTGCGCCCGGTAGGGCTCGCTGCCCTTCCCTTCGCGTCCGCCGCTGGCGTCGGTGGTCTGCATGTCGGCGGAGGCGACGCCGTCCTTCTGCATGGCGGCGATCACATGCTGCATGGCCGCGCTGGCCTGATTGGTGGCGGCGCCCAGGGTCGCGCCGCGGCCGGAGGTCGAGATGGAGATGGTCGACCGGTCGGGTCGCAGGTGCACCGTTCCGGTGCCCGTGAAGCGAATGAACGCCGGCATCCCTGAGTGGACCTGGGATGCGGCGCGGGCCGTGCCGCTGCCCTGCCCGACCGCGCGGTAGGCGGCGATGGCGAGGACGGCCGTGGCGGCCAGGATGGCGATTTGACGGGGCGTGGGCATCGGTTCCTCCTCGAGTGGTCGCCCCGTTGGACACCCCTCGGCGGCCGGCGGTTCCGCGTCAGCTGCGGGTGGGCGCCGCCGTGTCGGCGGCGGCCAGGCCGAGGCCGATGAAGAGGCAGCCGGACACGCGCGGCTGCCAGCGCAGCAGCCGGCCGCTGCGGCGCAGCCGTTGGCCGAGCGTGCCGGCCAGCATCGCCCAGGTGGAGTCCGACATCAGCCCCAGCAGGATGAACGTCAGCCCCAGCGCCGCCACCTGCTCCGGCACTGCCCCGCGACGTGGATCCACGAACTGGGGCAGGAAGGCCATGAAGAAGAGGGCCGTCTTCGGGTTCAGCGTGTTGACCAGGGCGCCGCGCCAGAACACGCGGCGCAGACCGGCCGGCTCGGCCGCCCGCAGTTCGCCGTGAGCCGGCGAGACCAGCATGCGGATGCCGAGCACGATCAGGTAGGCGGCGCCGGCCACCCGGATCACCGAGAAGGCGTCGGCGGAGGAGGCCAGCAGCGCGGACAGGCCGGCCACGGCGGCCGCCACATGCACCAGCGACCCGATGTGCACGCCAAGCGTGGCCACGGCGCCGGCGCGGCGGCCGTCGCGCAGCCCCTGGCCGACGATGTACAGCACCGATGGCCCGGGCACGACCAGCAGGGCCAGCGCGGCCAGCGAGAACAGGAGCAGGGTGGAGGCGGGGGGCAGAGCGATCAGCCCGCCGGCGGCGGAACGGCCTCTGGCACCCCGGGATGCGGAAACGGGATGTCCTGCGAGCAGTACGCGTTGTGCATGGCGGTCGCCGCCTGCAGCTCCAGCAGTCGCAGCACACGCTCGTGCCCGCCGTCACGAAGCGTCTGCATGGCGCTTCGCAACTCGGATTCCCACGCCAGCCAGTCGCGCCGCTGCTCGTCGCTCGCCATGCTGAAAGGGTACACACGCGTCGCCACCGGACTCCGTCCGACCCCGTTCGTACGATGAGAACCATGGATTCGAAGCGCGACCAACTGGCCATGGCCATCGACCTGCGAATGGCCGACCTGTG
>JBQCGJ010000135.1:0-7266 GCA_051955775.1 Gaiellales bacterium | reverse complement strand
ATCGTTGTCAAGGTGAACGCGATCGAGCGGGTGCGGGCCGAGCTGGCCGCACCCAGCTGGTCGGGCGAGCACATCGCGATGGGCACCAACACCGACCCGTACCAGCCCGCCGAGGGCCGCTACCGGCTCACGCGCGGCATCATTGAGGCGCTGGCCGAGGCCCGCAACCCGTTCTCGATCCTCACCAAGTCGAGCATGATCGTGCGCGACGCCGACGTGCTGAGCGCCGCCCGCCGCCGCACAAGCGTCGGCATCGCATTCTCGATCGGCACCGTGGACGAACGTGTGTGGCACGACACCGAGCCCGGCACGCCGCCCCCCGCCCAGCGTCTCGAGGCGCTGCGCCGGCTGACCGCCGCAGGCATCCCCTGCTCGGTGCTGGCGGCGCCGATCCTGCCCGGCATCTCCGATTCGCCCGAGCAGATCCGGGACGTGGTGCGCGCCTGCCGGCGGGCCGGCGCCATGTCGGTCAGCCCGATCACGCTGCACCTGCGGCGCGGCGTGCGCGAGCAGTTCATGCCGTGGCTGGCGGACGCGCGGCCCGAGCTGGTCGCGGACTACGAGCAGCTCTACGCGAAGGCCTACGCGCCGCCAGAGGTGAGCCGGCGGATCACACGGCTGGTGCGCGAGGCCGACGCCGAGGCGGCGTAGTGTGCGAGTACATGCCCGCCTACCGCATCCTCACCCAGCGGCTGGAGATTCGCTGCTGGGATCCGGCCGACGCCGCGAACCTGAAGGAGGCGATCGACTCCAGCCTGGATCACCTGCTGCCGTGGATGCCGTGGGCCGTGCACGAGCCCGAGCCGCTGGCCGAGAAGGTCGACCGCCTGCGCCGGTTCCGCGGCTCGTTCGACCTCGACGAGGACTACATCTATGGCATCTTCGAGCGCGGCTCCGGCCGCGTCGCCGGCGGCACCGGGCTGCACCTGCGGCACGGTCCCGATGCTCGCGAGATCGGCTACTGGATCCGCGCCGACCTCGAGGGCCGGGGCCTGATGACCGAGACGGTGGCCGCGCTTACCCGGGTGGCGTTCGACGTGGACGGCGTGCGCTGGGTCGAGATCCGCTGCGCGCCCGACAACCACCGCAGCGCCGCCATCCCGCGGCGGCTTGGATTCACCCACGAGGCCACACTGGCCCGCCGGCTCGACAACCGCGACGTGATGGTGTTCAGCCTGATGGACGACGCGTACCCCGGCTCTCCGTGCGCGCGGGCTGCAGTCGAGGCGTACGACGCCGCGGGGAAACAGCTGCTCTGACGCGGCGCCGTATGGGTCTGCCGAGATCCAGCTAGACCTCGCCCTCCCAGTAGTCCACGTCGCTGTCCTTTTTCACCATCACGTGGTCGTCGTCGTTCCCCGTCCAGATGCCGATCTTGCCGCTGTCGGGGTAGACCGCCGCCGCCACCGGGGTCACGGTCGAGAACATGAGCACCCGGACCATGTCGCCGGTCGCGTTGCGAACCGCATGCGCGCCCTCCGGCCCGGGCGGGAAGAGCACCACATCCCACGGCGACAGCTCGTCCTCGCCGCCCGGATGGCGCAGGGTCGGCCGGCCCTGGAGCACCATCAGCCACTCCTCCTCCGGGTACTCGTAGTGGTACGGGCAGATCGCCTGGCCGGGCGGCAGCTCGTACACGCTGATCCCGCTGTGAGCCGAGCCCACGAGCTTGCCGACGCGTACGCCGCCGCTGCGGAACCCCTCCGGGTCGGAGTCGTCGTAGTGGAAGTCGGGGGCGGCGATGCTGGTCCGCCGCACGGTGTGCTCGCTCATTCGCTGTCCTTTCGGTCACTCAGTCAGTCGCCAGCTCGAGCTGCTCGTCACCGGAGCCCTCCAGCGCCAGCAGCCAGCGCTTGACGTCCAGACCGCCACCGTAACCGCCCAGCCCGCCGCCCGTGCGCACCACCCGGTGACACGGCACCACGATGGGGATCGGGTTGCGGGCCATGGCGTTGCCGGCCGCGCGCACCGCACGGGGACTGCCGGCCGCCTCGGCCAGCTCCGAGTACGTGACGACATGCCCGTAGGGGATCGCGTAGCAGGCCTGCCGCGCATCGCGCAGGAAGCCGCGAGAGAGCGACCAGTCGATCGGCACCTCGAACCGCTGCCGGTCGCCGTGGAAGTAGTCATCCAGCTCTCGCCGCACCTCGTCCAGCCGGCTCGGCGCCTCCAGCACCCGCGGCGAGAGCCGGTCGGACAGCTCCTGCAGCACGCCGTCGTGCGACTCCCTGGCGAACGCGACCCGCACCAGCCCGGTCGGCGTCGACGCCACCAGCAGCTTCCCGAAGGGCGCGTCCACATCCGCGTAGGCGACGTCGAGCAGCCCTTCGGCCGCGGCCCTGCGTGCCAGTTCCCTAGCCCGTTCGTTCATTTCCCCAGTCCCTTCTGACCGCAGCCAGACCCGCGCGCACGTTCTGGCGCGCCGCCGCCTCGGTGCAGTCGATAACCGACCCGATGGCCCTGTAATCCAGATCGCTCGCGAAACGCAGCGTGACCGCCGCCCGCTGCTTGTCGGGCAGCCGCCGCACCGCCTGCCACAGCGCGGGCTCGGGCGTGGCGATGTCCTCCACCACCGGCTCCGGCACGTCGGCCAGCACGAGCGGCCGGCGCGCCGAGGCCCGATGCAGGTCGATCGCGGTGTTGTGGGCAATTCGAAGCAGCCAGCCGCGCAGGTTCCGGGCATCTCGCAGCCGCGGATAGGCCCGCAGGGCGGACAGCATCGTGTCCTGCCAGCAATCCTCCGCCTCCTGCCTGCCCACGGCCGCCCGCAGATAGCGCAGGACATCGTCGCCGTGGTCGTCGAGCAGAGCTTGGAAGGGGGGCAGGCTCATCAGGGGAAGAACGCCCCGACGGCGTGCCGCGTGAGACGGGCGGGGCGCCCGCTCAGGCCGGCTGCAGCTCCGGCGCGTGCAGGCGTTCCCACTCCTCGGCATCGGGGCTGAAGTAGACCAGCCGGGTCTTCTTCCACTCCTTGGTCGAGTACAGCACGATGCGCTCGGACAGGCCCGTCTCGTCGGCGATCGCGTCCAGCACGTCCTCGCACTCCTGCCTGGTGCGGCCGTGCGTCATCGAGAACAGGTTGTACGGCCAGTCCGGATACACCGGTCGCTGGTAACAGTGCGAGACGCCGCGGTACGAGGCCATCAGCGATCCCATCTCCTCGACGTCGTCGTCGGGCACCTTCCACACCCCCATGCCGTTGTAGACGAACCCGGCCGAGCGGTGGTAGAGCACCGCGGCGAACCGCCGCATCTGCCCGGTCGACTGGAACTCGGCCGCCTTGTCGAGCAGCTCGGGGACGCTGAACCCAAACCGCTCGGCAGGCGCGGCGAACGGCTCCTGCACCGCCCGCAGGTCGCCCTGCAGGGCGCGGATGGCGTCGATGTCGCGCTGCGGGATCTCGTCGGGCGGCGGGGCCGGTCGCGTCGGCTTCGCGCGCTGCCGCTTGGCGCCCGGGTCGCGCCCGCCCTTCATATCCAGGTCGACGCCGATCTTGAAGAAGCGAAGCGCCGGCAGCGGGCGGATGGATTCCACCCCGGCCAGCTCGCCCAGCAGCTCGACGGTGCGGTCGAGGCCCAGCCGCGAGTTGGGCGGCACGCCGAGCGTGAACCAGATGTTGAACTGGTGCTCGCGCTTGTAATTGTGGGTGACACCGGGATGCGAGCTGAACACCGACGCCGCCTGCTCCTCCTGCTCCGGCGTCGTGCGGGCGGCGATCAGCATCGACCGATAGCCCAGCTTGCGGGTGTCGAAGATCGCCGAGATCTGGCGCACGATGCGCTCCTTGCGCAGCCGCGTCACGCGCTCCAGCACCTCGCTCTCCGGCATGCCCAGCCGGTCGCCAACATCAGCGAAGGGTCGCGCGGAGACCGGAAACTCGTTCTGGATCAGATCGCAGAGTGCGGTGTCCTTCGCATCCACCAGCAGTGAAGGATACGCTCGCCGGCGTGCGAACCGCTGCGGTCACCCTGCTCGCCGTCGCCGTGCTGCCGGCCGCAGCGTGCGGTCAGAGCGCCGAGCATCTGCGCCAGGTCGCGTACGAGCAGCACTGTGCCGCGTGCCATGCCATCGCCAAGGGGGAGGACTCTCCCGTGCCCGCGGCGCCGAACCTGTGGGACGTGCATCCCAGCGAAGCGGAGCTGCGGCGGGCGATCGAGTTCGGCAGCCGCGGGATGCCCGCCAGGATCGTCCACGGCGACGAGGAGCAACTGATCATCGACTACGTGCTGGAGCACACGGCCCGATGAGCCGGCCCACCCTGCCGCCCTCGCTCGACCCGCGCAGCGTGCGCGCGGTGGCCATGGATCTCGACCGCACGATCCTGGGCAGCGACCTCGAATTCACACCCGCGCTGCGGGCGGCGGTGGGCGACGCGGCAGGGGCGGGCATCGAGCCGATCATCGCCACCGGCCGCATGTTCGCCTCGGCCCGGCCGTACGCGCTTCAGCTCGGAGTGCGGGCGCCGGTCATCTGCTACCAGGGCGCGCTGGTGGCGGATCCGGTGTCCGGCGAGTGGCTGCGGCACCGGCCGATGGATGTGCCGCTGGCCAAGGAGGTCATCCAGACGGTGCGCGGGGCGGGGTTCCACATGAACGTGTACATCGACGACGAGCTGTACGTGGAGGAGCTGAACGAGGAGGCGCAGACCTACGCCGCGCACGCCCGGCTGGAGGCGCACGTGGTCGGCGACCTGCTGGCCTGGCTGGCCGAGCCCACCACCAAGATCGTGATCGTGGGCGAGCCGCACGGCCTGGACAGCCTGCAGGACCAGATGCGGGCGAGCTTCGACGGCCGGCTGTTCATCGCCAAGTCGCTGCCGTACTTCCTCGAGGTCGCCATGCCCGGCGTGTCCAAGGGATCGGCGCTGGAGTTCGTGTGCGGCCGGCTGGGCATCGAGCTCGCCGATGTGGTGGCCTTCGGCGACGGCGCCAATGACGTCGAGCTGCTGCAGGACGCCGGCCTGGGCGTGGCCGTGGAGGACGCGGATCGCGACCTGCTGCCCCACGCCGACTGGATCGTCCCGCCGGTCGGGGAGGACGGTGTGGCGGGGTTCCTGGCCGCACTAGTATCGGAGCGGCGCTGATGCTGGACCAGAAGCTCATCCGCACGGACCCTGACGGCGTTCGCGCCGCGCTCGCGCGGCGCGGCCCGGGTGAGGCCGAGAAGGTCGACGCGTTCCTGGAGCTGGACGCCCGCAGGCGCGAGCTGCAGACGCGGGTGGAGACGGTGCGGGCCGAGCGCAACGCCGCCGCCAGGGCCATCGCCGAGGCCAAGTCCGCTGGCGGCGACGCAACGGAGCAGATCGCGCGCCAGGCCGAGCTGAAGGATCAGCAGGCGGGCGACGAGGCCGCCCTGACCGAGCTCGAAGCGGAGATCGCCGACCTCATGCTGCGCATCCCCAACACCCCGCACCCCTCCGTGCCGCTGGGCGACAGCGAGGAGGACGCCGAGGTCATCCGCATTCACGGGTCGCCGCCCGAGTTCGGATTCGAGCCCCGCGACCACCTCGCGCTGGCCGGCCCGGAGGGGCTCGGGCTGATCGACACCGAGGCCGGCGGCCGCGTCTCCGGCAGCCGCTTCCACTACCTGCTGGGCGACCTGGTGCGGCTGGAGTTCGCGCTCGTGCAGTGGGGGCTGGAAAAGCTGCACCGGCGCGGGTTCACCCCCGTCTCACCGCCGGTGCTGGTGAAGGAGCAGGCGATGTTCGGCACAGGCTTCTTCCCCGACACCGAGCAGCAGGTGTACAGCGTGGACGGCGACGATCTGTACCTGGTGGGCACCGCCGAGGTACCGCTGGCGTCGCTGCACGGCGACGCGATCCTGCCCGAACAGGAGCTGCCGATTCGCTACGTGGGGTTCTCGAGCTGCTTCCGGCGCGAGGCGGGGGCCGCCGGAAAGGACACCCGCGGGATCTTCCGAGTGCACCAGTTCGACAAGCTGGAGCTGTTCAGCTACTGCCACCCCGACCGATCGTGGGACGAGCAGGAGGCCCTGCTGGCGATCGAGGAGGAGATCGCCAGGGAGCTCGGGTTCCATTACCAGGTCGTGAACATCCCGGCCGGCGATCTGGGCGGCTCGGCGGCGCGCAAGTTCGACCTCGAGGTGTGGTTGCCCGGCCAGGGGCGATTCCGCGAGCTGACGTCGTGCTCCAACTGCACGGACTACCAGGCCCGGCGGCTGGGCACGAGGTTCCGGCCGGCCGGCGGCAAGCCGCAGTTCGTGCACATGCTGAACGGCACCGCCGTCACCTCCAGCCGCACCCTGCTGGCGCTGATCGAGTACGGCCAGCAGGAGGACGGATCGGTCGCCACGCCGGCGGTGCTGCACCCGTTCGGGGCGCCGCCCAAGCTGGTTTCCCGCAACGGGCGCCAGGGCGTGACCTGAACGGTTTCGAAACCCTTGGCCGTAGGGCGTTGGCAGGCGGCCCGGGTGGGGTAGTGCCGTCCCATGGAGAAGAGGACAGGCAGGCAGATCACGCCGCTCGGGGCACTCGTGTGTGGCATGGCGGCGGGAGCCGTGGGAACGGCGTGCATGACGGCTGTCCAGGAGGTCATGGCCAGGCGTCGGAACGCACAGGCGGACAGCGCACCGCAGGACGGGGACAGCGATCCGTGGGAGCAGGCTCCCGTGCCCGCCCGACTCGCCAGGCGTGTGATCGAAGGGGTGCTCCAGCGGGATGTACCGCCCGAGCGCATCTCATTGCTGGCGAACGCGATGCACTGGGGGTACGGGATCGCGATGGGCGGGGTGTATGGGCTCGTTGAGGGCACGGTGCGGCCCCGGCCGACGGTGCACGGGCCGATCTTCGGGCTGGCGGTTTGGGCCAGTTCCTACGCCTCCCTCGTGCCGCTCGGGCTGTACGAGCCACCGTGGCAGTACGAGGCGTCGACGCTCGTGCAGGATGTGTCCTACCACCTCGCGTACGGTTCGGGCGTAGGGGCCGGATACGTCCTCATGCGAAGGGGTCGCGGGTAGCTCCTAGCTCCTCTCCCGCGACGAACGCCAAGACGAAGCGTTCAAGGTCTCCCGACTGCATGTCGATGTCTTACCGACATGACGTCCACGTCTGGGGCAGGAGACGGCGGGCTCCCCGTGTGGGTGACCGTACTCGTGGCGAGATTGGCCGGCGGGCTTGTCGGCGGATCGGTCAGCTATGCGCTGGTGCGCGGAGGCGGCTCGGCGCTGGCCGCGATCCTGCCTGCGGCGGTCGGCGCGGTCGTGACCGGCGTGGCCATCACGCTGATCCTGCCGGCCATGTCCGGGCGT
>JBQCGJ010000134.1:0-9872 GCA_051955775.1 Gaiellales bacterium | reverse complement strand
GTGCTTGACCGCCCAGTACACGTCCTCGGGCACGAACGGCCGCAGGATGGCCGCCGCCATCTCGCCGTGCGTCCACGGCGCCAGCTCGTCGCCCAGGTCGTGCAGCAGCGCCGCCACCACGTACTCCTCGCTCTTGCCGTCGCGCAGGGCATGGGTGGCCGACTGCAGGGAGTGCTCGTAGCGGTTGACCTGGTAGCCCGCGTACGACTCCTTCAATCCCTCCAGCGCCGCCAGCAAGCGGTCCGGCAGCGATCGCGCGTACTCGTCCGCGTAGCGGTCGAGCAGCTTGTAGTCCTCGCGCGTGCCATCCGCCATGGCCGTGAACGACACCGTCTCCATGCGCTACACCGTACCGGAACCCTGTGCGGGTGCGGAGACCAGCCGCGCCGTCACCTCGGCCAGCGCCGCGTCGGCCAGCTCGCCCACCTGCTCGTGGGTCAGGAGCTGCACCGGGTGGGCGACGGTGACGATGCGCAGGTCGGGCATGCCGAGCACCCGCGCCTGCTCCAGCGCCTCGTCGATGAACGGCTCCGTGCCCACCACGGCGGTGGGGATGCCGCGTCGCTCGAGGCGCACCGCGTCGTGCACACTGCACGACACACACGACCCTCAGTCGGCCAGGCCCTCCACGGTCAGGTCGCCGCGCAGGGCGATCTCCTCGATCACCTCGGGCGTCGCCGGGCGGGAGAACGCAGGCTTGGCGATCCGGAACGTCCGCGCCCCGGCTGCCTGCAGCCGCTGCTCCACGCGGTCGAGGAACTCGTCGCCGCGGGCCTTGGAGATATCCAGCAGGGCCACGGTGCGGCCCTCCAGGCCGGCGGGCCGGGCAGCCAGCGGTTCCGGCTCCTGCGCGCGCTCGTCGAATGGGCTCACGTACTCCATCGCACCTCCCTGGTGATCGGTCGCGTCCCCATGCCGTCGCACGGCCCCAGCACCGCGGTGTAGCGGCCGGCCTCGCCGCCGGCCACCATCAGCATGATCCGCTCGGGGTCGGTCCACTTGTGCACCGGCTGGTCGTCCGCCGCGTCGCGCACCGCCGGCGTCGTCTCACCCCGGCGCAGCTCGCGGGCCGGCCGGCAGGCCGTACGGTAGAGCTCCTCCCGGAGCCGGGCCTTCGACCATCCGTGCTGCGCGAACAGCGCGGCGTGCTCCGGGCAGATCACGAACAGCGAGTCGTCGTCCATCGGCCACCAGTACGGGCTCCAGGTGGCGCACGCCGCCTGGGCCAGGACGCCGGCCAGCTCCTCAGGCGTTCGCGAGCGGTGGTCGGAGATAGAGAGCGGCGCGTCCGCAGCCAGCACGGTCACCGTCGACGCCTCGGGCGGGAACCCGCGCTCCACGTGCAGCGGCTCCCACGGGCTCGTCTCCTCGGCCTCGGCGATGCACATCCCGAGCTTCGCCGGGTTGCCCAGCGTCGAGCGGTCGAGGCGGCCGGGGACGGCGCCGCCGGTCAGCGTCAGCACCAGCCGCAGCGCCCTGCCGATGGTCATGTTGGCCCGAGTGCCGGGTCCCAGCACCCCCATGCCCGAGTTGAGCCCCAGCCGGTCGCGGGCAGGCCCGTTGACGATCATCACGATCCCGGCGGGCTGCGTGGTGACGCCGATTCCGTGCGCGTTGAACTCCGGCTCGAGAACTCCAGCCACCGCCTCGACCACCACCGGGAAGTACTCGGGCCGGCATCCGGCGAGCACTGCGCAGGCCGCCACCCGGCGCAGCGTCGCCTCGCCATGCACCGGCGGCACCGCGCCCAGCGACCGGCCGGGGTCGCGCCCGCCCAGCATCGCCTCCACGCGCTCCGGGGTCGGCGGCACGACCGGCAGTCCGTCCGTGAATCCACGTTCGAACATGTCCTCCGGCTCGTCCATGCCGCCGGCCTGGGCCGGCTCCACCGCGCGCGACCCGCAGCCCGGCTTGCGAGCGGGTCCGAGCTGCGGCAGCGAGACGCCCAGCAGGCGCTCGTACGCCTCGCGGTCCCAGCCCACCAATCGCTCCCGTTCGCCCCCGCCGGGCTCGACGAGGATTGCGGTGGGCACCGACTCGATCCGCTGCTCCAGAGACGCCCGGTAGGGGGCATCCTCGGCCAGCACCTGCGCGCGCAGTCCGGCCCTGCGGGCCAGCCGGGCGGCGTCCTCCGGCGGCTCCTCGGCCACCAGCACGGTCCGCACCTGGGCGTCCTCGGCCTGCGCCAGATGACGCAGCGCGAGCGCGGAGGTCGGACAGTCGGCGTGCGCGAACACGACCAGCACCGGACCGTCGGCGGCCAGCGCGGCCAGATCGAGCGGCCGGTCGTCGAGCGCCGTCACGGTCAGCGAGGCGGTAGCCATTGGCGCCACGTTAGCCCAGGAACCAGGCCCAGGCCCCTCAAATTGCTGTCACCAGCGGAGCGCAGCACCCGTTTCGGCGCTCCAGTGGTGGGGAATGCTGCCGGCGTCAGGGAGCCACGCCTCGGCAGATAATGGTGCGGAAGTGGTAAACCTCTTCATAGTGGGGGCACGAACAACATCGCTCCTGGTGATGGGAGCCGTCATAGCGGCTGCATTCCCCGGCCTGGCACGGGCTGACAGCGCCTCGCCGCAGCCCGCCGCCGCGACTGTGTCGGCAGTCACCATTCTGGTCCCCGGCCAGGATCCGGTGACGCTCGCGCTGACCCAGCGCCGGCTGCTCTATCCGAACGACGGGACGTCCGCCACCGGGTCGATCGCAGAGGTGTACCGTGTCGCCCAGTCGGCCACCGCGACGCCGGGCGTGCCACCCCAGGCGGCCTCGCAGGCCACGATCCAGTGGGGAGAGCTGTTCGGTGGCGAGATCCGGTTCCGGCTGGTGGATGCTCAGGCCGGCATCGCCTCCGCGTCCGACGGCAAGATCACCGCGAGCGCACAGTCGCAGTTCGGGAAATTGGTGGTGCTGGGGACGCAGATCACGGATCCACAGCCGGGCCAGCAGGTGACGCTGGCCGACTGGGGCACGCTGACCATCGACGCCGTGAGCACGACCGACGCCGGCCTGCCCAAGGGCGACGGCGCGCAGGTGGTTGCACTCGACGTCACCCTGACCAGCGACCACGACGGGTTGGCGGCGGGATCGGAGATCCAGATCGGTTCGGCCATGGCCGCCGCCTCGCCTGCGCCACCCCCGGCCAGCGGCGGCTCGGGCCATGTCGCCTCCGGCACTCCGTCCCCTCCACACTCACCTTCGTCGCCCCGCGTCCACCGATCGCACCAGGGCTCGCTGAGCATCCCGCACCGGGCGTCTCATCACCACAGCGGCACGACATCGCAGCCGCGCCGTCATCACCAACGGCCCGCGGCTCCGAAGCGGCCGGTGGTGCACCACCCGGTCACGCTGTCGGGCAGCGTCAGCCACCGCATCGTGCAGGCGGCCGAGTCGCAGATCGGGTGGCCGTACGTGTGGGGCGGTGAGAGCGAGGCCGAGGGCGGCTTCGACTGCTCCGGCCTGGTCGACTACGCATTCGCCCGCGCCGGGCGCACGCTGCCGGGCCGGCCCACCGCCCAGGTTCTGTGGCTGTGGTCGCAGCCGATCTCCCGCCACATGCTGAAGCCGGCTGATCTGGTGTTCCTGCTGAACCGCAACGGCTACGCGTTCCACGTCGGCATGTACGCCGGCCACGGAATGGTGGTGGTGGCCGCCCACCACGGAGTCCCGGTCGAGCTGCAGCCGCTTTCCGCGACACCGTGGGTGGCGTACGGCCGCCTGTGGCAGCGGCCGGTCGCCACGCCGCCGGAGTTCCTGGTTGCCGTGGCCGCGACCTCCGCCCCCACGCCGCACCCCAGGCCGCGGGTCGATCTCAGGGCCACCTCGCCCCAGGCGCCGGCTGCGTCGCCGGCCACACCCGAAGCCGTGGTCGAGGCCGCGATCGCCCACCGCGCACCCAAGCGGCGCCCGGTGCGCCACCCGTCGCCGGCGGCCACTGCAGCCCGCGACGAGGACCTGCGCACCCCCGCCGGCACTCCCGAAGCGTAGGCCCCCGGAAGGGTGGCGGGCCATCCCCCCGATCGGGGTTCACCACATCCCCGCCTGGTTTCGATGATGTAAGCGGAAGTTGTCCTGCTGGACAGCCGCGGCCTTCTAACCAGGAGCACCATCATCCAATCGCCACGCCGTCATCTGCGCGTCCTTGCCGTCGCAGCGACCGCCGTCGGGCTGCTCACCGCAGCCTCTGCCGGCTACGCCGCGCTGTCCGCCCCGGTGGTTTCCCAGCCGTGCGGTGGCACGACCCTCGACCGGCAGGGGGTGTTCTCCTGGACCGGCGTGAGCGGCGCCTACCAGTACGAGTTCCAGATCGCCGCCAGTGCGAACTTCCTGTCGCCGGCCAACTCGGGCCAGGACGACTACACCACGCGCAACACGCGCGTGACCGTCTTCAAGTCGCTGCCCGACGGCACGTACTACTGGCGGGTGCGGGCGCAGAACAACGGCGGCAGTTCGTCGTCGGCGTGGTCGGCGACCTGCACGTTCAGCCTCAGCTGGACCGACGCGGCCACCCTGAACAGCCCCGCCGACACGGCGACCGTGTCCTACCCCACGCCGCTCGTCCTGAACTGGTCGGCAGTCACCGGCGCAAAGCAGTACAAGCTGACCGTGTCGCAGTCCCCGGATCTGTCGAACCCGGTGCAGGCGGGCGGGAACACCTTCCCCGTCACCACCGGCGCCACGTCCTATTCGCCGCCGGTGCGGCTGGCCGAGGGTACGTACTACTGGGGAGTGACGCCGATCGACAACCAGGGCAACCTGGGCACGCCGTCGGCGGTGCACAGCTTCACCTGGTCATGGCCGTCGACCAGCACGATCCTGTCGGAGACCGACGTCGACCCGAACGCCCAGGTCACCGATCCGCAGTTCTCGTGGACCGCCATTCCGGGCGCGAACAACTACGAGATCGAGATCAACTCGGACGCGAACTTCTCGTCCAGCGGCAAGGTGTGCTGCTCAGACACCATCATCGGCACCACCTTCTCGCCGACCAACCTGCTGCCGGCCGACACCTACTACTGGCGCATCCGCGCGAAGGACCCCAACGCGAACTACGGCGCCTGGGTGGTGTCGCCCAGCACGTTCACCGTCGACTATGACGACAACGGGATCTCGAGCCTCAGCGTCGTGGACAGCACCGACTCGCCCCTGGGGGGCGTGCCGGTGTCGACCGACACGCCGATCGTGAGCTGGGATCCCACCCCCGGCGCCGCCTCATACCTGGTGGACGTCGTTCCCTATACGACGAGCTGTCAGTGGAGCGCCGGCATGCCGTCGGCGTGGCACGACGAGACGGCCGCCACGGCCTGGACGCCGCTGGGCAGCGGGTACACCGCATCCAACCCCTGGCCGAACTCAGGCCATCCCAACGTGACCACGGACGGCAGCACGTTGGTCAACGGCTCGAGCTACTGCGTGCGCGTGCGCGCGGAGCGGGCCAACGACACCAAGAACAACCAGGTGTACGGGGCGTACACGTACCTGAACGGCAACAACCATCCGGCGTTCACGTACACCGGTCCGCCGACCGGCGGCGCGTGCACCCAACCGTGCGACCCGACCTCCAACATCGGCGCGGGCGACTACATCCTGCCCGCCGCCACCGGGAACACGCGCCTGCCGCTGTTCACGTGGAACCCGATCGCGGGCGACGGCAGCTACTACGTCATCGTGGCCACGGATCCGCAGTTCCAGCACGTGTTCGACGAGGCGTTCACGCAGATCCCTGCCTACGCGCCGCGCAACTCGTCGTCTCCGGTCAACTATCTGGACACCAACACCCAGTACTACTGGGCGGTGCTGCCGGCCCCCGGAGCCGACGGCACCGGCGTGTCGGGCGACCCGACCGCCGCCGGCGGCAGCTACCCGCAGACCTTCGACTTCCATTCCGTGGCCCCGAGTGAGGTCACGCCCACCGCCAGCCAGACGATCTCGACCCAGCCGACGTTCCAGTGGACGCCGGTGGAGGGCGCGCTCCAGTACCGCCTGGAGGTGTCCACCGATCCCGGGTTCGGCACGTTCGTCGGAGGCACGCCGGTGCTGACCAACTCGACGTCCTACACGGGCACCAACTTCCCGGCCTCGTCTCACCTGTACTGGCAGGTGCAGGCCATCGACAAGAACGGCAACGGGCTGTCGTGGAGCACACCGCAGGTGTTCCAGAAGACGCTGGCGGTGCCCACCTTCACCGGCAACGGCACCGACTACCAGGATCCCACCACGCCGGACGGCATCCCGACCTTCCAGTGGGATGTGATGCCGGGCGCGATCGCCTACAACCTGACGATCGTGAACGGCAGTTCCACGACCAACGTCAACAACCTGCAGACGACAGCCTATGTGCCGACCGGCCTGCGCGGGACCGGCGCCTTCACGTGGTCGGTGAACGCCGTGTACCCGACCACCAGCGGCAACGTGACCAGCGGCAGCGGGGCGACGCAGTCCTTCACCCGCACCATCCTGCCGCCCGGCGGGCTGACAGGGAGCGTGAACGGGCAGCACCAGGTGGTGCTGAGCTGGAACCCCAAGGCAGCGGCCGGCAGCTACGCGGTGCGCGTGGGCACGAACAACCAGTTCACCGGGTCGTCCGTGTTCGACAACCCGTTCACCAGGCCCGAGTCTGCCTTCTACGCGCCCGACCTGACACAGACCCAGTACGCCGAGGGCGGCAGTCTGTACTGGGAGGTGGCGGTGGTCGACGCCGATGGGAACCAGGGCGGCTGGTCGGCGCCGCAGCTCCTGACGCTGCCCACCACCATCCACGGCTCGAGCTCGACCGGCGCCGTCCCGCACGGCTCCACGGCCACCATCAAGGTGTATGCCAAGACCGGTACCAACGCCGCCATCTCGGGCGTGCTGGTCAAGGCCGCCGGCGCCGGCATCACCGCGGCGTCGCACACCACTTCGAGCGGCGGCTACGTGACGTTCAAGGTGAAGCCGACCAAGAAGGGCACGATCACGTTCACGCTGTCCAAGACGGGCTGCATCTCGACCACGGTCAAGGTCACCTCGTACTGAGCCCAGCGCTGCACCGGGGCCAGGCCCATGGGCCTGGCCCCATACTCGTCATACTGCGCCGGTGCTCGATCGCCGGCTGCACTGGGACGGTTGTGTGAACGTCCGCGACCTGGGCGGGTTGCGCCTCATCAGAGGCGGCGAGACCCGCCCCGGCGCGGTCGTGCGCGCGGACTCGCTGACCCGGCTGACGCGGGCGGGCTGGGAATCGGCGCTGGGCTACCGGGTGCGGCGGATCGTCGACCTGCGCGCCGACGACGAGCTGAACGGGCCTTGGCCGGACGGAGTCAGCGTCACCAGGGTGCCCATCCTTCCCGGCTCGTACGCCGATCCGCTGTGGCCGGAGTTCACGGCCATCTTCGAGGCGGCAGGAGACGACGAACGCGGCCTGCGCGATGTGTACCTGGAGTTCCTGGAGCGCTGGCCGGAGTCGTTCGCGGCCGGCGTGGCTGCGATCGCGGCGTCAGGCGCCGGAGTGACCGTCGTTCAGTGCGGCGCCGGCCGCGACCGCACGGGCCTCGTGGTCGCCTTGCTGCTGGACGCCGCGGGGGTGGAGCCAATGCAGATCGCCCTGGACGACGCGATGACGCCGCCCATCGACGGCGCGCCGGGCGCGACGGCATGGGTGATGGGCGAGGTGCTGGACGCCCTGCGAGAGAAGCACGGCGGGGGCTGCGGCTACCTGACCGCGGCCGGCCTGCCGGATGAGGTTCTGGAAGCAGCGGTGGCCCGGATTCGCTAGCGCGGATCGGGCCGGTCGAGGTTCCAGTGGCGGGCCGACGTGACGATCCAGCCGCCGTCATCCCGGGAGGCGAGCGAGAACCGGCTGATCACCCGCTGACCGCCCTCCTGATCGCCGTACAGGACGTCGACCATCATCATTTCCCGGGCGCCGATCGCATCTCCGGCGAGCCTGAACTCGGGCGAGGCTGGATCGCGGAACACCCCCTGCCAGAACCCCACGTCACCGGCCGGGACGTACAGGTCGCGGTTCAGCCGGTGCATCGACTCCGTGTCGGGCGGCCCCTCGGCGCCGCGGCTGCGGTCCGGGTAGAACCACCAGCCGTGCAACACCGCAATCCCGGTGCCCACGTTTCGCAGCGACATGGCCAGGTACACGGCGTCCTTCGTGGCCTCCGCCACCCCGCAGCCTCCCGGCACCGTGAACCAGCGGTTGTCGAAGAACGACACCTTGAGCGGCGCATCCTCGAGGTGGGAGGGCAGAAGCAGCGGTCGCAATCCCGCCAGCATCGAGGCTTCAGCGGCCCGGGCGGCACGGTTCGCGGAACGCACCGAGGCGAATGTGGCGCCCGCCAGAACCAGCGTGCCGCCCGCCGTGGCGAGCGCCGAGATCGTCACCCAGTCGGCCACTGACCTCTACTCGAGAATGGCCTCGACGGCGCCCGGCGCGACCACCGGCCCGGTCCGCTCGAGCCACGGCCCGACCTGCAGGCGCTCGAACACCGGGCGTGCCTCGGCCAGCAGCAGCTCGGCTTCGCTGCCGCGGCCTGCGGCGATCAACGCCTCTGCGTACTCGACCTGCGCCACCGCAAGCCAGAACGGCAATTCCAGTCCCCGGAAGCCGGCCACAGCCTCGACATGGTGCGGCTCCGCCTGCTCCAGCGACCCCGCCAGCCGCGCCCTCGTGCGGTGCGCAAACAGCGCCATCGACGGCGGTCGGAGGCCTGGCGGCATGGCTTCCACCCACTCGACCAGCTCCTCCGCCTTGGCCCGGTCGTGCATGGCAAGAGCCGCCTCGATCCCCCAGGTCACCGCCATCTTGATGTCCTGCCCGTCGGGGCCGATCGTGGCGGCGGTCCCTATCGCGCGATCGGCGTAGTCCAGGGCCTCGGCATGCCGGCCCTCGGCGAAGCGCAGGCAACTGGCGCCCGCGTCGTAACAACACCGCCCCTGCACGTTCTCCGAGGCCTCGAGCGGGGCGTAGATGTCCAGCAGCCGGCGCGCGGCGTCCACGTCCCCGCGATGCACGTGCATCTCCAGGATCGATGTCAACGGGCTGAGTAGCGTGCCGCCCGTCACGAGCTGATCCTCGGGAAGCTCCTCGAAGACGACGGTCGCCTCGTCCCATCGGCCCAGCATGAACAGCGCATACGTCGATTCGCTGAGCGCGAACCACTCGTGCGGGCGGCTTCCGATCATCCGCGCGGCGCTGGCGCCCCGCTCCAGGTGAGCCAGCGCCTCCGTGTAGCGATCGCGGCGGAACGCGAGGTCGGAGAGGTTGCCGCTGGCCCGGCTTGCGTCCTCCCGCAGCCCGTGCCGGTCAGCCAGCTCCAGTGACAGCTGGAAGAACCCGCGCGCCTCCTCCGGGCGGCGGCCCGAGGCGCAGATGATGCCCTTGGTCACCCAGGCCTGGGCCAGCACCTCAGGCAGGCCCAGCGCCTCGCCGATGTCGAGCGACTGCTCGACCATCGCCGACGCCCGGCCCATGTCCCCGGCGAAGTAGTACGCGGCGCCAAGGCGCGAGGCGAGCATCGCCAGATCGGCGTCCGGCTCGGACTGCGACAGCACCTCGTGCGCTCGCTCCATGCGCTGGACGGCCTCGCTCATGCGGCCGTGGGTCTGGTCGATCCAGGACATCCTGGCGGAGGCCCGCGCGGCGTCTCGCATCTGGCCGTGCTCCTCGTAGAGCCGGCGCGCTCGCTCGGACATCTCAAATGCCTGATCGTGCGCCGCCGAGCGGAAGGCCATCTCGCCCGCCTGGTCGAGCAGCCCCGCTTGCTCCAGCGGCTCGTCGGAGAGCTTGACGGCCTGGGTGTAGTACCGCTGCGCCTCGGAGGCCGCGCCCAGCGACTCGGCCCGCTCGGCCGCCCGCACCAGCAGCTCGCGCGCCCGCCCCTTGACCTCGC
>JBQCGJ010000133.1:0-6235 GCA_051955775.1 Gaiellales bacterium | reverse complement strand
CCGAGCACGAACTTGGCGTCGTCCGACATCATCTCGGGCGACCAGGGCGGCGTCCAGGTCAGATCGGTGACCACGTCGGAAACCCCCTCCATGCTGCGCACCACCTGGTGGATCTGCTCCTCGATCATGGCGCCCGCAGGGCATCCCATGGAGGTCAGCGAGTAGGTCACCGTGACCTTCGGAAGATCCACCTTGACGTCGTACACGAGCCCGAGGTCGACAACGTCCATGCCCAGCTCGGGATCCTCGACGACGCGCAGGGCCTCGAAGACATCCTCTTCTGTAACGCTCATGCGGGAAGGGTAGACGACGTCTGTGAGCGTGCGTCCCACAGTGCCGCAAACGCCATCTCGTGCGCGGCCAGGTCGAGATCGTCGGCGATCAGCCGCTTGGTCACCGCCAGCGCGTCGCGGTCGGAGCGGGCGACCCGGGCCGCCAGCGACTCCAGCTTCGACACCAGCCTGGCCGGCACCACGACCTCGTCGACGACACCCATGGTGCGGGCCTCCTCGGCCGCCAGCACCTCGCAGGTGGCGAACAGCCGCAGCGCCGCCGAGCGCCCGATCCGCGCCGCCAGGCGGGCCGCCCCGCCCCACGGCGGCGAGTAGCCGAGCTCGTTGTGGATGAAGCGCAGCTTCGCCCCCTGAACGGCGTATCGCCAGTCGCAGGCCAGGGCGAGGTCGATGGCGCCGCCCACCGCGTGCCCGTTGAGCAGTGCGACCGTCGGCACCGGCAACGCGGCGATCCGCCGGCAGGCGTCCGTACCGGCGGCCGTGACCTGGGCCCCGGAGCGACCCTGCATGCTGGCCAGATCCGCGCCCGCCGAGAAGATGCGGGAGCCCGAGCCGGTGATCGCGACAACCCGCACCGCGGGGTCGGCGGCCAGTTCCTCGGCCGCGTCCGCCAGTCGTCCCAGCGCCTCCAGCGACAGCGCGTTGTCGGCGCCGCGGAGGGTCAGCACGGCGTACCCGTTGCGGCGCGACACGTCGACCTCCGTGGGGCCCGAGACCGGGGCCGGCGGGGACTCTGCTGCGTCCCCGTTGACCTCCACCCCCAGCGCCGCTGCCAGCTCCGCCTTGCTCATCAGCCGGTAGCGCTCGATGCCGCGTTCGCGCGCCAGGTCGTACAGCTCGTACAGCAGGGGCATCGGCCGGAAACCTAGACCAGTCGCCGGTCGGAGCCCCGACGGTCCCCGCCACCCATCGTGCTACAGGCGAATCTCGCCGCTTCTGGACGTCGAGAACAAGTGGATCGAGTCCACGAACCGCACCCGGTTGCAGTGCGAGCACAGCACGATCGAATGTGTACGGGCGCCGTCGGCGATGTACCGCACGCCGCGCAGCAGGTCGCCGTTGGAGATTCCGGTGGCCACCACCATCACGTCCCCGCGCACCAGGTCGTCGATCCCGAAGATGCGCTGGATGTCGGTGATCCCGTATTCCGCCGCCTGGTTGATCTCGGTACGGCTCATCGGCCACAGCTGGCCCTGGATCTCGCCGCCCAGGCAGCGCAGCGCGGCAGCCGAGATGATGCCGCCCAGAGCACCGCCGATGCCGATCGCGAGGTGGTCGTTGGTGCCCCGCACCGCCGCGTCAATGGTGGCCGTGATATCGCCGTCGGTGATCAGCTTGATGCGCGCGCCGGCCTCGCGGATCTCGGCCACCAGGTCGTCGTGACGGGGGCGGTCGAGCACGATCGCGGTGATGTCGGCGATCGTCCGCCCATACGCCCCGGCGATCGCCTCCAGGTTCTCGCGCACGCTCTTGCGCAAGTCAATGCACCCCTTGGCGACCGGGCCCACCGCCATCTTCTTCATGTACATGCGCGGCAGCGGGGTCATACCCTGCGGATCGGCAGCGGCCAGGATCGACAGCGCACCCGACTGCCCCCGGGCCAGCACCGGCTGCCCCTCCACCGGGTCGACCGCCAGCTCCAGCTCGCGGCCTCCCCCGCCCACGCGCGCCCCCAGCTCGAGCAGGTGGCCCTCCTCGGGCCGGCCGATCACCACGCTGCCGGAGATGGGCACGTTGCGCAGCGCGCCCACCATTGCGGTGGACGCCGCCTCGTCGGCGCCCGGCGCATCGCCCCGGCCGAGGTAGCGGCCGGCCGCCAGCGCCGACCGCTCCGTCACCGACACCAGCTCAGTGCACGGGCATGGCGACGGCTGCTGTCCGCCGGCGCCGTCGTCCTCCGTCTTGCCTCTGGTCGAGACCGCCATCGACGTCAGCGTAGCGCGGGCGCCACAGCGCCCACCTGCTCGAGTATCAGATCCATCACGGACACCAGCGCATCGTCGGGATGGCCGGCCTCGATCACCGGCACCCGCATCCGCTCGGCCTGCGCCACCAGGTAGTCCTGGATCCGGCGGATCTCGCCGAACCGCCGCAGGTAGCGCTCCATCGCCCGGCTGCCGCTGGACTCGTAGTCGCGCAGCATGAAGTGGGCCTGATGAGCGTCCTCGTCGCCGATCACAAGCATCACCTGCACCACGACCGCGCCCGCGTGGCGTTCGGGCGCGACCAGTCCGGGCACCAGGTGCACGCCCTCGACCACGGTCGACAGCCCCTCCATGACCGCGCGGTCGATGATGGCGTTGGCGCCCACAGCGACCTGCTCGGCCTGCTGGATGAAGCCGTACAGCGCGCGGTCGGCGGCGTCCGGATCGGGCATCGGGATCTTCAGGCCGTCGCCCGCCTCGAACGACGAGTAGTGCAGCGCGGGCAGCAGCTCCGCTGCGAACGCGGTGCGCATGACCTGGCGGACGGCGTCGGTCGAGGTGATGCGGCTGATGCCCAGGCGATAGGCAATCTCGGTGGCCAGCGAGCTCTTGCCGGTACCCGTGGCGCCGCCGATCAGCAGCACCAGCGGCCGGTCGAGCCTGGCCAGCCGCATCCAGCCGTGGTAGCGGGCCAGCATGGCCGGCGTGTCCTCGCGCCCCAGCACATGCTCGACCAGCTCGTGCAGCTGGTCGGTCGAGATCTCGTCCGCGCCGACGCTTGCAACCTCGCGCTCGATCATCTGCGCCAGCTGGTATGCACGCTCGGCGTCGAAGCCGGACAGCATCAGCGTCTGTGCCATGCGGCCCTTGGAGTACGGGAGCCCGGCTCGGCTGCCGCGGATGCGCGGCTCCCGGGCCGGGGCCAGGGCCGGCTCGACAGGCTCGCCGCGGCGCCGCCAGAACCGCCACTCAGGCATGTTCAGCAACCGCCTCGGCTGCCAGCCCGCGCAGCAGCTCGTCCAGATCGGGCTCGCCGTCGATCGATCGGGGCCGGTTGTCGCACAGCACCACCTCGATACCCCGCTCAACCGCGGATCGAGCAACCGTGTCGATGCCGGCCGCCTTCACCTCCACCAGGTACGCGTCGGCGCCGAGCACGGCCGGCGATTCGAGGTCGGCCCGCAGGCGCGCCCGGTCGGCCAGGTTGGCGGACACCGCCACCACCTGGGCGCCGTGCCGCTCAGCCAGATCGCGAACGGGCACGGAGGGATCCGCCGCGGTGGTGAAATAGGCGATTCGCCGGCCTGCCACCGACCGCGCAGGGTGCGGGCGAAGCACCGTGCGGATCATGGGTACATCTTCGCTCACCGCGACGCCCGCGTCGAGGCCCGTTTCGCACATCGTGACAACGAGCAGGTCGGCCAGCAGCAGCCGGTAGCGGTCGAAACCGCGCCCCGCAGGCCCGGCCGTGGCGGCGTGAACCAGCACCGTGCGGTCGGTCGCGAGCGGCGGCACGGCCGATCCCGACCCCTCGACCACGACCAGCTCGGCCGACTCGATCACCTCCAGCTCCGCGGCCTCAGGGACGTTGGACATGGCGGGCCGGCCGAACAATCCTCCCCCGCAGCGGCGCGCGCCGACAGTCGGCACGCCGGCCAGCGCGGCGTCCTCCAGGAAGTCCGAGGCCGCATGCCCGCCTGCACCCGCCCGGGCCAGCAGCTGTTCGACGCCGACCTGCTGCCGGCGGCCGTCCACAGCCTCCGGACGCTCCGGCCCGCCGCGGCCCATCGCCAGCACCGCCACGGCGCGCCCGTCCGCGTCGGCCAGCCGGGCCAGGTGGGCCGACACCGACGTCTTCCCCACCCGCTTCCCGGTGCCGATCACGGCCACCGACGGCGCCCGCATGGGCTGCCGCGGAGGGGGCCGGAAGTCGTAGTCCGGGCCGCAGTAGCGCAGGCCGGCGGCGAGCGCGTGGCAGGCCAGCTCGATCCGTTCGTCCTGGCCCACCACCGGCTCGTCCGACAGATCGAGCACCGTGTCGGCGCCCAGCCGCCGCGCGGCGTCCAGCATCGCCGCGGCCGCTCGCGTCCCGGCCTCGACGCGGTCAACCGGCACACCGTAGTCGGCCGCCCCTGTCAGCTTCTCGGTGCCCCCGAGCAGGAGCGCGCCGGCCACCGTCTGCTCCTGCGCCGCCTGCTCCAGCGCGGCCCGCACGACCGGCGGATAGTGCTCGCCGTCGATCAGCGCCAGCAGCGTCAACCGGCCCCGCCCAGCAGCGGGATGTGCTTCTCGTACGCCAGGGTGTGGGGCGAGAAGCGGACGATCATCTCCCGGCCGTGGAACGGGTAGCGGCGGTAGATCTCCACCTGATCGGGGTGGATCTCCACCACGTTGTAACAGGGGCGCGTGTGCCCGCGCAGGCGAAGCGAGGACACGGTGCCGGCGTTGACGACGAACAGGTCCTCCAGCCGCCACGCGTAGGGCACGTGCTTGTGACCGGACAGGACGAGGTCGACGCCCGCCCGCTGCAACACCTCCAGCGTGTCGCCGGCGTCGTGCACCACGTTCCGCTCACGGCCGGTGCCGGGTATGGGCAGCAGGTGGTGGTGCAGCACGAACACCCGGAACTCGGCCGGCTCGCGAAACTGTTCCGATATCCAGCCGTAGCGGCCCCGCCCGACCACGCCGTGGTCGAGGTCTGGCTCGGACGAGTCGACGGCCACGAAGGTGAATCCGTCCTTGCGCAACACCGTCGAGCGCGGCCCGATCATCTCCTCGAAATGCACGTAGCCGACGTTGCGGGAGTCGTGGTTGCCGGGGATCGTGATCACGTCCGGGCAGTCCAGCCGGTCGAGGTACGCCCGGGCCTGGCGGTACTCCTGCCTGTACCCGAAGGTGGTCAGATCTCCCGAGCAGACGACCACGTCCGGCTGGATGCGGTTGATCTCCATGATGGCCCGCTCCAGGAGGTTCGAGACGAAGTACGGCGACCCGCAGTGCAGGTCGGATAGGTGGGCGATCACGAATCGGCGGCGGCCGGCCATCCGCCGATGATATTCCGGGCGCCCGCATGGAGATGAAATTCCCTGCAAAACCTGGCCACATCCGATTCCGTGGCTACACTTTCGAAGCGGAATGCAGGAAAACCCGAGGTTCCACGCCTTCGTGGGCTCCAAGCCGCCGCGTTTCGCCAACGCCGCCGAGCGGGACTGCGCGCGCATCCTCGACTTTCACGGCGTTCCCTGGGACTACGAGCCGCGTACATTCGCGCTCGAGATCGACGACGACGGCTCGATGCTGGAGGCGTTCACGCCGGACTTTTACCTGCCAGACCAGGATCTGTATCTCGAGATCACCACGATGAAACAGTCACTGGTGACCAAGAAGAACCGCAAGATGCGGCGGCTCCGGGAACTGCACCCGGAGATCCGGATCAAGCTCTTCTACCGGCGCGACGTGGAGGCGCTGGCGGCCAAGTACGAGCTCGACTCGCCGCAGCGGGTGGCATAGCGCGTTGAGCGTCCCCGCCCATTCGCTGGAGCTGCCCGAGCCCGGGCGCGTGTACCTGTCGCGCGATGTGATCGCGGCCCGCGTACACGAGCTGGGCGCGCAGATCAGCCGCGACCATCGCGGCCAGGAGCTGGTGCTGGTGACGGTGCTCAAAGGCGCGGTGGTGTTCATGACCGACCTGTCGCGGGCGCTGACCATCCCCCACCGCCTCGAGTTCATGGCCATCTCGGCGTACCGGGGCGCTGCGCACGACTCCAGCGGCCGCATCCGGCTGCTGAAGGACCTCGATGCCCCGGTCCGCGGCCAGCACCTGCTGATCGTGGAGGACGTGATCGATACCGGCCTCACGCTGCACTCGCTGCTGAAGACGCTGCGCTTCCGCGGACCCGCCTCGATCGAGGTGTGCACGCTGCTCGACCGGCCGTACCGGCGGCTGGTCGACATCCCCGTCCGATACCTCGGCTTCACGGCCTCGGACGAGTTCGTGGTCGGCTACGGATTCGACCA
>JBQCGJ010000132.1:0-3885 GCA_051955775.1 Gaiellales bacterium | reverse complement strand
CCCAGGAACACCGCCAGCAGCAGGTCGCGGCCCCAGTTCTCCGGGCCGGGGATGTCACGAATGGCGATCAGGAAGCCGACGCCGTAGCCGACCCAGGCCACGCCGAACAGGGTCACCCCGAGCTGCACCGTTGCCGGCTGGCGGACGTCGGCCACCGCCGACAACCAGAACGCGAGGGCCAGGGTCGCGAACAGGGGCAGCACCGCCCACACCATGCCGCCCTTGTGGATCGCCACCAGTATCAGCACCACTCCGATCATGCCTGCCGGGATCAGCGGCCGCAGGTCGCGCAGCATGACGTAGAACTCGTGCAGGGCGAGCGTCGCCGCCACCACGCCGCACACGACCAGCAGCCACCCCCCGCGGTACGCCGCGTACACGGCGAGCGCGATCAGGGGGATGGCCACGAGGATCCGCGAAATCAGCGGCGTCACCGCCGCCCGTACCTCCGCCGCCGGGTCGCGAACTGCTCCAGCGCCTCACGCAGATCGTCCTCGTCGAAGTCAGGCCACAGCTGCGGGGTGAAGTGCAGCTCGCTGTACGCGGACTGCCACAGGAAGAAGTTCGACATGCGAAGCTCGCCGGACGTGCGTATGACCAGGTCCGGGTCGGGCATTTCGGGAGCGTACAGACGCGAGGCGACGGCGTGTTCGTCGACAGCCTCCGCCGGTACGCCGTCGGCCACCAGCCGGCGCGCCGCCTGCACGATCTCGTCGCGCGAGCCGTAGTCGAACGCGACCCACAGGTCGAGCCGGCGATTGTCCGCGGTGCGCTGCTCCATATCGGCCATCAGCTCCAGCAACTGCGGCGTCATGCGGTCGCGGCGGCCCACGAAGCGCACCCGCACGCCCTGCCGGTGCAGGTCGGGGAACTGCTCGCGGATGGTGTCGGCGAACAGCTCCATGAGTCCCTCCACCTCGTCATCCGAGCGGCCCCAGTTCTCGGTCGAGAAGGCGTACACGGCGAGGCTGCGCAGCCCCAGGTCGGGGGCCGCCTCGACCGCGCGCCGCAGCGCCCGGGTGCCCGCGCGGTGGCCCGCGATGGGCGGCAGGCCCCGCCGGCGAGCCCAGCGTCCGTTGCCGTCCATGATGATGGCGACGGTGCGGGCCGTGTCGGGGAGCGGCCCGGCCTCACGCGTGCTGCGGCTCAGCAGCCGCAGCGTCCGGAGCTGCCGCAGGCGCCGGCCTAGAGGCGCCGTCAGACCTCCATGATCTCGGCCTCTTTGGCCTTGAGCGCGGCGTCGATGGCGTCGGTGTGCTGGTCGGTCAGCTTCTGCAGCCGGTCCTCCGCCCGGTGCACGTCGTCGGCGCCGGTGTCGCCGTTCTTCTCCAGATCCTTCAGGTGGTGGATGCAGTCACGGCGCACGTTTCGCGCGGCCACCCGGCCCTCCTCCGCCATGTGCCGCACCTGCCGCACCAGCTCCTTGCGGCGCTCCTCGGTCAGCTGCGGGATGGGCAGCCTGATCACCTGGCCGTCGTTGGACGGGGTCAGGCCCAGGTCGGACTCCATGATGGCCCGCTCGATGTCGCGCATGGTCGACTTGTCGAACGGCGCGATGGACAGCAGCCGCGGCTCGGGCACGGAGATGGTCGCGACCTGGTTGAGCGGCATCTTCATGCCGTAGGCGTTGACCTGCACGCGGTCGAGCAGCGCGGTCGACGCGCGGCCGGTGCGGATGGTGGTGAACTCGTGGCGGACGGACTCCACGCTCTTGTCCATGCGGCGCTCGGCGTCCGCGAGCACATCATCGATCATCGGGTCACCTCGACGGAGATCGTTCCAGGGGTCGGCTGGGGCTCGGGAGGCGGCGACGAGATCAACGTGCCGATGCGCTGGCCGGCCACGATGCGGCCGATGTTGCGCTCGTCGTCGAGGTTGAAAACATACAGCGGCACACGGTTGTCCATGCACAGCGACAGCGCGGTCACATCCATCACCTTGAGCCCGCGCTCGATGGCCTCGATGTGGGTGATGTGCGGGATCAGCTGGGCGTCGGGATTGATCCGCGGATCGTCGTCCAGCACGCCCTCGACCCCGTTCTTGCCCATCAGGATGGCCTGGGCGCCGGTCTCCAGCGCGCGCAGCGCGGCCGCCGTGTCGGTGGTGAAGAACGGGTTGCCGGTGCCGGCGGCAAAGATCACCACGCGCCCCTTCTCGAGGTGGCGGATCGCCCGGCGGCGGATGTACGGCTCGGCCACCTGCGGGATCTCCAGCGCCGACATCACACGGGTCTGGGTGTCCAGCTGCTCCAGCGCGTCCTGGATGGTCAGCGCATTCAGCACCGTGGCCAGCATGCCGGCGTAGTCGGCGGTGGCGCGGTCCATACCTCCGGCGGCCTCCCGCGTCCCCCGCAGGATGTTGCCGCCGCCGATCACGATGGCGGTCTCCACCCCGGTGGCGGCGACATCCGCGACCGCCCGGGCGACCGACTCGATGCGGGCCGGGTCCTGCCCGTAGTCGCGCACGCCCATCAGCGCCTCGCCCGACAGCTTGAGCAGGATCCTCGTGAAGGCGGGAGGTTCGCTGGGGGTGCTCACTCCATCCCCACCTCGAACCGCGCGAAGCGCTTGATCTGGATGTTCTCGCCCATCGTGCCCGCGAGCTCGGCCCGCAGCTGCTCAATCGTGCGGCCGTCGTCCTCGGGCCGGATCGACGGCTGGTTGAGCAGCACGAAGCTGGTCAGCGACTTCTGCCACATGCCTTCGGCGATCTTGTCGAGCATGTTCTCGGGACGCCCCTCCTGGGCCGCCTTGGCCCGGTACACGGCCAGCTCGGACTGCCTGAAGTCGTCGGACAGCTCGTCGCTGGACACCACCTGCACGTCGCCGCTGGCGGCGATCTGCATAGCCACCTTACGGGCGAACGCGCGGAACTGCTCGTTGCGGGCGACGAAGTCGGTCTCGCAGCCGATCTCGACCAGCACGCCGATGCGCCCGGTGGAGTGCAGGTAGGACTCGATCAGGCCCTCTCCGGTGCCGCGGCCGGAGCGCTTGGCAGCCGAGGCCGCGCCGCGCTCGCGCAGCAGCTTGACCGCGGCCTCCATGTCTCCGCTGGAGTCCTCGAGGGCCTGCCGGCAGTCCATCATGCCGGCCTGGGTGGTGTCCCGAAGCTGCTTGACCTCGGCGGCTGAGGGCTTGTACGTGCTCACGCGGCATCACCGCCCGCCGTCTCGTCCGCGGCCGGCGGCTCGGCCGCAGCCGGCTCGGGCTCGGGCTCGGCAGCCGTGGGCGCCGGCTCCGCTGGAGCCGCCGCCTCTGCCGGGGCTGCGGGCTGCGCCGGGGCCTCGGCCTCCGTGCTCTCGGCGGCGGCCGCTCCGTCGCCGTTGGCCGAGGCTGCCTCCTCGCCGCCCTCGCCGGTGAAGTCCTCGACTCGCACGCCCTTGTTGCGGCCGCTGGCCACGGCGTCGGCCAGCACACGCACGATCAGGGTCGCGGAGCGGATGGCGTCGTCGTTGCCGGGGATCACGAAGTCGGCGTCGTCGGGATCGCAGTTGGTGTCGACCAGTCCCACCACGGGGATGTTCAAGCGACGCGCCTCGCGCACCGCCAGGGCCTCCTTCTTCATGTCGATCACGACCACCGCGTCGGGCAGCTTGCGGGTGTCGGCCACGCCGCCCAGGTTGGTCTCGAGCTTCTCCAGCTCGGACAGCGCGCCCTGCCGCTCCTTGGCGGGCAGCAGGTCGAGCTGGCCCTCGGTGCGCTGCCGGCGCAGCTCGTGCAGGGCCGTGATGCGCTCCTGGATCGTGCGGTAGTTGGTGAGCAGGCCGCCCAGCCAGCGGTGGTTGACATACGGCATGCCGACGCGCCGGGCATGCGTCTCGATCGCCTCCTGGCACTGCTTCTTGGTGCCGACGAACAGCACGCTGCCGTTCCGCTCGCCGATGTT
>JBQCGJ010000131.1:0-15747 GCA_051955775.1 Gaiellales bacterium | reverse complement strand
GAACTCGTTGTCAGCGGTGGCGTGCGGCCCCCACCAGGCCTTGAGCAGGCTCACCAGGTACGCGTCCATGTGGCCCCAGAACCCGCTCGGCGAGGTGTTCATCTCGATGAAGTGATCCAGCCCCGTGTGGGCATGGGCATGCGGCATCGGGATGTAGCCGGGCAGGATGTTGTACAGCGTGGGGATGTCGGTCGAACCCTGAATGGAGGCGTGCCCGCGCAGCGCCAGGATGCCGCCCCCCGGCCGGCCCATGTTGCCCAGCAGGAGCTGCACGATGGAGGCGGCCCGGATGTACTGCACGCCCACGGTGTGCTGCGTCCAGCCGACCGAGTACACGAATGCGGAGGTGCGCTCGCGACCGGAGTTCTCACACAGCGCCTCGGCAACCTCCAGGAACGTCTCCTGAGGCACACCGCATGTCTCCTCCACCATCTCCGGCGTGTACCGCGCGAAGTGCCGCTTGAGGATCTGGAACACGCATCGCGGGTGCTCGAGGGTCATGTCCTCCTCGGGAGGCTCCCCGTGATGCAGCGAGCCGCCGTGGGCTCCGTGGCTCGCCTCGCCCTGGACAGCGCCCATCTCGCGCTGGCCGGCGGCGCCGTGAACGGACATCCCGGCGTACTGCCAGGTCGTGTTGTCGTAGGTGCCCTTCTCCTCCTGCCAACCCGAGAAGAAGCCCTCCAACTCGTCGGTGTCGCGGAACCCCTCGTCGACGATCACAGGCGCGTTGGTGTAGTGCGTCACATACTCCCGGAACTCACGCCCGTGCTCGAGGATGTAGTTGACGATTCCGCCCAGGAAGGCGATGTCCGAGCCGGCCCGCAGAGGCACGTGCTCGCTGGCCACGGCACTGGTGCGGGTGAACCGGGGGTCGACATGGATGATCCGGGCGCCTCTCTTCCGGGCCTCCATCACCCACTGGAAGCCGACCGGGTGGCACTCGGCCATGTTCGACCCCATGATGATGATGCAGTCGGAGTTCTGCAGATCCTGCTGGAAGGTGGTCGCCCCGCCTCGTCCGAACGATGTGCCCAGACCGGGCACGGTGGACGAGTGTCATATGCGGGCCTGGTTCTCGACCTGCACGAACCCCAGGGACGACATCAGCTTCTTGATGGTGTAGTTCTCTTCGTTGTCCAGGGTGGCGCCGCCGAGGTTGACCAGGCCCAGCGAGCGGCGAAGCGTCCGGCCCTCGTCGTCCTTGTCCTGCCAGGTCTCGGCCCGGGTGGCGATGACGCGGTCGGCGATCATGTCCATGGCCTGGTCGAGCCCCAGCTCCTCCCATTCCGTGCCGTGCGGGCGGCGGTACTTGACCTTGTACTCGCGAAGCGGGCTGGTCACGTAGCCGCGGCTGGCAGCGCCCTTCGGGCAGAGGCGTCCCCTCGCGATCGGACTGTCCGGGTCGCCCTCGATCTGGGTCACCTCGCCGCCCTTCACGTACACGCGCTGGCCGCAGCCGACGGCGCAGTACGGGCAGATCGACTGCACGACGTGATCGGCGTCCATGGTGCGCGGGCGCAGTTGGCTGGTGTGCTGGGAGCGGGCGGCGCTGCCGAGCGCGCGGTGGTCGGCGCCGAACTGGCGCACCACCGGCCAGCGGGACACCACGTTGCGCAACCCGTCCCGGTTCACGTCAGCAGCCCGATCCACCGCTCGCCGCTCATCGCGTGATCGATACCCCTCGTGCAGCGCTCCAAACGGGTACCCGAACTGCCCGTGTCTCACCCCTCACGCGCGCGGGTAGACGTGCCGGGTCCACGGAGGTCGTATGAGCGGGGACGAGTGGCAGCGCGACCTGGCCGAGGCCCGCAACACCGAACGCCGCCTGGACGCCGAGGACGACGTGGCGACGGACGAGGTGCAGTCGGCCGTGGAGGTGGCGCGCGAGCTGTACCTCGACCTGGCGGACGAGGAATACCACCGGGGCCTGGCCCCAGGGGCCTGGCCCCGGTTTCAAAGCGGGCAACCGGTTCCTACGTCTCGTTGGCCACCGGCTGCGCCGCCGGCCGCACCATCGGCGGACGGCTGACCGGCACCCCCCGCTCGGTGCCGTAGCCGCCCGGCACCGGGATGTACATCTCGGGGTAGCCCCACATCCCGTGCTCATGCAGGTCGAGCCCGGTCAGCTCGGCCTCGGCCGACACCCGGATGCCGCCGAACGCGCGGTCGAACACCCACAGCGTGGCGAACGAGACGCTGAAGGTGAACACGCCCACCACCGCCAGCCCGAGCAGCTGCACGCCGAGCTGGTGGAAGGAACCGGAGTACACGAGCCCCGCCGAGCCGGTGCCCGTCAGCCTGACCAGCGCCGGGGCCGCGAACAGCCCGCAGGCCAGCGTCCCCCACACGCCGCTCATGCCGTGCACCGCGACGGCGCCGACCGGGTCGTCGATGCCGACCCGCTCCACGGCCATCACGCCCAGCACCGCGATCACGCCGGACACCGCGCCCACCACCACGGCAGCCCACGGCGCCACGAACCCCGAGGCTGCGGTGATCGCCACCAGCGCCGCCAGCACGCCGTTCAGGATCATGCTGGCATCGGGCTTGCGCAGCACCAGGGCGGCGGTTGCGGCGCCGGCCAGCCCGCCGGCAGCGGCCGCCAGGTTGGTGGTCATGGCCACGTAGCCGAAGAAGCCGACGCTGCCGCCGGTGGCCACCGCCAGCGTCGAGCCGGGGTTGAACCCGAACCAGCCGAACCACAGGATGATCGTGCCCACGACGGCGAACGGGATGTTGTGGCCGGGGATGGCGTTGGCCGTGCCGTCGCGCTCGAACTTGCCGATTCGCGGCCCCAGCAGCAGCGCCCCGGCCAGGCCCGCCAGTGCGCCCTGGTAGTGCACGACGGTGGAGCCGGCGAAGTCCTGCATGCCCAGGTGGAACAGCCACCCGCCGCCCCAGATCCAGTGCGAGACCAGCGAGTACACGAGCGTGAACACCACGCCGAAGGCGAAGTACACCCACAGCTTGGCCCGCTCGGCCATCGCCCCCCACACGATGGCCAGCGACACGCCGGCGAACACCACCTCGAACAGGTAGCCGGTGGCGCCGGGCACCGAGGCGATGAAGGTGAACGGCGCGGCGCCCACGCCCAGCATGGCGTGGATGGAGGGCACGAACCCCGAGGTGCCGGCCACCGCGTTGCCGTTGCCGAACGCGATCCCGAAGCCGACCGCCCAGTACACGATCGAGCACACGGCGAAGATGGCGACGTTCTTGACCGCGATGTGCCCGGCGTTCTTCATCCGGGTCAGCCCGGCCTCGAGCAGCGCGAAGCCGGCCTGCATGAACATCACGAGCACGGCGGCCACCACCACCCACACGGTGTTGGCCGCGATTGTGAGGTCTGCGTTGGTCATTCTCCAAACTCCTCCAGCGAGATGCCTGTGCGGATGTGCCGGGTCGTCCCCAGGGGGATCGTGACCACGATCCCGGAGCCGATCTCCCCGGTGTTGGCCGCGTCGCACACGACGTCGGCCACGCGCTCGGCCAGGTGGTCTGCGACGACGAACTGCATGACTGCCTTGGGCAGGAACCGGGACTCGAAGACGCGCCCGCGATACTCGTGGGTGACGCCGCGCTGACGACCGTGGCCGACCGCCTCGATGACGGTCACACCGACGTGCCCGGCCTGTTCCTCGACGGCGTCCCGGACCGTTTCCACGCGATCGCGGAGCACCACCGCCTGCACCAGCACCATCCGTCCTCCTCTCCGTCGGACCACAAAAAACGCCCCGGATCCACAGGGGAAATCCGAGGCGTCAACGCCTGCTCGAGCCGCCTACGGCGACGGCTGCGAAGGCGGCAGAGTAACGGGCCGAGCGGACGTCGTCAAGCAGGCACTACGATGGCGCGGTGCCCGACCCGGCCGATCTCGACGCCCTCAGCGACCTGCGCACGCCGTGGTGCTTGCGGGCCGTGGTCACGCTGCGGATCGGCGAGCACATGGCGGCCGGCACGACGAACGCCGACGACCTGGCGGCGGCCGCCCGCTGCGACCCCGGCGTGCTGCGGCGGGTGCTCGGGCACCTGGCCGACCGCGGCGTGTTCCGCCGCGACGGCGCGAATGGGTTTGCGCTGAACGAGGCTGCCGAGGGGTTGAAGGACCCCGGCCGCCGGTTCGACCTCGATCTGAACGGCATCGGTGGTCGCATGTCAGGCGCGTGGGCCACCCTGCCGGAGTTCCTGCGCACCGGCCGCCCGGCCTACCACCAGGCGTTTGGCATGCCGTTCTGGGACGACCTGGACGCCCATCCCGACATCGGCGCCAGCTTCGACGCCCTGATGGGGCCGGCGGGGCACGGCACGTTCGACCCCCAGCTGCCGCTGAAACGCGGATGGGACGGCGTACGCAGCGTGGTCGACGTGGGCGGCGGCACCGGCGCCATGCTGGCCGCAGTGCTCACGGCCCACGCCGGGATGCGCGGCACGCTGGTCGACCTGCCCGGCACGGTGGCCCGCGCGCACGCCACGCTGAAGGATGCCGGCGTGGCAGACCGGGTGACCACCGCCGGCCAGAGCTTCTTCGAGCCACTGCCCGGAGGGCACGACCTGTATCTGCTGCGCAAGGTGATCAACGACTGGCCGGACGCCGAGGCCCGTGCGATCCTCGAGCGGTGTGCCGAGGCGGCCGCGCCGCACGGCCGCGTTGTCGTCCTGGGCAGTGTCGACGAGCAGCCATCCGGGCTGCAGATCGAGATGGTGCTGGTGGGCGGCACAGACCGCACCCCGGCGGAGTTCGAGCGGCTGGCCGGGTCGGCCGGGCTGCGGGTGGTGGACAGCGGGCGGCAGGCGTCAGGGCGCAGTGCCGTCGAGTGCCTACCGGGGTCAGACCCCGGGGTCGCGTCCTGACAACCCGACACCGGTACCGGGTACCGGGGGGCGTTCTTAACAATTGCGTGGCTACGAGCCGGCCGGCGTCCCCGCCGGCGCGGCTGCCCGGTCCTCCTCCTTGGTGACCTTGAAATAGCCCGATGGCGCGAACCCGGCCAGCCACCGGGACACCGGGTCGGCTCGCCGGCCGGCGTCCTCGGCGCGCTCCTTGCGGGCCACCGCGGCGCGCACGGCCAGGCTGCCCAGGTAGCGGGCCGGCTCCGGCGGAAAGGCGTCGTGGCGCTCGGCCACCAGCCCGCAGCGCGCCCACTCGTCATCCGCGCCCAGCACCAGCGAGGCCAGGATCCTGCCGCCCACCACGCACGGCCCCACTCCGTTGCCCGAGAAGCCGACGCCGTACACGATCTGCGCCGCGCCGGGCAGCCGCCCGAACAGCGGCAGGCCGGTCACGCTGCGGTCGACCCAGCCGCTCCACTCGTGCTCGATCGGCACGTCCCGCAGCATCGGGTAGATCGTGCGCATGCGCTCGGCGGCCTGGGCGGTCTGGCGCGCATCGAGGTCGAACGCCGGCACCCGCCCGGCCGGGCTCAGCCGGCCGCCGCCCTTGCCCCACGCGATCCGCCCGTCTCGCGTCGTGCGGTAGTAGTTGACCATCAGGTGGGAGTCGGAGATGGCCTCGCCGCGCGTCCACCCGATCTCCTGCAGCCGCTCGGGGATCGGCGCAGTGGCGGCGATGTCGCTGCCCAGCGGCACGATCAGCCGCCGCAACTCGCGCACCCGTGCCGCCCACGCGTTGGTCGCCAGCACCACGGTGTCCGCGCCGAGGATGCCCGCCCGCGTGCGCAGCATGGCCGGCGACCGGCGATCGAGCCCCAGCACCGGCGAGCGCTCGTAGATGCGCACCCCCATCTGCTTGACCACCCGGCGCAGGCCGCGGGCCAGCAGGGCCGGCTGGACGGTGGCGGCGTTCGGCTCGAACACCCCGGCCAGCGTGACCGGCGAGCCGGAGCGCTCGGCCACCTGCTCGGGGCTCATCCGCTCGAAGGCCGCGATGCCGCGTTCCTCGCAGGCCCGCACCGACCCGTCCCAGGCCCCGATCTGGGCCTCCGACGTGGCCACCCACAGCCAGCCGCCGTGCGTGTAATGGGCGTCCACGTCGTGCTCGCGGCAGAACTCGCCGAGGTCGGTCACGGCCTCGTCGCTCCAGCGGGCCAGCGTCAGCCCGTGCTCCTCCCCATACCGCTCGACCAGCGTCTCCAGCTTGGGCCACCAGGACAGCACGAAGCCGCCGTTTCGGCCGCTCGCGCCGCCGCCGCAGATGTCCGCCTCCACGATCGCCACGTCGAGGTCGGGCGAGCGCTGCTTGAGCCGGTAGGCGGTCCACAGGCCGGTGTAGCCACCGCCCATGATGGCCACGTCGGCACGGGCGTCGCCCGTCAGCCGCCCGACCTCCTCGTCCGGCTCGGCGGCCAGAGCCTCCTGGAGCCACCACGAGCGGTGCGGCGAGCCGCGGTTCCCCAGCGAGCTCGAGCTCACGGCTCGGCTTCGATCCGGGTGGACGGCATGGAGGCCAGATCCGCCGCCACCGCCCGCCGCCACCGCGGCTGCACGCCCTTCCACCACACGACGCACGAGAACGGCAGCGCCAGCCCGGCGCCCCACCAGCCCGCCACCAGGAAACCGCCCAGGGTGGCCAGCGCAGCGATGCAGACCCCCAGCCGCGCGTACACCTTCGCGCGGCGCTGGGCAAGCGTTGCGGCGGCGAGCTGGTCGGCGGCCATCGCCGAGGTGTCGTACTTGCGCCCACAGGCACAGGTCACGACATCCCCGGCGTTGGCCTCAGTCTGCACCCCGCAGGGGCAGCGAACTGTGATCGGTACCGGCATCAGGTCGTTGTGGGCTGGGCCTCCATCAGAGCATACGCCTCAGGTGACGGCTGCTCGTCGCTGGGATCGCTGAGACGCACCGGGCGGCCGTGCTGGATCTGCCCGACCACATAGCCCAGCACGCCCACGCCAAGCGCAGCGAACCCGGTGATCAGGGCGGGCCCCAGGTACCCGGTGACGTCCGAGCCCTTCAGCAGGTATCCGGTGTACTTCATCCACAGCACGCCGAAGACGGTGCACACGAGGTTGATGATCAGCGCCATCCAGGCCACGGCCATCCAGCCGCGGGCGAGCCTGAACGGGCGCGGCCAGTCGGGCCGGTCGCGGCGCAGCAGGAGCACGCCGGACAGCGCGAACACGTGCGACAGCACGTAGCCGACGTTGCCGGCCACCAGGATGAACAGCAGCGACGGCGCGAAGAACAGGAGGCCCAGGTTGAGCACCATGTCCAGCGCCATCGCACGCCCAGGCACGTGAAACGAGTTCAGCCGGTCGAGCTGCTTGATGGTCAGCCCTTCGCGGGCCATGCCGTACAGCGCCCGCGATCCGTCCATGGTGGCCGTGTTCATCGACAGCAGCAGGCCGGCCGAGATGAAGATCACGAACACGCCGCCCAGGAACGACCCGACCGTCTGGTCGAGCGCGGTGGTCAGGTAGGCGATGTAGGTCGTGTCCTTGTAGATCGCGCCGGTGCCCATGACGCCCACGATGGCGATCGGCAGCAGCAGCGCGAGCACGGTCAGCAGCCCGCCGGTGGCGATGATCGCGCGTCTGGTGTCGTCTTTGGTGTCGTGGTACTCGGGCGCGAAGGTCGCACACGCCTCCGCCCCGTAGGTCGACCACCCGATCACCCAGAACCACACGATGCCCAGCGCGATCTGATTGAACGTGGTCGGCGTGTCGCCGTAGAACTTGACCGACGCCGAGATGTAGTTGGCTCCGAGGGCGTGGTTGGTGACGTCACCGTTGATGAACGGGATGATGGCCAGCGCCGCCAGCGGGATCACCATCATCGCCCCGGTCACGTAGCTGAACCACACCGCGGGCCGCATACCGCGCACGTTGAAGATGAAGCAGGACAGGATGCACACGGTGCCGATGGCCCGCGGCCAGGTCACGTCCACGAACGCGACGTGCGTGACGTCGGTCGCGTGTGCAGGCCAGAACCGCGCGATCAGGAGCGTGCCGATGATGCCGCCGTAGATGGCGAGCACGCTCGACCACGCGAACCAGTAACCGAAGGTGGCGATCGGCCCGGCCAGCGAGAAGTACTTGCGCCAGCCCTCCTTGGCGTACATCGAGAGGCCGCCCGACTTGTCGGGGAACATGGTGGCCGGCTCGGCGTAGATGTAGGCCTGAAGGCCGCCCAGCAGCGCGGACAAAAACCAGATGATGGCCGCCCACTTGGGGCCCAGCGTGTCGACTGAGCCGGCCAGCCCGGCCAGCAGGAACCCGGGGTTGGCAAGACCGATCACGAACCCGTCCCACCAGCGCATGGATTTCAGCAGCCGGCGTTCGTCGACGGCAACCTCGGCGAAGCCGGTTCTGACTGGGAAATCGGTCATCACACTCTCCTAGTTGACGTCGAACGTGATCTGCTTGGTCTCGGTCAGAGCGTCGGCGATCCAGCCGGCCAGCTCCCGCCCGGCTCCCGAGCTCTTGGCCCCGCCGAACGGCGCCATCTGGTCCCAGTAGTTGGTCGTCTCGTTGATGTGCACGGTGCCGTGGCGGAGCTCCTCGGCCGCCGTCCAGGCGTCGGCCAGCGACTGCGTGAACACCGCCGCGGTGAGCCCGAACTCGGTGCCGTTGGCGATGTCCAGCGCCTCCTCGAGGGTGTCGAAGGCGATGATCGGGGCGACCGGCCCGAACGTCTCCTCGCGGGCGATCCGCATCTCGGGGGTGACGCCCGTGAGCACGGTGGGGTCGTGGTACATGCCGCTCGACTCGCCGCCGTGGACGACGGTGGCGCCGCTGGACACGGCGTCCTGGATGTGCTCGCGGGTGCGCTCCAGCGTGCCCCGGTGGCACATCGGGCCCATGTCGGTCTCGTCCAGCAGCGGGTCGCCGACCTTCAGCTCCCTGGTGCGTGCGACCAGCCGCTCGACGAACTCGTCGTGCACCTCGCGCTGCACCAGCACGCGCTCGGCGGCCGTGCACACCTGGCCGGCCAGATAGAAACAGCCCATCACGGCGGCGTCCACGGCGGCATCCAGGTTGGCGTCGGCCATCACGATCTGGGGGCCGTTGCCGCCCAGCTCGAGCACCCGGTTCTTCAGCCCGGCGTCGCGGGCGACCTTCTCGCCGGTCGCGATCGAGCCTGTGAACACCACCGAGTCGACATCGGAGTGGCGGGTCAGGGCGGAGCCCACGTCGCCGCGCCCGTGCACGAGGTTGACGGTGCCCGGCGGGAAGCCGGCGTCGTGCAGCACGTCGATGAACGCCTCGGCGCACAGCGGCGACAGCTCGGACGGCTTCCACACGGTGGAGCAGCCGAAGGCCAGGCCGTACACGATGGGAATGCCGGCGATGTCGACCGGAAAGTTCCAGGGCGAGATGGCCGCCACGACGCCCACCGGCTGCTGAACGACCAGGATCTTCTTGTGGTTGCGGCCCTGGGTGGATGGCAGCACCTTGCCCTCGTGGCGCAGCACGTCCTCGGCCGCGCGGCGGAAGTGGTCGGCGGTGTACTCGACCATCTCCTCGCGCGATTCGCGGATGGTCTTGCCGGTCTCGCGCGTGATCAGCTCGGAGATCTCCTCCGACCGCTGCATGCAGATGTCGAACGCGCGCCGGCAGATCTCGACCCGCTCGATCACCGGCGTCCGCCGCCAGCTGTCGAAGGCAGCCCTGGCCGCTGCCACCGCCTGGTCGATCTGCTCCGGGGTGGCCGCGCACACCGAGCCCACAGACTCGCCTGTCGCCGGGTTCGTGACGGCGATCTCCTCGCCGCCGCCGGCCACCCACTCGCCGTTCACAAACGCGCCTCGATATGTCGCCACCTGAGCCATCCGGCCGGACCTCCTGGGTGTGACTGGAATTCCGTTGATGGTGACGCATCCACTGGTGCTTCACAATCGTGCGGGTTGATGAACCGGATGTGCTGCCATGTACGATGGTATGAATGGCTCTGACGATCCGTGAGCTGACCCGCATCCCGCATCTGCGCACGCGGGTGTACGCGGGGCGCCGTGGCGAGAGCCGGGAGGTGCGCTGGGCGGGGGTGTGCGAGCTGCCGGATCCCACCGAGTGGCTGGGCGACGGCGATCTGCTGATGACGATCGGGCTGGCGTTGCCGCGCGGGGCGCGGGCGCAGCAGGCGTGGATCGAGCAGCTGGCGAGCTCCGGCCTGGCCGGCGTGGCGCTGTGTGAAAGCGGCTCGCAGCCGGGCAAGGGGATGCGCTCGCCGCCGCTCACACCCAGCCTCGTGGAGACCGCCGACCGGCTGGGCTTTCCGGTGCTGATGGTCGAGCACCAGGTGCCGTTCGTGGCGCTGGCGCACGCGGTCACGGATGCATCGAGTCGCTCCGAGCACAACCGGCTGGTGCGGGTGATGCGGCTGTACGACGCCCTGCGCGCCCACCAGGCTGGGGAGCAGCCGACGGTGCTGCTGGACGCGCGGGAGGAGAGCTGCCGGTGCGAGCTGTACGTGCTCGACCGGGACACGCTGCGCCCACCCTTCGGGACATGGCCGGCGCCGCCGGCGGCAGCGCACCGCGCGCTGGCCGAGCTGCTGTCCGAGCGGGTCGAGCCGATGGCCGCGTGGGTGCGGTTCGATGCCGGCCCGGCCGCCGCGATGGCGCTGCTGGTGCCGAGCAAGCAGGGCGAGGTGATGGTGGCGGTGGGCCGGGGCGAGCCGCTCGACCCGCTGTTGCTCCAGCACGCGGCGACCATCGTGGCCATCGAGGTGGAGCGCTCACGCACGGAGCAGGAGCGCGCTCGGCGGCTGGGCGGCGACCTGTTCCGGCGGATGCTGGAGGGACGGATCGGCAGCGACACCGCGGCGGCCATGCTGCAGGAGCACGGCTGCGGGGGCGGGCCGTGGGTGGTGGTGGCGACGGCCGCCGGCGGAACGTGGCCAGATCATTGGGCCGGCGACCTGTACGGACGCCTGGACATCGCCGGCATCCGCAGCCTGGAGCTCGAGCGCGGAGATGCCGTGTACACGCTCGCCCCGGCGCTGGACGGAAGCCGGCCGGCGATCGAGGCTGCGGCGATCGAGGTGGGCGGCGCCGGGATCTCCGAGCCGTTCGACGACCCGGGTGGGCTGGAGACGGCGGTTCGCGATGCGCGGTGGGCGCTGGGCGCGGCGCTGGACACCGGTGTGCCGGTGGTCGACCAGCGGGCGAACTCGGCCAGCCTGGTGGCGCCGCGCTCGGTGGACGAGGCGGAGCGGCTGGTGGAGCAGGTGCTCGGCCCGCTTCGCGAGTACGACGCCTCGCACCGCAGCGAGCTGGAGCTGACACTGCGGGTGTTCCTGGAGGAGAACCGTTCGTGGCAGCGCGCCTCGGCCCGGCTGCACGTGCACAAGCAGACGCTGATCTACCGCATCCGGCAGGTCGAGAGCCTGACCGGGCGCAGCCTCACCTCCACCGCCGACGTGACCCGGCTGTGGCTGGCGCTGGAGGCGGCGAACCGGCTGGTGCCGGCCTCCCCGGTCGGCTAACCCGCCGCGAACGTCTCCGCCACGATCCGCGGCCACACGGCGGCGAGCGATCCGCGCAGCGTGCACCGGGCGATGGGGCCGCCCGTCTCCTCGGGTTGGCTCGAGATCCGCGCGACCACGCGGTAGCTTCGGCAGAAGTCCACGGCCTGGCGGCGGGTCAGGTTGACCAGCAGCGCCCGGCGCCCCGCCACATCCGGGCGCCAGTAGCGGAAGGTGACATGTCCGGTGGCCACCGGCGGCAGGCCGCGCCCCAGCACCTCGAGTGCTCCCGCCTCACCGTAGTTCTGGGTCACGATCACGTCCGCCCCGGCGGCGTGCCGCTGCACCGTGCGGACGAACGCAGGCCATCCGATCTCGCTCTGGTAGTCGCTCCGCGCGCTGATCACATGAAGCCGCTGTGCAGTCGCCAGCGGCAGCACGGGCAGCATGATCGGAAGCAGCAGGAGCGTGGATGCGACGTAGGCCGCGCCGACGTACCACAGGCGGCGCTTGGTGGCCCAGCGCTCGAACGGGATCGCCCCTGCCGACAGGGCAAAGGTGATGACGGGGAGCCCGTAGTACGACTTGCCTCCCAGCACGAGGTACGCGAGCACCGTCCCGATCACCGTCCAGCCCAGCGGCCGCACAACGCGGTCGCACACCAGCGAGATCGCACCCGCCACCGCCACCGGCACGCCGATCAGGTTTGGAAGCAGCAGCACGCTGACGATGTACTGCGGCCGCGTCTCGTCGCTCCCGCTGGGCGGCGGATTCACAAACCAGTGAACGCTGACCCAGCCGTGATTCGCCTCCCACACCAGATTCGGCACCAGAAGCAGCGCCGCGATGCCCGCCGCCGCCGCAAGCCCCCATGACCGCAGCACGTCGCGCCTCCAGATCAGGAATGTGACGAGCAGCAGCCCAAGCACGACCGCCAGCGTGTACTTCGTCTCCAGCCCGATCCCGGCGGCGACACCCAGCAGCACCCACGAACCCCGCCCGAGGGCCAGCCTCAGCGCCAGCCAGAGCACGATCATGGTCGTCAACTGGTCGAACGAGACCGGCTGGAACAGGTCGTTCGTGGCCAGCATGCCGGGGCAGAAGGCAACGCCGATCGCGGCGAACGTCTGAGCCCGGGGGCTCCCGCCCAGCTCCCGGGCAACCAGCGCGCCGACGATCACGGTGCCGGCGCCGGCCAGGATCGGAAAGGCGTTGAAGCCGACCAGCGACCACCCGAACACCAACCGCGCAAGCGCCGAGACGAGTGCTGTCACCGGCGGGAATTCGACATACCCGCCCTGCAGGTGCCGGCCGACCACGGCGTAGTACAGGGTGTCCCGGTGCCAGCCGTACCGGTTCGCGAACGCAAGCCCCAGCGCCGTCTTCAGTCCGACCACGACAGCCACCGGACGGAGCGCAAAGTTCCGCATCTCTGGGCGACTCTAGAACGTGCCCGCGCGCAGCTCCCACGCTTGCTCGAGCAGGTCGGCCAGGAACTCCGGCTCGACCGCGTCCAGCGTGACCCGCGCCGCGGCCAGGCGGCTTCCCCACCGCACCTCCTCGCACAGCTCAGGGTGACCCTGGGTGACGGTCAGGATGCCGCCCTCGTCCAGCATCACGTTCATGTGCCCGGCGTCCCACAGGGTGGCGAAGATCTTCGAATTCACCCGAAATGACGGACGGCCGTGGTGGTCCTGCTCGACGGCGCCGGGCAACGCCAGGGCGAGCCTGCGAGCGTCGTCGGCGGTGAGCATGCGCGAAGCGTAGGCGCGGAAGGCGAAGCGGGGAGTTGACATAGTCATGGTCTATCTAGTAGTCTCATGACTATGACAACTCCGAAGACGCCTCGGCGATCCGCCCTCGGCCTGGTCGTGCTCGGCCTGCTGGTCGAGGAGCCCATGCACGTCTACCGCATGCAGCGGCTCATCGAGTCCTACGGCAAGCACCGGGTCGTCAACGTCCGCTCGCGGGCCAGCCTGTACCAGACCATCGAGCGGCTGACCCGGCTGGGACTGGTCGAGGTGCGCGAGACCGTGCGCACCGAGGGCCGCCCGGACCGCACGATCTACGCCGTCACCGACCGCGGCCGTGAGGTCGCCAACGAGTGGCTGCGCGAGATGCTGCGCGACACCGGGAACGACTACCCGGAGTTCGTCGCCGCCGTCTCCATGATGTTCGCGCTGACGCCCGAGGATGCGCGCGCCCAGCTCGAGCATCGGGCGGATGCCCTGGCCGCCGAGCTGGACGAGGTCGAGTCGATGCTCGCGTCCGTGCCCGGGCTGCCGCGGCTGTTCATGGTCGAGGAGGAGTAACGGCGGGCGGTGCTGGAGGCCCAGGTTTCCTGGCTTCGCGGCATCGTCGACGACATGTGCCGGGGCCGGCTTACGTGGTCGGAGCAGTGGCTGCGCGAGGTGGCGGCCGCATTCAGCCCACCGCACGACGACGAGGAGACACCCCAATGACCGCAATCATCGAAGCTCACGGACTGACGAAGCACTATGGCAAGACCCGGGCGCTGGACGGCCTCGACCTGGTGGCCGAGCCGGGCCAGGTGGTCGCCGTGCTGGGTCCCAACGGCGCCGGTAAGACCACTTTCGTGCGCGCGGTTGCGACGCTGCTGCGCCCCGACGCCGGCACTCTGCGCGTGGCCGGCCACGACGTGCTGCGCGAGCCGCAGGCGGTGCGCCGCACCATTGGCCTGGCCGGCCAGTTCGCCGCAGTCGAGCCCGCCATGAGCGGGCGTGAGAACCTGGAGATGGTGGCCCGGCTGTTCGGCCTCAGCCGCAAGGACGCCCGGGCAAGCGCAGCCGGCGTGCTCGGCGACCTCGGCCTGACCGACGAGGCCGACCGCCTTGTGCGCACCTACTCCGGCGGCCTGCGCCGCAGGCTCGACCTGGGCGCCAGCCTGGTCGGCGCCCCCCGGCTGCTGCTGTTGGACGAGCCGACAACGGGGCTCGATCCGCGCAGCCGTGTCGAGCTGTGGGACGCCATCCGCGGTCTGGTCGAGCGCGGCACCGACGTCCTGCTGACCACCCAGTACCTGGACGAGGCCGACCAGCTGGCGAGCCACATCGTGATCGTCGACCACGGCCGCGCCGTCGCCCACGGCTCGCCCGCCGAGCTGAAGCGCCGGGTCGGCGGCAACGTGGTCGAGGTGCACGCACGCGTCCGCGATCACCTGGACGCGGTCGCGACCGCGCTCGGCACCGCCTTCGATGCACAGCCCCAGATCGACCCGGCCACCCGCCGGGTCACCGTCGGCGCTGACGCCGCCGCGACGAGCCTGACCACAGCGCTGCGCTCAGTCGAGGCAGCCGGCCTCGAGATCGAGGACATCGCGCTGCGCCAGCCCACGCTGGACGAGGTGTTCCTGGCGCTGACCGGCGAGCCCATCACCGACCGGAGTGACGCGCCCGAGCGCGTCGCCTCGTAACCCTCGGGAGGACCATGTCGACCATCGCAACACCAGTTCCGCGCGGCGGCGCGCACCGATCGTCCGGGCTCGTCGCCAGCACGCTGACGATCACCCGCCGGGCCGCGCTGCGCTACGTGAGGACACCGCAGCTGATCGTCATGGCGACGATCCAGATGTCGCTGTTCTTCCTCATCTACCGATACATGTTCGGCGGCGCCATTCGCGTGCCCGGCATGCCGTACGTGAATTACCTGGCCCCGGGATTCATCACCACCGGCGTCCTGTTCAGCGGCATCGGAGCCTCGGTCGCAATGGCCGAGGACATGCGGGACGGATTCATCGACCGGCTGCGCTCTCTGCCCATCCCGCGCCGCTCGGTGCTGACGGCGCGGGCGATCGCGGACACCGCCATCCTCGGCCTGGCCGCGGCGATGACCGTCGCGATCGCGTTCGCGGTGGGCTTCCGTCTGGGCGGGAGCACGGCCCAGGGCCTGGCCGCGTTCGGCCTGGTGATCGTGTTCGGATTCGCGCTCGAGTGGCCGTTCATCACCATGGGCCTGTTCGCCAAGACGCCGCAGGCGGCCCAGGGCATGGGCATGATCGCCTTCCCGCTGGCGTTCATCTCGAGCGCGTATGTGCCGGTCGACTCGATGCCGAGCTGGCTCCAGGTGTTCGCGAAGTACCAGCCGCTGACGTTCATGGTGGATGCCGTGCGCTCGCTCACACTGGGGCCGCAGGCGGCCACCGTGCTGGGCCATCCGACGTCGTACTTCGTGACCCGGGCGCTGCTGTGGTCTGCGGCCATCCTGGCCGTGTCGGCACCGGTGGCCGTGGCCCGGTACCGGCAGGGCTGAAACCCCGAGCGGTGGGGGGGAACACGCACAAAAACATGGCCGGTGGGTAAAAACCCGCGGGGGGAGGGTCGGGGCGAACACCCCCCCCCCCCCGGCGCCCCCCCCCGCCCCCGGGCG
>JBQCGJ010000130.1:0-6733 GCA_051955775.1 Gaiellales bacterium | reverse complement strand
GAAGGCCGAGAATCCGACCACGTCCGGACTGTGCTCCTGGATCTGGGCCACGAACGTCTCCGGGGCCACGTTGACGCCCAGGTCGATCACGGTGAAGCCTGCGCCCTCGAGCATGATGTTGACCAGGTTCTTGCCGATGTCGTGCACGTCGCCCTTGACGGTGCCGATCACGACCGTGCCGATCGACTTGGCTCCGGTCTCGGCCAGCAGTGGGCGCAGGATGTCCAGCGCGCCCTGCATGGCGCGGGCGGCGATCAGCATCTCCGGCACGAAGTAATCGCCCCGCTCGAACCGCGCCCCCACCTCCTCCAGAGACGGGATCAGCGCGTCGTACAGCATCTTCTCGGGATCCATGTTGTCGGCCAGGCCCTGCTCGGTCAGCTCCTTCACCACCGGGGCGTTTCCGACCAGGGTCTGCTCGTACAGGCCCTGCAGGATCTCGTCGTGTGTCATGCGGCTCCTCGCTTGGTCGTACGGTGGCCCAGACGGGCCGAGACCTCCCCGGCCTCCTCCAACATGATCGCTGCAAGCTCGCGCACACGCGCCGCAGGCAGCCTGCTCTCCGGCCCGGACACGGACAGCGCGCCGAGCGTGTCGCCACCTCCGTCGCGCACGGGCGCCGCCAGCGCCACCAGCCCGGGCTCCAGCTCGCCGGCGACGACGGCGTATCCGTCGGCCCGCACGCGCGCCAGCTCGAGCTCCAGCAACGCCGGGTCGGTGATGGTGTCGGCCGTCAGCCCGGGCAGCCGCCCGGACGGCATGCGCACCGCGCCGTAGGCCAGGAACACCCTGCCCGATGCGGTGCAGTGGTGCGGGACGAGGCGGCCCATCCAGTTGGTCGAGCCGAGGAAATGGCGGCCGTCGACCTGGCTCAGATGCTCCACCCCGAACGGCGCGGGAACGCCCAGGTTGATCGTCTCCCCGCTGGCGTCGGCGAGGCGCTGCATGGCAGGCGCGCACAGCTCGACCAGGTCGCGGTCGGGCACGCCGCGGCGGGCCAGCCGCATCAGCACCGGCCCCGGGCGCAGCCGTCCGCGGACGGTGTCGCGCTGCACGAGCGCATTCCGCTCCAGCGCCGCCACCAGCCGCGACACGGTGCTCTTGGGCAGGTCCGTGCGCTCCACCAGCTCGCCGACGCTCATGCCGTCACGGCTGTCGGCCACCGCCACCAGGATCTGGGCGGCCCGATCGATCGACTGACTTCCGGTATGCATGCTGGACAATTGCAATCAGGCCCACAATGTGGAACACTTGTTTCGCAATACGGATCATACGGACGCGAGCAGCCACCCGTCAAGCGACACCTCGGAGAACGCATGTTTCGGAACACGATGCCCCGGTACGAGATCCTGTCCGAGCAGGCGATGGAGACGCTCGATCGCGGCTGGCGCAGAATCGTGTCGGAGATCGGGGTGGAGTTCCTGCTCCCGGAGGCGGTCGAGATCCTGCGCGCAGCCGGCTGCAGAACCGAGGACGCGACGGTGTACTTCGACCCCGACTGGGTCGTGGAGCAGGTCGGGCTGGCCCCGCGCGAGTTCACGCTGCGCGCCCGGAACCCGGAGAAGACGCTCACGGTGGGCGGAGACAGCATGGCCTTCGGAGCCGTGTACGGATGCCCGTTCGTGCGCGAGGGGGACGTGCGCCGCGAGGCCACCATGGCCGACTTCGAGAACCTGGTCAGGCTGAGCCAGGCATTCGACGAGCTGGACACGCCCGGCGGCACGATCTGCGAGCCCGGCGACCGGCCGCTCGACTCCCGCCATCTGGACATGGTGTACGCACTGCAAACGCTGTCCGACAAGCCGCACATGGGGTCGGTCACCTCCGGCCCGAACGCGGCGGACACCATCCGCATGTGCGAGATCGTGCACGGCGGGAGGGAGTCGATCGAACGCGAGCCCGTTGTGATCTCGCTGATCAACGTCAACTCACCGCTTCGCTACGACGACCGCATGCTGTCGGCCATGCTGGAGTACGTGCGGGCCGGCCAGCCGGTCGTGATCACGCCCTTCCTGCTGATGGGCGCCATGTCGCCGGTCACGGTGCCCGCGACCCTCGTCCAGCAGATGGCCGAAGGGCTGGCCGGGATCGCCCTCGCGCAGGCGGTCAGGCCGGGTTGCCCCGTGGTGTTCGGCTCGTTCCTGTCCAATACCGACCTGCAGTCGGGCTCCCCCAGCTTCGGCACGCCGGAGTCGGCGCTGGGCCTCTTCTGCACCGGCCAGATCGCCCGCCGGTTCGGCCTGCCGTGGCGCTCGGGGGGCGGGCTGACGGCCAGCCAGACGACCGATGCGCAGGCCGCGTACGAGGCGCTGATGACGATGCTGCCGACGTTCCTGGCGGGGGCCAACTTCGTCATGCACGCTGCCGGCTGGCTGGAATCCGGCCTGGTCAGCTGCTACGAGAAGTTCATCGTCGACCTCGAGATCCTGCGCATGCTGAGGGAGGAGTTCACCCCACTGGAGGTGGACGAGGACAGCCTCGCCTACGGCGCCCACCAGGAGGTCGGGCACGGCGGCCATTTCCTCGGCGCTGCCCACACCCTGGAGCGGTTCCGCACGTGCTTCTACCGGCCCCTGCTGTCGTCGACCGACAACTTCGAGCGCTGGCAGCGGCGGGGCGGCGAGGACGCCACGGCGCGCGCGTCCCACATCTGGCGGCAGACGCTGGAGAACTACGAGCAGCCGCCGCTCGATCCGGCCGTCGAGGCGGAGCTGCGCGAGTTCGTCGACCGCCGCCGCGTGGAGCTGGGAGACTGATGCCGGCCCCTGCGGCGAGTCTGGAGCGGCTGGGCACGGAGCGGGCCTTCGAGGTGCTGGCGCGGGCGCGCGCGCTGGAGGCGCAGGGCCGCGAGATCATCCACCTGGAGATCGGCGAGCCGGACTTCCCGACGCCCGGCCACATCGTGGAGGCGGGCGTGCGCGCGCTGCGCGACGGCCACACCCACTACTGCCCCTCGGCCGGCCTGCCGATGCTGCGCGAGGCCGCCGCCGAGCACCTCGCGCGAACCCGCCGCATCCCGGTGGATGCGGCGCAGGTGCTGGTGTCGCCCGGCGCCAAATGGTTCCTGTTCTTCGGCGTGCTGGCCACCTGCAACCCGGGCGACGAGGTGATCTACCCCGATCCGGGCTATCCGATCTACGAGTCTGCGATCCGCTTCGCCGGGGCCACACCGGTGCCGCTGCCGATCGTCGAGGAGCGCGGCTTCGCGTTCACGGCCGACGATCTCGCCGAGCGGCTCACGACGCGCACCAAGCTGGTCATCCTGAACACCCCCGCAAACCCCACCGGGGGAGCGATCGACTCGGCGCTGCATGACGACATCGCCCGCGTGCTGGCCGGGCACGACTGCTTCGTGCTGTCCGACGAGGTGTACTCCGAGCTGCTGTATGACGGACGTCACGACTCGATCGCCTCGCATCACGGGATGCTGCAGCGCACGATCCTGCTGGAGGGCTTCTCGAAGACGTTCGCGATGTGCGGATGGCGGCTGGGCTACGCAGCCGTGCCGCAGGTGCTGGTCGAGCCGCTGACCCGCTTCCTGATCAACTCCGCGGCCTGCACGGCTCCAGCCGTTCAGCACGCCGGCGTAGAGGCGCTGATCGGCCCGCGCGACGAGGTCGACGCGATGATCGCCGAGTTCTCGCGCCGCCGCGGTGTGCTGGTCGGCCGCCTGAACGAGCTCCCCGGCGTGTCCTGCGTGATGCCGCGGGGGGCCTTCTACGCCTTCCCCAACGTGACCGGCACGGGGCTCTCGGAACGCGACCTGGCCGACCGCCTGCTGGACGAGGCCGGAGTGGCGGTGCTGGCCGGCACCGACTTCGGCAGCCACGGCGCCGGCTACCTGCGGCTGTCGTACGCGAACTCGATCGAGAACCTGGAGGCCGCTGCCGCCGCAATGCGCGGCCTGCTGGAGCGCGCGCCCATCGCGGCGGAGCACTCGTGAGGATCGTCGTCACCCGCCGCATCCCTGAGCCCGCGCTCGAGCTCCTGCACGCCGAGCACGAGGTGTGGCTCTCGCCGCACGACCGGCCGATGAGCACCGCCGAGCTGTACCCCGCGGTGGCCGGCGCCGACGCCGTCGTCACCCTGCTTCACGACCGTGTGGATAGCGCGTTCCTGGACGCCGCCGGGCCACAGCTCCGGGTCGTGGCGAACGTCGCGGTGGGGTACGACAACATCGACGTCCCAGCATGCGCCGAGCGCGGCGTGATCGCGACCAATACGCCGGGCGTTTTGACCGAGGCCACCGCCGACCTGGCGTTCTCGCTCGTGCTCATGACGACCCGCCGGCTGGGCGAGGGCGAACGGCTGGTGCGAAGCGGTCAGACCTGGTCGTGGAGCATGTTCTTCATGCTGGGCGCGGGCCTGCAGGACAAGCTGCTGGGCATCGTCGGCCTGGGGCAGATCGGGACGGCCACGGCGCGCCGGGCGCGGGCGTTCGGGATGCGGGTCGCGTACACGGGCCGCCGGCGGGCGGATCCGGGGATCGAGCAGGAGCTGGATGCGACCTACATGGCATCGCTGGACGAGCTGCTCGGCATGTCCGACGTGGTGTCGCTGCACTGCCCACTGACGCCGGACACGCACCACCTGATCGACGAGCGGCGGCTGCGGCTGATGCGCCCGGCGGCGTACCTGGTGAACACCACGCGCGGCCCGGTCGTCGATGAGCAGGCGCTGGTCGACGCGCTGCGCACGGGCGTCATCGCCGGCGCCGGGCTGGACGTGTTCGAGCGTGAGCCGGAGGTGCACCCCGGCCTGCTGGGTCTCGAGAACGCGGTGCTGCTGCCGCACCTGGGATCGGCCACGGTGGAGACGCGCACCGCGATGGGCGTGCTGGCCGCCCGCAACGCGCTGGCGGTGCTTGCCGGCGAGCCGCCGCTGACTCCGATCCCGCTGCCGGCGGTGGCCGTTACAGAAGCGTGACGGTACCGGGTACCGGCGGTGATGGGGCACCGCTACCCTGGCCTGAATGAGCCGGACAACGTCCACCCCGCGCGCCACCGGCGCCTGCCTGTGCGGAGCCGTGCGCTACCGCGTGACGGGGCCGCTGCGGGACGTGCACGTGTGCCACTGCGGCGTGTGCCGCCGCACGCACGGCGGGCCCGCCGCGTACTCCGCCTGTGACCGCGAGCACCTCGAGCTTGTGGACGACGGCGGCCTGCGCTGGCATGAGCACGACGGCGCCCGGCGGGGTTTCTGCGGCGCCTGCGGGGGCCGCCTGTTCTGGTCGCGAGCCGACCGGCCGACGATCTCCATCACCGCCGGCAGCCTCGATGAGCCGACCGGGCTGCGAGTCGTGCAGCACATCTACCTGGACAGCGCCGGCGACTGGGACGAGCGACACGAGGAGGGGCAATGAGGAGTCGCACACTGGGAGCCTTCGGTCCGCGGGTTGCGGCCAGCGGGCTGGGCTGCAGGGGGATGTCGGAGTTCTACGGCGCGTCCGACCGGGCGCAGTCAATCGCGGTCATCCATCGCGCGCTCGAGCTCGGCGTGACCCTGATCGACACCGCCGACATCTACGGCATCGGCCACAACGAGCTGCTGGTCGGCGAGGCGCTGCGCGGCCACCGCGACCAGGTGGTGCTGGCCACCAAGTTCGGGATCGTGCGCGATCCCGCCGATCCCGCACGCCGCGGCGTGAACGGCCGCCCCGAGTACGTGCGGGCCTGCTGCGAGGCATCGCTCGGCCGGCTGGGCGTCGAGCACATCGACCTCTACTACCAGCACCGCGTCGACCCGGCGGTGCCGATCGAGGAGACGGTCGGCGCCATGGCCGAGCTTGTGGCCGAGGGCAAGGTGCGCCATCTGGGGCTGTCGGAGGCCTCGGCGGCCACCATCCGCCGGGCGCACGCCGTGCACCCCATCACGGCGCTGCAGTCCGAGTACTCCTTGTGGACGCGCGACATCGAGCGCGACGTGCTGCCCACTGTCCGCGAGCTCGGCATCGGACTGGTTGCGTACAGCCCGCTGGGGCGCGGCTTCCTGACCGGCGCCGTGCGCACCCGCGGGCAGCTTGCCGAGAACGACTTCCGGCGCACCAACCCGCGTTTCGCGGACGAGAATCTCGACCGCAATCTCGAGCTGCTGGAGGGCGTCGAGGAGCTCGCTTCGACGCGTGGCGTTGCCCCCGGCCAGATCGCCCTGGCCTGGCTGCTTGCGCGCGGCGACGACATCGTCCCCATCCCCGGCACCAAGCGGCTGGAGTACCTGGAGCAGAACGTGGCGGCGGCGGACATCACGCTCTCGCCGTCCGAGCTGGAGCGAATCGAGCAGTCATTCCCCGCCGGCTCGGCGCACGGCCAGCGCTATGCGGACATGACGCCGGTCGGCCGCTGAATGGCCGTCTGACACGAGGGCGGCTGCTGGCGGCGGCGGGGATCGCCGCCTCCGGCGGCCTCCAATGCCACCATCGTCAAGGGCACGCTGCACTCCCGCTGGGTGCAGGAGCCGGTGGGCGGGGGGCCGCGTTGCCGCAGCGGCATCATCCGGGCTCGCGAGTGCCGGCGGTGTACTGCCTGCCGGGCCGCGGCACCACCGCCGGCGGAGTGCTCGACCTGCATCTGGACGGCTTCGCGGCCGAGCTGAAGCGACCCCCCGCCCTCGTCGGCGTCGACATCGGCTGCGGCCCGCGCCGCGCACGATGTTCAGCGCCGGCTGCCATGACGACGGCTTCTGGCGGCAGGCCGCCGGGCCCGCGCTGCGCTTCCTGGACGAGCACCTGAGCTGA
>JBQCGJ010000129.1:0-13321 GCA_051955775.1 Gaiellales bacterium | reverse complement strand
ATCGCGACCCCGGTGCTGGGCTTCTACGGCGCGCTCAATCCTGCCCCGCATGACACCACCAACCTGAACTGGCTGGCGCTGTACTGGGCACTGGGATGCGTGGTGCTGGCTGCAATCTGGTTCGGCATCTGCCGGATCATGCGGCCCCAGAACGTGGCCAACGCCGCGTCGTACGCGGCCGAGCATCACGGCGTGGCGCCGCTGGACGAGTCGCTGGACTACCAGCCGCTTCCGGAGTGACACCTCGTTGGGGGCCGGCCACGGCGGCCGGCCCCCAGCCGCGGCTCGAGTGGCATACTCGGTGACCTCCAGGGAAGGAGCCAGCCGATGGCGGCCATCACGCACTCGATCGAGATCGATCGCAGCCCCTCCGACGTGTTCGCCTACCTCGACGATCTGCGCCGCCACGGCGAGTGGCAGCCGGACATCGTCGAGGTGCAGGTGACGACCCCCGGCCCGACCCAGAAGGGCACGCGCGCCGTCGAGACGCGGAGGATCGGAGGCCGGAATCAGACCATGACCTTCGAGATCACCGAGCACGACCCGCCGCGGGTGTTCGCCTTCCGCGGCATGAACGGGCCGGTGCGCCCGATCGGACGCGGCACCGTGGAGCCGGTCGGCGACGGCCGGCGCTCCCGGCTGACGCTCGACTTCGACTTCGAGGGCCACGGCATCGGCAAGCTGATCGTGATCATGGCCCGGCGCCAGGCGCGGAGCCAGATCCCGCAGAACCAGGAGCGGCTGAAGGGGCGGCTGGAGTCCGCACCGGCCGGCACCGCACAGGCGCCACCGCCGGCGCCCGGCGCTCAGGCCTGACGGTTCCCGGAGCTGTACGCTCCCGGCCATGCCGATCGCGCAGTCGACCACGACCACCGACGACGACCGCGTGCGCGTGACGACCCTGGTCTTCGAGCCCGGCGACGAGACGGGCCACCACCGCCACGCCCACGACTACATCGTGGTGCCGATCTCGGGTGGCACGTTCATGGTGCACGAGAACGACGGCACCACGCGCGAGCTCACGCAGACGGCCGGATCACCGTACATCGGGCGTGCCGGTACCGAGCACAACGTGCTCAACCAGAGCGACAGCGTTGTGAGCTTCGTGGAGATCGAGCTGAAGCGCTGACCGCGCCTCAGAAGATCACATTGCGCCCGCCGCCGGGCCAGGCCAGCACGTCGACGCCGTCCCACCACCACGGCTGACCCCCCTCCCGGCCGGCGATCGAGAGCAGCACGCTGACGTCGGGATTGGCGTCCAGGAAGCGGTCGCGGCCCGCCCTCACATCCGCCCACTCGGCGTTGTCCATGATCACCAGCGCCCCGGGGGCCAGGTGCCGGCGCACCGCCTGTAACGCCGCGAACGTGCCCTCGGTGGAGTGGTCGGCGTCGTAGTAGAAGACGCCCAGCGGTGGCAGCTCGGCGGCCTCGAGCTGCTCGACGGTGTCGCCCTCCACAATGCGCACGCGGTCGGCCACGCCGAACCTGCGCAGGTTCGCCTCCAGCGGCTCGCGGCCGCCCTGGTCGAGGCTGAAGTTGTCGATCGCGATGGCCTCGGCGCCGTTCAGGGCGGCCGAGATCACGGTGCGGCCGTGGTAGGTGCCCGCCTCGGCGTACCGCTCGCCCGCAGGCAGCAGCCGGGCGGCCAGGCCGATCAGGGCCAGGTTGTTCTCCGCGGACAGGCCCTCCACCGTCTCCTGCACGGGCTGAAGCGCCCGGTCCAGCGGCTCGGGCGAGCGCGGGAACTCCGCAAACAGCCGCGGCAGCTCGTTCAGGAACCGTCCGGTATCCACGACCTGCACCGTAGCCTGGAGGTGCGCCCGGACCGGCGGTGAGTCCCGCGCGCGGTGGCCCCGGGCTGACCGGCCATATACGGCGAGGCGTTCGCTCAGCCGATGCGGATCAGCTTCTTGTTCACGAACTCGTCGGCGCCGTACTTGCCCAGCTCGCGTCCCGAGCCGGACCGCTTGACGCCGCCGAACGGCAGCTCGGCGCCGTCGGCGCCCACCAGGTTCACGTACACCATGCCGGCGTCGATCTGGTTGGCGACCCGCTCGGCCTGCTCCGGGTCGGTCGTGAACACGTACGAGCCGAGCCCGAACGGGGTGTCGTTGGCGAGCCGCACCGCCTCGTCCTCGGAATCCACCTTGTACACCACCGCAATCGGCCCGAACAGCTCCTCACGGTAGACAGGGTTGTCGGGCGTGACATCGGTGAGCACGGTGGGCGTGAAGAAGTTGTCCTTGCGATCGCCGCCGACCACGACCTTGGCGCCGGCCTTGATCGCGCGGTCGAGCTGATCCTGCAGCCGCTCGGCGGCGAGGCTCGACGACAGCGGGCCCATGGCGGTGCCCTCGGAGCTCGGGTCGCCGGTCTGCCACTCCGACATGGCGGCCGTGAACTTCTCCAGGAACGGCTGATACAGCTCGTCGATGACCACGAATCGCTTGGCCGCGTTGCACGACTGGCCGGCGTTGTCCAGGCGGGCCGACACGGCGGCCTCCACGGTGGCGTCGAGATCGTCCGAGCTGAGCAGGATGAAGGGATCGGAGCCGCCCAGCTCCAGCACGACCTTCTTCAGATTGCGGCCCGCGATCTCCGCCACTGCCGCGCCGGCCCGCTCGGAGCCGGTCACCGACACGCCCTGGATCCGCGGGTCGGCGAGGATCCTGGCGATCTGGTCGTTGGACGCATAGATGTTGACGTAGGCGCCCTCGGGGAAGCCCGCCTCCAGATACAGCGCCTGCAGCGCCTCGGCCGTCTCCGGGCACTGCGGGGCGTGCTTCAGCAGCACCGTGTTGCCGATGATCAGGCCGGGGCCGGCGAACCGGGCGACCTGATACGTCGGGAAGTTCCACGGCATGATGCCCAGGATCACTCCCAGGGAGCTGCGCCGGATCACGGCCGTGCCCTCGCCGGCCAGCAGCTTGATCGGCTCGTCCTTCAGGAGCTCCGGTCCGTTCTCGGCGTAGTAGCCGTAGATGTCGGCGCAGAAGTCGACCTCGCCCAGCGCCTGCTCCATCGGCTTGCCCATCTCGCGGACGGTGATCGCCGCGAGCTCCTCGCGACGCTCCACGTGCAGCTCGCCGACCCGCCGGATCAGTGCGGCGCGCTCCTCGACCGTGGTCGACCGGCTCCACTCCCGGTGGGTCTTGTACGCGAGCGCGACCGCCGCGTCGAGATCCTCATCGCTGATCGTCGGAAAGGACCTGCCGGCCTCCCCGGTCGCCGGATTGACCACGGCGTAGTCACTCATGGTGACCGTCTGATTGCTCATGTCCCACTCCCGCTGACGTTGTGGACGCAAACCCTCCAGGGGCAGTCTAATGGCCGTGCTCCGCGCGCGACTCCCCCGCGGAGCCCCACCAGAGCAGGGTCACCGCAGCACGGCAACCCGCTCCGATGGCAAGTCGCCGGAGCAGACAGCACCGGTTCCGGCGAGGGGCAACCGCAGAAACCCCGAAAGCCGCCTGGGTAGGCGGGTTACGCTGACGTTCGACCGCCGGGGTCAGATGCCCATCACGACCCGGGCGCTGCGGCGAGCTTGACCTGAACGAGCGCGTGCTGGACGGCGCCCATCTGCGCCTGGGTCACCGTTCCGTTGGCGACCAGTGTGCCCGGATCGACGGAGCCCGTCGCGACCAGATGCTCGATCGTCGCGGCCTGCGCCTGGTCGATGGTGCCGTTGGCCACCAGTCGCTGCAGGGCGGTGTGGACGGCGCGCACGATCGCCGCCGGCGCATGCGCACCGCTCCCCGGCGCCCCCACCTTGTGCCCGGCGCGACGATCGCCGCTCGAGCCCGCCATCGACCGCTTGACCTGGTCGAGCGCGTGCGCGACCGCGAGCATCTGCGTCTGATTCACCCTTCCGGCGGCAACCAGCGCGGCCGGGTCGACGGAGCCCGCGACCACCTGCCGCTCAATCGCGTCAGCCTGCGCCTGGTCGATCGTGCCGTTGGCCACCAGCCGCTGCAGGGCAGTCCGGGCAGCGTGTGCTGTCGCATCCGATGCGCGGTTGCCGGCAGCGGGCACGGGGCTCTTGGCGGGATGGCTGTGGCCAGAAGCGGCGTATGCCACCCCGGCCACGGTCGCAGTTGCGACCAGCACGGCGACGGCGGCGGGGGCCGCCAGCCGGCGCGTCTTCAACAGGGCGGGAGTGCGCATCGAACGTTCCTTTCGAGCGTGCACCCGGCTCTCCGGGTGCGTTCGTCCCAGCGTCGCAGCGCTTCCTGTGCTGGCCCTGAAGACGGGGCAATTCTTCAGGCAACGCTCAGGTTCGGGCGGCGATACTTTCCCTGTGGACACGCACGCGCCACGGGTGGTGCTGGTCGAGGACGAGGAACCTGTGCGCCACGCCATCGAGCGCGCGCTGCACAGCGACGGGATCGCCGTCACCGGGTTCTCCGACTGCCCCGATCCCGGCCTCGTGCTGGCCGCCGCCCCGGATCTCGCCGTGCTCGACGTGCTGCTGCCCGGCGGGGACGGGTTCGAGCTGGCCAGACGGCTGCGTGCTGCTCGAGATCTCCCGATTGTCTTTCTGACCGCCCGCGACGCCGTGGAGGATCGCCTGAACGGGTTCGAGCTCGGCGCCGACGACTACCTGATCAAGCCGTTCGCGCTGGAGGAGCTGCTGGCCCGGGTGCGTGCGGTGCTGCGGCGCACAGGGCGCCTCGGCGCGGCGATCCAGGCCGGGGACGTCGTCGTCGACGAGCCGGCCGGCGTTGCCGCACGGGCCGGTTCGCCGCTCGAGCTGACGCCGACCGAGCTGCGGCTGCTCGCCTACTTCGTGCGCCAGCGCGGACTGGTCCTGTCCAAGCATCAGCTGCTCACCCAGGTGTGGGGCTACGACGCCTACGACCCCAACGTGGTCGAGGTGCACGTGAGCGCGTTGCGCCGCAAGCTCGAAGCCCACGGCCCGCGCATCCTCCATACGATCCGGGGGCTCGGCTACCGGCTCGACCCGCGATGAAGACCGGCTCGCTGCGCGCCCGCGTCATCCTCAGCACGCTTGGGCTGCTCGCGGTCGTGCTGGCCGCGGTGATCACGGCGGTCACCCTGACCTACCGCGCTCAGCTCGACGGCGACCTTCGCAATCGGCTCGCGACCGCCGGGGCCGCGATCGAGCGCGTGGGTTCCGCGGGCCAGGCCAAGCAGCTGCTGCCGGGCCTTGCGCTGGAGGGGATCGCGACCCGCTTCTCCGGCGGTCGCGTGGCGCAGAAACCGAGCGCGCAGGCGGCCTCCAGGACCCCGCTGAAGGTGACCTCCGGTGAGATCCGGGCTCGCGGATCGCTGCTCGTTCTCGACGAGCTGCTCCCGGACGGTACGCAGGTCACGCTGAGCGCCAGTCGCGCCAGCATCGACCACGCTGTCACCAACCTGCTGCTGGTGGAGCTCATGGTGGCGGCCACCGCGCTCGCGCTGGCCACGCTGCTCGTCGTCCGCGTCACACGCACCGCCCTGCGCCCCCTCTCCACCGTGATCGAAACTGCGACACGGATCAGCCACGGCGACTCACAGCTGCGGCTGAAGCCCAGCCGCACCGATACGGAGCTGGGCAGTCTGGCCGCCGCATTCGACCAGATGCTGGACGCGCTCGAGACAGCCGTCGAGGATGCCCGCGCCAGCGATGCCGCAACCCGCCGCTTCCTGGCCGACGCCTCGCACGAGCTTCGCACTCCCATCGCCGCGCTCCAGGCCAGCGTCGAGACGCTCCTGCGAGAGCAACCGGCACGCCCCGAGCGCGACCGGCTCGAGGCAGCGGTCGCCCGCGACAGCGAACGACTTGGGCGCCTGGTCGATGACCTGCTCGGGCTCGCCCGCCTGGAAGCCCATCCGACCCGCACACCGACCGATCTCGCATCCATCGCGCAGCCGCTCGTCGAACAGGCCCGGTGCGAAGCCCCCGGGGCCACGATCACGCTCAGCGCCGCACACGACCCGACCGTCCGCGGCGACCCCGACGGGCTGGAGCGGGTGCTGCGCAACCTCATCGACAACGCCGTCGCCGCCATCCAGCCCACAGGCCGCATCGACGTCCGGTTACAGCGCACGAACGGGTACGTCGAGGCTCTGGTCAGCGACGACGGGCCCGGCGTCCCCGCAGACCAGCAACAGCGGATCTTCGAACGCTTCGTCCGGCTCGACCCGAGCAAGCCCGGTCACGGCCTCGGCCTCGCCATCGCCCGCCGTATCGCCCGCCAGCATCACGGCGACCTCACGTGCGACCCCACGCCCCAGGGAGCCACCTTCAGACTCTGCCTTCCGGCCGAGCCCTGAGATCAGGGGCGTCGTTAGCTGACCGTTGTCGCGTGTCCGCTGCTGTACGGGGTTGCGGTGCCGGTCGTCGCGTTTCGGATCCGCGCGCGGAACTTGTATGTGCCCGCCGAGGCGGCCGTGTATGTCGCGCTCTGCGCTGTCGTTCCGTGCGCGACGTTCTGCCAGGTGGTGGTGCCCGGCAACAGCACCTGGACGTCCTCGACGAGCCCGGTCGGGAGCGGCTGGGTCGCCCACGGTACCGAGAATCCGACGCCGACGGACGCCGTGCTCGGGTTCCCGGTTTGAAGCTGGACGGTCGCCGTGCTCCCGGTGGTGCTGTCGATGACGGAGTAGATGCCTGAGGCTGGGAACGCGAAGTCGTAGGCAGCCGGCGGCGAGAGAGAGCCGCTCGCGAACAGACCCAGGCCGCTGTTGTCGGCGATCGAGTGCTGCGCCGAGCCCTGGATCAGGAAGCGAACCGAGCCGCCGAGGGTCTGTGCCGCAGCCGCTGGTGAGATCCCGGCGTCAGCCACGGTCACGTAGGTAACCCCGGGGGCGGGGTTCACGGTCGCAGGCTTGTCATCCGAGACCTGGCTGGACTCGTCAGATGAGACGCTGACCGGGCTGTCCACGGTCCCGGGCCCGAAGGTCGTGAACGAGACGGTCACGGTCGCTGTCGCGCCGGGAAGCAACGTCCCCAGGGAGCAGGTGAGCGGCGTTCCGGGTGTGCACGTGCCCGTGGAGGGCGTGGCCGACGCGAAGCCGGCGTTGGACGGCATCGCCTCGGACAGCGAGACGTTCGTCTCCGTCCCCGGCCCCGCGTTCGAGACGGTGTCGGTGAAGTTCAGGGTCTGGCCCGCCGTCACCGGGCTGTTCGAACTCTGCGACACGCTCAGCTCCGGAGGAGGCGGGGACCCTGCGGTGCAGGTACCGGAGATCGGAAGGGGCGTGAGGATGTTCTGGTTGAACCACATGACCCAGATCACCGTCTGCGGCGCATAGGTCTGATCGTCGCACTCGAGGTCCTCGTACCGGTGGGCACTGGACAGGCGCGGCTCGGAGGGGTCGGCATAGCCCGAGAAGTCGGGCAGCACGCTGTACACGGCCTTGGTGGTGCCTTGAGGATTTGCCAGGTAGAAATCCCCGCCGCCGATGGCGATGCCGGAGTTGCCGGGCTTGGTGCCCATCAGGGTCTTGACGTCCACGTGACTGCGCTGCACCCCGGTCTTGGAGTAGTTGTAGAGCACGGTGTCGATGTCACCACTCGTCCACAGCGTGCCTGCCCGGCCGGGAGCGCTGCCCGGATCCCAGGCCAGGCCGTTGTCGCACCCCGGCGAGTTGAACACCGGGGAGAACGTGCGAAGTGTGAGGTTGATCGTGCCGACCTCGGACATCGTGTTCTCGGGGCTGCCAGTGCCTGCGTTGTTGGTGGAGGCGCATGCCCACAGGGTGCCCGTGATCGAGTCGTAGGCCAGCGCGCCGAATGCCTTGTATGAGCCGGCGGCGATGGTCGCGACGGAGATCTCGTGCCCGTCTGTCGGGGAGATGGTGGTGATGGTCGTGTCTCCCCAGCACGAGATCAGCAGTTGCCCGTTCACAAAAGCGATCCCGGTCTGCGACATCTTGGGATTGGTCGAGAGGTTGTGCCCGGTGACGCTGTGGCAGGCGGTGCCGGTGTGATCGAACAGCAGCTGCGATGGGACGCCGGCGGCGCCGGCCGTGCCCGATCCGAGCGACAGCGCGACCGCGAGCGAGAAGGCCGTCAGCACACTGACCCGAGCCGGATTCGTTGTCACTGCGGGCGAATCTTACCGCCGGCAATCGTCCTTGGTCAACCGATTTGCAGAAAGTCAGCGTCACGTGCGCGGCGTTGTACGCGCTCGCCTTCCCGGTGTTCGAGTTACACGGCGACCGTTCAGGTGCCCACCGGGAATCCGAACACGGGGCGTTGGCACGCTCGTGCTGCAGGGCCCGTAGGCGTAAGGCTCAGCGGAGCCCCGATGCGCCCGGCGCGCCTCGTGCGGGCGGGCGCATGGCCGATCAGGCCCGCTGGAGATCGCCCTCACATGCCGGACGTAGTCAGACGGCGGAGACGAAGCCCTCCACGAATCGCCGCACCGTCGCGCCCTCCGGCTCGCCGTGCTCGGGATTGAGCTCGGTGATCGTCACGGCACGAATCCGGCCGCTTGCAAGCAGGACGCGCAGAGCGGCGAAGGCGTGCTCGAGGGTGAGCCCGACGTTGCGGCCCGTGTTCTCGGACAGTGGCGCGTCGGTGAAGTCGACAACGTCGACGTCGAAATGGACCAGCAGGTGTTCACACCGTGAACCGAGCGATTCGAGAACGCCTTGCGCGGACGCGGACGGATCGGCGGCTACCCGTTCGAAGGGCATGACCTCGAGATCGAGGCGCCGGATCCGTTCGCGCTCGGCCCCGGTAGCCTGGTCATCACGGAAGCCGTAGAGGACGATGTCTTCAGGCTGGATGAGCGGCATTCGGTCCCCGACGCCGGCCAGCGGTGGCGCAGCATCGTCGAGGTTCAACATGTGAGCCACTCCCATCCAGTCCAGTGCGCCGTCCGGCACGCCGCCGGGCGTATTCAGGTCGGCGTGCAGATCGAAGTAGACAAGTCCGGCGGACTCATACCCAGCCGATATCACACCGGCCAGCGATCCGACGCCGACGGTGCAGTCCCCGCCGAGAACGAGGGCGACTCGTCCGTCTCGCAGAACCTCATCGACCTTCCCGGCGACGGCGGCGGCCGTCGCGGCGACCGCGTCGAGATTTTGTGCGAGGGGACGAACAGGATCCGGCCGCCAGCGAAAGCCGTCGACATCGCCGCAGTCCGTTATGTCGCACCCTCGTGAAGCGAGTCGGTCGACCAGCCCCAGATCCCGCAGTACCGCGGGCGCACGCTCCTGGCCCGGTGCGTACGCCCCCGCACTACTCGGCGCGCCGATGAGTCCCACTGCCCGGTCCACAAACGCCACGCTCCTTTCGCCACGGCAGCTCCGGCACTGCCGGCCAGGTGCGCAGGGTAGCTCCCGGGGTGGGTTCTAGTGAACTGACACGCCCGACACTTCGAGCTTCGAACTGCCACTGGAGCCCCACGGAGCCGACTGGATGGCGACGTGCATCTGACCGCCGTAACCGCCGCCCGGGAAGTGCGCCCACTGCTTCCCGTCAAGCAGCAGGTTGAACCCCTTGCTCGTCCACACGACGCTGGCTGTGTGGTACTTCGTGAAGTCCCCGGACGTCTTCACATGGATACACCCCTTGCACGCAGGCAGCGGATGGTACGTCCCAGTCGTGAGCGTCCGCTTGGTATCAGTCGGCTTGTCCTCTGCGAAGTCCACCTCTGGCCGTGACCCGCTCTTCGGCCATAGGAGGATCGCGTACTTGCCGCCGCCCACTGTCATCCGATAGGTGACGCTCCAGGTACCGAGGTGCTTGTTGAGGGTCATGCTGACTCCCCCGCCACACCCGTTGCTGATCGTCTCGATCAGGTGACCGCCGACGATGCTGACGTGGCTGGGCGACTGGCATTGGCCCGACCCGTTGGTGCCGCTGTGGACACGCCACGTGTACCCACTCCAGGACAGTGGTTTGACGTGAGCACCAGTGCGCATCGCTTGAGCAGTCGCAGCCGACAGAGCCAGCAACGTTAGCGCACCAACAATCGCAACCAATCTGCGCACGGACGGCCTCCCCCTCGTTGTCTTCCCGCTCGCCCAGGTCGGCTCCGCCCACGACCCGACCTGTCGGGGCGGCAACATATCGACCGTCTGCGCGCAGCAGGTTTGATCGCCGTAAAGATGCTGTGAGGGGTGGTCGGCTGTCCGCACGAGCACGGAAGCGCGGTGCCTGCGAGTCAGCCGTCAGGCGGTTTCTCGATCGCGCCGACGCGCGCGTGTCACGAGCCGTGGGTGGCGTTCGCTCGCCGAGAGGGCGCCGGCGTGGCGGTGAAGTGGGCCGTCGGATGCGAGCAGTGTGGCGGGCGCGCCGCGCTCGATGATGTGCCCGTGCTCGATCACGAGGATGGTGTCCGCGCGGCGAACGGTTGCCAGGCGGTGGGCGATGATCACGGATGTGCGGCCCTGCAGGAGGCGGTCGAGTGCCTGTTCGATCACGACTTCGGTGGGCCGGTCGATGTTCGATGTTGCCTCGTCGAGGATGAGGATGCGCGGATCGGCGAGCAGGGCTCGGGCGATCGAGATCAACTGCCGTTCTCCGGCTGAAAGGCCGGCGCCTCCTTCGCGGACCGCGTGGTCGAGGCCGCCGTGCAGCCGGCCGACGAGCCGGTCGAGGCCGATCGCCGCCGCGGTGTCGCGGACCTGGGCGTCGGTGGCGTCGGGCCGGGCGAAGCGGATGTTGTCGGCAATGGTGCCGGAGAACAGGAACGGGTCCTGAAGCACGACGCCCAACTGCCGGCGATAGCTCGCGAGCTCGACGTCGCGCAGGTCATGACCGTCGACCCGCACGGTGCCGGCGCGCGGATCGTAGAAGCGCGCGATCAGCTTGGCGAGCGTGGACTTGCCGCCGCCGGTCTGGCCGATGACTGCGATGCAGCCGCCGCGGGGGACGTGGATGGTGATGTCGTGCAGGACGTCGTGCTCGCCGTACGCGAAGTGCACGTGGTCGAGCTCGAGCCGGCCCGTGATCGGCCCGATCGGCCTGGCCGCCGGGCGATCCCGGATGTCGGGCTCGGTGTCGAGCACCGAGCTGATCTTGACCATGGCGGCGGCTCCCGCCTGGAACTGCGCGTACACGTCGGACAGGTCCTGCAGCGGCTGGAACACAAGCTGCAGCAGGTAGATCGCCGTGATCAGCGTGCCGATGGTCAGTGCGCCGTCCGCCAGCAGACGCGACCCGACCACCAGCACGGCGCACGTCGAGATCGCTCCGAACAGCTCGATCGAGGGGAAGAACACCGAGAACAGCTTCTGGGCGTAGACGTTGGATGTCCGGTTCTCGATATTCAGCTCGTCGAACTGGGCCTGGAAGCGGCGCTCGCGGTTGAATGCCTGCACGATCGCCATCCCGGCCACCGACTCCGCCACATGTGCGGTGACGGAGGCGATCCGGTTTCGCACATCGAGCTGGGCGACGGCGGACTTCCGCTGGAACCACCGCGTGAGCACGAGCGTTGGCGGCAGGATCACCATCGCCACCAATCCCAGGCGCCAGTCGACCACGAACAGGACGATCACGGTGGTCGGGAGCAGGACGACGTTGGACACGAGCGTCGGAAGTCCCTGAGACAGCGCGTCCGAGACGGCGTCGACGTCGCTCGTCACGCGGGCGATGATCCATCCGGCCCGCTGCTCCGAGAAGTAGCGCAGCGACAGCGACGTGAGGTGATCGAACAGGTCACGCCGCAGCCCCAGCACGATCCCCTGTCCGATCACCGCCAGGCCGCGGATCAGCACGACCTGGCACGCCCAGCCACCGATGTTCACCGCCAGGTACGCCACAACGACGATCGTCAGCGTGTGCGGGTTGTCACGGGTGATGCCGTCGTCGATCGCTGCTCGCACGAGCAGCCAGCCCCCGGATTGAGCGGCCGCGCTGGCGGTTGCGATCAGCACCAGCGCCGCGACCATCGGCCAGCGGCCGTGCAGGTAGCGGCCAAGCCGGGTGACACCGGTGCGCCGGCTCACACCGCCACCTCCTCTCCGAACAGCGCGGCGAACGCGCCGTCCGACTCGAGCAGGTCCGAGGCGAGCCCTTCCTCCGCGATCCTGCCGTCGACCAGGACGGCCGCGCGATCGGCCAGCGCCAGGGTCGAGAGCCGCTGGGTGGCGACGAGCACCGTCCGGCCGGCCAGGGCCGGGCGGAGGCGCGAGACCAGATCGTGCTCGGTCTGCGTATCGACCGCCGACAGCGGATCGTCCAGCACGATCACCCGCGCATCGCCGATGAGCGCCCGCGCCAGCGCGACCCGCTGGCGCTGGCCGCCGGACAGGTTGACGCCGCGCTCCCCGATCAACGTGTCGTATCCGTGTGGCAGATCGGGCACGAAATCCGCCACGCCCGCCGCCCTGCAGGCGGCCTCGACCTCGTCCCGCTCGACGTCTGACCGCCCGGCGACCAGGTTCTCCCACAGCGAGATCGAGAACAGGATCGGCCGCTGCGTGATTACAGCCACCGCCGAGCGCAGGTCGGCCAGGGCGAGGTCGCGCGCGTCGACGCCACCCAGCAACACCCGCCCAGCGGTCGGGTCGTAGAAGCGCGGAAGCAGGTTCAGGAGCGTGCTTTTGCCCGCGCCGGTGCCCCCGCAGATGGCAACCATCTCGCCCGGATTCAGCTCGAGGTCGACGCCCTTCAGCACCTCCTCCTCATCGGGATAGGCGAAATGCACGCCCTCGAACACCACACCCAGCCCGCCGCCGGGAACGTGCGCGGGGCGGTCCGGCTCGGGCACGCAGCGAATCTGCTCGAGCCACGCGAAGGTGCGCCCAGCAGACGCGAGCGCACGCTGGGCCAGGTTCAGAATCCAACCCAGTGCCTCCAGCGGCCAGGTGAGCTGGAGCAGGATCGTGTTGAAGAGGACGAACTGCCCGATGGTCAGCCGGCCGGCGATGACGTCGCGGCCGCCGAAGAAGACGACAGCGGCGATCGACAGCGCCGGGAGGTAGAAGAGCGCCGGCAGGTGCTGGGACTCGACGCCGGCCTGGCGTACGACGATATCGCGCACGTTCGTGGCCTTGGCGCCGAAGCGCGACCGTACATCATCCTCGCGCCCGAACGCCTGCACCATCTCGATGCCCACCACCGCCTCGTCGGCGGCCTCGGTCACGTCGCCCTTTGCCGCCTGCACATGCCGCGAGATCGGCATCACGCGGTGCGCGAACCGCCACGCGACCAGCCCGATGAGCGGCGAGGCAACGGCCGAGTACAGGGTCAGCCGCGGGTTCACGAGCGCCAGCACGATCACTCCGCCGGTGATCATCATGACGCTCTGGAAGCCCTGGACGACGCCCCAACCGATGAAGTAGCGGATCGGGAAGAGGTCGTTGGTCGCCCGCGACACGACCTGGCCGGTGGGATGCAGATCGTAAAACGCCC
>JBQCGJ010000128.1:0-10606 GCA_051955775.1 Gaiellales bacterium | reverse complement strand
TGCACGGGATGGCCCAGCCCGGGGATCCGCCGGCGCTGGGCCAGGCTGGCCGCCACGGCCTCCCGTGCCGCAGCCTCCAGCGCCTCGGTCGACGGCTCCGGCCCAGCCTCCTCGACGATCGGCTCCAGGAACGCGGCGGTGTCCTCCACCACGCCCAGGAACACCGTCCCGGCGCCCAGCAGGCCCGCCGCCACCGCTCCCTGCAGCGACTCGGGAGCGCCGGTATGCGTGAGCCTCGCGGCCAGCACGGTCGGCGTCAGCCCGTGCTCGGCCAGCGACACCAGCACAGCATCCAGCAGCGCAGTCTCCGGGGCCGCCGGCATCCGCCCCCTGACCAGCAGGAACGTGAGCTCGGTGAACGACACCCGGCCCATCAGCTCGCCCGCCAGGTCGTGTCCGCGAACCGTGATCGAATCGGCGTCGCAGCCGCCCACGGCAGTGCGCAGAAAGTCGTCGGTCATCCGCCCTCCGCCCCTCCCGGCGCGGACGAGGTCACCGGCGCCTCCTCGAAGTCGATCTCGCCCGACGTCCGCTCGCGCGGCAGCCGGTGCTTGGCGATCCGCCCGGTCGGCGTATGCGGCAGCTCCGCCACCGCCTCCAGATAGCGCGGCACCTTGAACCGCGTCAGGTGTCCCGACGCCCACTCGCGCACGCCGGCCAGGTCGGCGGCGGCCGGATCGTCGACAGTCACGAAGGCCTTGATGTCCTCCTCGCTGAGATCCGAGGGAACGCCGATCACCGCGGCTTCCAGCACCGCAGGATGCGCCTCCAGCGCCTCCTCCACCTCCACCGGCGCCACGTTCTCGCCGCGCCGCCGGATCACCTCCTTGAGCCGCCCCACGAAGGTCAGCGTGCCGTCGGCGTTCTGCGTCACCAGGTCGCCCGTGCGCAGCCAGCCGTCGGGGCGCAGCACCGCCTCGGTCTCCTCCGGCATCTCCCAGTAGCCGAGCATGACGGCGGGGTTCCGGAGCTCCAGCTCCCCCTCCTCGCCGGCCGCCGCCGGCCCACCCTCCGCCATCACCCGGGCCTCGTTGATGCGTCCCAGGCGGGGATGCTGACGAGGGCTGCCCAGCGTCCCGTAGGGCCGGGTGCCGTGCGCCCAGATCGTCCCGTAGGGGCTCTCCGACAGGGCGTAACCGCACACGATCCGGATCCCGAACCGGCGCTCCATCTCGAGCTGGCGCTGCTCGCTGGGAGCCGGGCCGGTGTAGCACAGGCGCAGCGGATTCTGATCGTCGTCGGGATGCTCCGGCTGACGCATCAGGATCTCCAGCATGGCGCCGATGGCGTTGAACTCGGTGGCCCCGTGGCGGCGCGCCGAGTCGAGGAAGGAGCTGGCCGAGAACCGCGGCAGCAGGGCCAGGCCTGCCCGCGCGGCGACCGACCCCAGCATCGAGTAGGTGGGCGCGTTGACATGAAACAGCGGCAGCGAGGTCATCAACCGGTCGTCCGGCCCCAGCTCCATCCACCACGGGAATCCCTCGGCAGCCATCACGTACGCCCGGTGCGTCTGGGTGACCAGCTTCGAGCGTCCGGTGGTGCCGGAGGTGGGGATGAGCACGGCCGGATCCTCGGCCCGCGCCGGCCCGGGACCGGAATCCCCGGCTACGGCGCCCTCGAACAGCGCGTCCACACCCGCCGCCGCGGCGGCGCCCAGTCCAGGGGCCGCAGCGGCCAGGCGATCGTCGTGCGTGACCACGAGCCGCGGACGTACCTGCCGCACCAGCCCATCGGTCTCGGCCCGCCCGGCACGCGGGTTGACCGCCACCATGATGCTGCCCAGGTACGCCGAGGCGAGCCAGGCGAACACGTAGGCGGGCGTGTTGGCTGCGGTCGCCAGCACCAGGTCGCCCCGCCCCACCCCGCGCTCCGCGAGCCCGGCGGCCGCCAGCCCGATCCTCGCGCGCGCGCACGCGTAGGTGTAGGACTCGTCTTCGTGGACCAGCCACACCTTGTCGGGCTCGGCGGCCACGGCGGCCTCGAAGAGCTGGGGGATGGTGTTGGGCATATCCGGCGCCCGGCACGGCGGCGGCGGGCGCCGGGGAGCCTACTACCATGCGGCGAACCTCCGGGCATGCGCCGACCCAACATCATCTACCTGCACTCGCACGACACCGGCCGCTACGTGCAGCCATACGGCTACGCCGTGCCCACGCCGCGCATCCAGGGCCTGGCCGAGGAGGGTGTGCTGTTCCGCCAGGCCTTCTGCGCCGCCTCCAGCTGCTCGGCCAGCCGGGCCTGCCTGCTGACCGGGCAGTACGCCCACTGCAACGGGATGCTGGGACTCGCGCACCGCGGCTGGACGCTGAACGACTACGGCCACCACATCATCCACACCCTGCGCGGCGCCGGGTACTCGTCGGCGCTGATCGGTGAGCAGCACATCTCCCGCACCCCGGACGTGATCGGCTATGACCGCGTGGTCAAGATCGAGACCACGCACGTGGACGACGTCGCGCCGGTCACGATCGACATCCTCAGCAACCCGCCGCCGCAGCCGTTCTTCCTGTCGGTGGGCTTCTTCGAGACGCATCGCGAGTTCTTCGAGCCGCTGCGCAAGGAGGATGCCTACGCACGCCCGCCGGCCAACCTGCCAGACATCCCCGAGACGCGCCGCGACATGGCCGCCTTCGTGGCCAGCGCGCGCACGCTCGACCGCGGGATGGGCGCCGTGCTGGACGCGATCGACCGGTTCGACCTGGCCTCGACGACGCTGGTCATCTGCACCACCGACCACGGCATCCCGTTCCCCGGCGCCAAGGCCACGATGAGCGACCGCGGAGTCGGGGTGATGCTGATCATGCGCGGCCCCGGGCCGTTCGCGGGGGGCAAGATCCTGGACGGGCTGGTGTCCCAGATCGACCTCTATCCCACGCTGTGCGACCTGCTGGAGATCCCGCAGCCGAATTGGCTTCAGGGGGTCTCGCTGATGCCGCTCGCGGTCGGCCAGGCCAGCGAGGTGCGCGGCGAGGTGTTTGCGGAGGGCACCTACCACGCCGCCTACGAGCCGCAGCGCATGATCCGCACGGATCGATGGAAGTACGTGCGCCGGTTCGACCACCGCACGCGCCCCGTGCTGCCCAACACCGACGACAGCCCGAGCAAGGACGTGTGGATGCGCATGGGCTGGGCCGAGGAGATGCTCCAGCCGGAGCAGTTGTACGACCTCCTGCACGATCCCAACGAGGCGGCCAACCTGATCGGCCGTCCGGATCCGGCGGGGATCACAAACGAGCTTCGGGAGCGGCTCGAGCGGTGGATGCGTGACACCGAAGACCCGCTGCTGGAGGGCCCGGTGCCGCCGCCGCCCGGCGCCGAGTTCAACGACCCTGACGAGATCTCGCCAAGCTCCATCCCGCAGGTCGCGTGATCGGGTATTCTCTACTTTTTCACTTGGCATTGTGGAATACTTCTACCACCCCTCAGGGAATTCGGCCCGATGCCAGCGCCGCACACCTCGTACCTGATCTGCTCGACGCCCCGCACCGGGTCGAGCCTGCTGTGTGACGCCCTCACGGCGACCGGTGTCGCCGGGCGGCCCGAGGAGTACTTCCAGTTCCGGGCCCGGACCGGCCAGCCCCGGCGGCCGCAGGAGTACTTCGAGCAGGCGGCGGACGAGGAGATCTTCGCCATCCTCGGGCCGCGCACGCGGGTGGACGCCGACGAGCAGCGGTACGACCCCAGCCGCTTCCCACGCTACGAGAACTACCTGACGTGGGCGATCCGCGAGGGCACGACCCCCAACGGGGTGTTCGGGGCGAAGGTCATGTGGGGCTACTTCAGCGGCTTCGTGACAGGCCTTCGGTGGGCGATCCCGGGCCGCCTGCGGCTGGATCTGTGCGAGCTGGCCCCGTCGGTCTTCCCCAACCTGCACATGCTGTGGATGACTCGCAACGACAAGGTCGCGCAGGCCGTCTCCCTGTGGCGCGCGATCCAGTCGTGGAGCTGGTCGAGCGACCAGGCCCCCGACCACGACGGCCATCTGCGCTACTGCTATCCGGCCATCCACTACCTGCTGGACGACATCATCGCCCACGAGGCGGAGTGGCAGCGGTACTTCGGCGAGTGCGGCGTGCGCCCGCACGTGGTCGTCTACGAGCAGTTCCGGGCCGCATACCAGCCCACGATCATGGGCATTCTCGAAAACCTCGGCGTGGATACGGACGGCATCGACATCGACGTGCCAACCCGCCGCAGCCAGACCGACGGGCTGTCGGCCGAGTGGATCGACCGCTACCGGCAGGACGCCGCCAGCGACGAACCGCTGCTCGCGCGCTCGTAGCAGACGCAACGCCCTTCCGGTCGGCTGCACCAGCGATCCGCCGGGTCCTGTGGACGCACCGCCACTGTGCCCCCCTCCGAGGGCGGCTCGGCGGCCGTCCGTGGCATCATGTTCGTGAATATCCGCCCTACGAACCGGGAAAGGAGGTGACAGGATGCGAAAGCCGCTCACCAGGCTGACTGAGCCTCTGGTTCGAGACGGCGGCGTGCTTCGCCCCGCGACGTGGGACGAGGCGCTCGACCGGGCAGCCGAGGGGTTCAGGGCAGCCGTGGCCGCCGGCGGACCGGATGCGTTTGGGTGCTTCAGCTGCTCGAAGGCGACCAACGAGGTCAACTTCGTGGCCCAGAAGTTCGCCCGCGCCGTCATCGGCACGAACAACATCGACAGCTGCAACCGCACCTGACACGCTCCCAGCGTCGTCGGTCTGGCGACAGTGTTCGGGGCAGGCGGCGGTACAAGCTCCTACCAGGAGGTCGAGGAGACCGACTTCCTCTTCCTGTGGGGCTCGAACGCCCGTGAAACCCATCCGATCTTCTTCCACCACGTGCTGAAGGCCGTGAATGCGGGCGCGCGACTGGTGGTCGTCGACCCCCGCCGCACCACCTCGGCCCAGTGGGCCGATGCCTGGCTCGGCCTGGACGTCGGCTCTGACATCGCGCTGGCCAACGCCATGGCGCGCGAGATCATCCATAACGGCCTGCACAACCGCGAGTTCATCGAGCGCGCCACCACGGGCTTCGACGAGTACGCCGCGTGCGTCGAGCCGTACACCCTGGACCGCGGCGAGCGCGAGACGGGGGTGCCGGCGGCGCTGATCGGTGAGATGGCGCGGGCCTACGCGCGGTCCGACCGGGCGATGATCTGCTGGACGCTCGGCATCACCGAGCACCACAACGCGGTCGACAACGTGCTGGCGCTGATCAACCTGGCGCTGCTGACCGGGCATGTTGGGCGCTACGGCTCCGGCCTCAACCCGCTGCGCGGGCAGAACAACGTGCAGGGCGGCGGCGACATGGGCGCCATCCCCAACAAGCTGCCGGGGTTCCAGGACATCGAGAACGACCACGAGGCCCGCGCCCGTTTCGACCAGGCGTGGGGCGTGACCATCCCGCCCACGTACGGCTGGCACCTGAGCGAGATGTTCGAGGCCATGGAGCGGGGCGACCTGCGCACGCTGTACGTGATCGGCGAGAACCCGGCCCAGTCCGAGGCGGACGCGACCCGCGCGATGGAGCTCCTGGAGGGCCTCGACCACGTGGTCGTGCAGGACATCTTCATGACCCGCACGGCCGAGATCGCCGATGTCGTGCTGCCGGCCTCGGCGAGCTGGTGCGAGGCGGAGGGCACGGTCACCAACAGCGAGCGCCGCGTGCAGCGCGTGCGGCGGGCGCTGGATCCGCCCGGCCAGGCCCGTGACGACCTGCAGATCATCTGCGACATCGCCCGCCGGCTGGGACACGATTGGCACTACGCGGACGCCGAGCAGGCGTGGGACGAGCTGCGCTCCCTGTCGCCCATGCACGCCGGCATGAGCTTCGCCCGGCTGGAGGAGCTTGGCGGCATCCAGTGGCCGTGTCTGGACGAGAACGATCCGGGCGCGCAGTTCCTGCACGGGCGCCTGTGGGAGCAGCCGGCGCGGGGGCCGCTGGCACCGTTCAGCGTCGTCGAGCAGGAGCCGCCGGTCGACGAGCTGACCGAGGAGTTCCCGATCCGCCTGACCACCGGCCGCAGGCTCGACTCGTACAACACCGGCGTGCAGAGCGGCGGCTACTCCTCGCCGCTGCGCAAGCGCGAATCGATCAACCTGTCGCCCGAGGACGTCATGCGGCTGGGGCTCGAGGACGGGGAGCGGGTGCTGGTGTCGTCGCGCCGCGGCTCGGTCGAGGCGCCGGTCGCCGTCGACCCGTCGCTGCGCCCGGGCCTGGCCTTCATGACCCTGCACTTCCCCGACCAGGTCGAGACCAACGTGCTCACCATCGACGCCACCGACCCCAAATCCGGTACGGCCGAGTTCAAGGCCAGCGCCATCCGCGTGGAGCGGCTGGCCGCGCCGGCCCGCGAGCGCGATACCCGCGCCGCCGTCCCCGCCCGCTGAGTGGACCTGCGCCTGACCACAACCCCGCCGTCCGACGCTGAGCGCGACGCGGTGGACGGCATCCTCGGCCCGCCGCACTCGGCATGGGTGGGCGGGGAACGCGGAGCGGACGGGCACGTCGCCCTGGGCGGGCACTCGGCCCGCGCCCAGCGCCATCTGCTGCTGCCGACGCTGCACGCGCTGCAGTCCCGGGTCGGTTTCATCAGCCCCGCGGGACTGGGGTACGTGTGCCGCCGGCTGACCGTCCCGCCGGCCGAGGCCTACGGCGTGGCCAGCTTCTACGCGCTGTTCGCGCTCGAGCCTCGCCCGCCGACGGTCGTCCACGTGTGCACCGACATCGCGTGCATGTGCCGCGGCAGCAACGAGCTGGTGAGCGAGCTCGAGCGCACGGTCGGGCCCGCGGGCGAGCACCCCGGCAACGGCAATGCGATCTGGCTGGAGAGCCCGTGCCTGGGCCTGTGCGAGCAGGCGCCCGCGGCTCTGGTGACGATGGCCGGCGAGGCGGCGCAGGACGTCTCGATCACCTCGGCCACAGCCGAGGACGTGGCCACGGCGCTGCGCCACCGTGCGCAGGCGTCGACCGACATCGTGGTGCCCCAGGCCGCGGGTGGCGGCGAGGGCCTGCGCCTGCTGCGGCGGGTCGGCCGAGTCGATCCGCGAAGCCTCGACAGCTATCGCAGCGAGGGCGGCTACGAGGCGCTGCGGATGGCCCTCGACATGGGCCCGGCCGGTGTCATCCGCGAGGTCAGTGATTCGCGCCTGCTTGGACGCGGCGGCGCCGCATTCCCCACCGGGCGCAAGTGGGAGGCCGTGGCCCGCAACCCGGCCCGCCCGCACTACCTGGTGTGCAACGCCGACGAGTCCGAGCCGGGGACGTTCAAGGACCGGGTGGTCATCGAGGCCGACCCCTTCGCACTCATCGAGGCCATGACCGTGGCCGGCTTCGCCACCGGCGCGGAGCGGGGCTTCATCTACCTGCGCGGCGAGTACCCGAAGGCCTGGCAGACCCTGGAATCGGCGCTCGCCCAGGCCCGCGAGCGGGGCCTTCTGGGGGACGACGTGATGGGGCGCGGCGTGCGCTTCGACATCGAGCTTCGCAAGGGCGCCGGCGCCTACATCTGCGGCGAGGAGACGGCGCTCTTCAACTCCATCGAGGGCTACCGCGGGGAGCCGCGGTCGAAGCCGCCGTTCCCGGTCGACGAGGGCCTGTTCTCCAGGCCGACCGTGGTCAACAACGTGGAGAGCCTGATCAACGTGCTGGACATCGTGCGCGAGGGCGGCGCGGCGTTCGCGGCGATCGGCACCGAGCAGTCGACCGGCACCCGCCTGCTGTGCCTGTCCGGGAACGTCGAGCGGCCCGGCCTGTACGAGGTCCCGTTCGGGGTCACGCTGCGCGAGGTGCTGGACATGGCGGGCGGCGTGGCCGGCGGCAAGGCGCTCAAGACCGTGTTGCTGGGCGGCGCCGCGGGCAGTTTCGTGGGGCCCGACAAGCTCGACCTGGAGCTGTCGTTCGAGGCCACGCGGGCGGCCGGGGCGACGCTCGGCTCGGGCGTGGTGATGGCCTTCGACGAGGACGCCGACCTGGTCGCGGTGGCGCTTCGCATCGCCGCCTTCTTCCGCGACGAGTCCTGCGGCCAGTGTGTTCCGTGCCGGGTCGGCACCGTGCGCCAGCAGGAGGCCCTGCTGCGGCTGGTATCGGGCCGCCCGCGCGGCTCGGTGGCCGATGAGGTGGCGCTGCTGGACGAGATCGCGCAGGCCATGCGCGACGCCTCCATCTGCGGCCTCGTCCAGACGGCCGCCAACGCCATCGACTCCCTGATCCGCGAGCTGGATCTGTTCCCGCAGGAGGTTGCATGAGCGCCGTCCCCGTCACCATCCGTCGCACCGTCACGCTGAACATCGACGGGGATGATGTGCGCGTGGCGGAGGGCTCCACGATCCTGGACGCCTGCAAGGCGCGCGACCAGGAGATCCCGGTGCTGTGCTATGGCGACACCCTGAGGCCGGTCAACGCGTGCCGCGTGTGTGTGGTCGAACTGGAGGGCTCGCGGGTGCTGGTGCCGTCCTGCGCCCGCAAGGCCGAAGACGGCATGGTCGTCAAGACCGACTCCGAGCGCGTGCGGCACAGCCGCAAGATGGTGCTCGAGTTCCTGGACTCCAGCGTCGACCTGTCGACCACCGCCGACGTCGAGCGATGGATGGCGGATGTCGGCGCCGACCCGGCCCGCTACGGGCCGCCGGCGCCGCCCGCACCGGCGGGGAGCCGCGACGCCGCCCGCGCAGGCCACCACCATGCCGGCGACGGCCAGACCGCGGCCACGGTCGCCCAGCCCGTCAAGGTGGACAACGAGAACTACGTGCGCGACTACTCCAAATGCATCCTCTGCTACAAGTGCGTGGACGCATGCGGCACCCAGTGGCAGAACACCTTTGCGATCGCGGTCGCCGGCCGCGGGTTCGACGCCCGCATCGCGACCGAGTTCGCGGCCCCGCTGCCGGACTCCGCCTGCGTGTACTGCGGCAACTGCATCCAGGTCTGCCCGACGGGCGCGCTGATGTTCCGCTCGGAGCACGAGATGCGCGCGGACGGCTCGTGGGACGAGTCGCGGCAGACGGTCACCGACACCATCTGCTCCTACTGCGGCGTCGGCTGCACGCTGGAGCTGCACGTGCAGGACAACGAGATCGTGAAGGTCATGTCCCCGTCCGACCACAGCGTGACCAGCGGCAACCTGTGTGTGAAGGGGCGGTTCGGCTACCAGTACGTGCAAGAGCGGTCGCCCTCGGCGGGCGGCGGCGATGACGGCTGACCCGGCCCAGGAGCTGACCCCCGGCGGCCCGCCGCGACGCCCGGCGTCGACGACGGCGGTGCGGGTGACCGCGGTGGACGGCGGCCAGTCGCGGAGGCGGCGCGACCAGGTGGCGACCGAGGAGCCGCTCGAGGTGCGGCTGCAGGAGCCCGGCGAGGAGCAGCGCAGCGTCGTCGTGACCATGCGCACCCCCGGCTCCGACTTCGAGCTGGCCGCGGGATTCCTGTTCACCGAGGGCGTCATCGACGGCCCTGGCGATGTGCGCACGATCCGCTACTGCACCGTTCCCCGTGAGGAGCAGCACTACAACGTGGTGTCGGTGGACGTCACCCGCCGCCTGCCCGGCTTCGAGCCGGGGCGCAACTTCTACTCCACGTCGAGCTGCGGTGTGTGCGGCAAGGCCTCGCTCGACCAGATCGAGGTGCGCTGCGCGCCTGTGGCCGAGGGGCCGGTGGTCGCGGCGGCCGCGCTGACGGGCATGCCGGATACCCTGCGCGAGTCCCAGCGCGTGTTCGAGAGCACCGGCGGCCTGCACGCCGCGGCGCTGTTCTCACCCGAGGGCGAGCTGCTGGCGAGCCGCGAGGACGTGGGCCGCCACAACGCGGTGGACAAGCTGATCGGGTCCGAGCTGCTGGCGGGCAACGTGCCGCTGTCGGGCCGTGTGCTGCTGGTGTCGGGTCGGTCCAGCTTCGAGATCGTGCAGAAGGCGGCGGTGGCCGGGATCCCGGTCGTGTGCGCCGTGTCGGCGCCATCCAGCCTGGCGGTGGACGCCGCGAAGCGGTTCGGGATGACGCTGGTCGGGTTCCTGCGGGGCGACCGTTTCAACGTGTATACGGGGCCAGAGCGGATCCGAGGCTGATCCAGCCGGGAGCGGGCCGTGCGAGTCGGCCGCTGCCCACCAGCCTGTCGACCCGCCCGGGACCGGGCCACGAGGGCCACGAGAACCAGCGGCTCAGCTCCGCTTCGGGCGCCAGCACCGCCGCACGCACGCAGGCCACCAGGAGGTCGTCCAGCGACCCGCCGGCAGCCGGCGTCGGGAATGCCTGATCCCAACGGGCGAGCCTGCTCGAATGCAGGTGGCCGGCGTCGCCGGCCGGAAGCGTGACGCCGCGGCTGACCAGCGCTCCGGCTCGCTCGAGCGGCCCGCGCACGCGGCGCAGCCGGCGGGCGTCCCACTCCAGCTCGACCTTCAGGTCGGCCAGTCCGGACGGGCCGGCGCTGGCCAGGTGGTGCAGGAGCCGCGCGGCGTCGGAGTCGGTCGCGTCGGCTCGGGCCAGCTCCGCCCGGCACAGCGGGTCGGCGAGCGCCGCCACTTCCCGGGTCAGCAGCACCTTCTTGCCGTTGTGCACCGACAGCTCGTACACGCCGTCGAGCAGGCCGAGCTCCCAGAACCACGGATAGCCGGTCTCGGGCCACTCG
>JBQCGJ010000127.1:0-10867 GCA_051955775.1 Gaiellales bacterium | reverse complement strand
GGAGTCGGCCGAGCTGGGCATTCGCAGCCTGCCGCATGACCTGTCACACGCGCTCGACCAGCTCGAGGCCGACGAGGTGATGCACTCGGCGCTGGGCGACCACATCTTCTCCGAGTACCTGCGTCTGAAGCGGGAGGAGTGGGCCGCCTACAACGAGCAGGTCCACAAGTGGGAGATCGACCAGTACATGGACCGCTTCTAGGAAACCGGCGCCAGGCCGCTGGGGCGAGGCCCCGGTTTTCCAGCCGGAGTGGAAGCGGCTTACCTCTCCTGCCGCTGGCGCTGGCGGCGCCGCACCCGGGGCGCGCGTGAGCGCGTCTCGCGAATCGCCCGCCGCAGCGTCCGCATGTGCGGCCGCGGCACCCGCGGGCGCCGCACCGCAGGCCGCGGGATGACCGGCACCCCGCCCAGCGTGGGCAGGAGCAGCAGCCCTCCGGCCAGTGCGGTGCCGGCTGAGGCCAGGTACACGCCCTGCGCGCCCAGCAGCGCCAGCAGCGGCGCGCCCAGCGCGAACGAGGCGGCCATGGCGCCGATCACGACGGCGTCCAGCGCCGCCGACACCCGCGAGCGCACATGGTCGGGGGTGCGCCGCTGGATGATGTTCTGCGCCGCCACGGTGCCGAAGGCGTCGAACACGCCGGCCACCGCCATGCCCGCCAGCACCGGCCAGAACACCGGCGTCAGCCCGACCACGGCGAACCCGCCGGCGATGGCCACACAGCCGCCAACCACCGCCAGGCGCTCCACACGCTGCGACAGCCGCCGGCCGAGCAGCGCCCCCGCCACGCCGCCCCCGTCCCAGAAGACGGCGATCAGCCCGTAGCCGACCGAGCCCACGGCGAACTGGCGCGCGAGCACCACCTCGGCAACGATCACCGGGCCGATGCCCGCCATCACCAGCGCCCAGGCGATCGTCAGCAGGCGTAGCCAGCGGTCGTCCCACAGCCTGCGGTAGCCGTCCATGCGGCCGCCGATTCCATGCTCGTGGGGCAGCGCCCGGAACGAGCCCGGCAGCCCTGCCACCAGCAAGGCTGCGGCAGCCGTGACCGCGGCGGCCACCATGTACACCCCCGCCGGATCGGCCACCGCGAGTAGCGCTCCGCCGATCCCCGGGCCCAGCATGAAGCCTGCGCTGCGGAACGCGCCCACGGTTCCGTTGGCGCCCGCGAGCTCATCGCCCGGGACCAGATTCGGGATCGCGCCCTGTACGGCGGCGGTCAGCGCGCCCTGCGGGGTGCCGGCCAGGATCACCACGGCCAGCGTTGCCACCCACAGCCCGAGCACGCTGAGTGCCGCGGCCGCGGCGAGTCCAACGGCGGCCACCGTGGCCGCGGCCACGATCACCCGTCGGCGGTCGTGCCTATCGGCGAGGTGTCCTGCCCACGGCGAGGCCAGAGTGGTCACGCCGAACGCGGCCAGCATCGCCCCCGACACCAGCCACGGCGACCCGCTGGCCGCGTACAACTGCCAGATCAGCACCGTCATGGCCGCTCCGCGACCGACCAGCGCAAAGCACTGGCTCATGGCCAGCCGCGATACAGGCGTGTTCAGACGGTGATTCATGATGGGTGCTGGGGTCTGCGCTGGGCAGTGTCTTGTCCAGTCTCGGGTACGAAAAAAGCGCCGAGGGTGGAAACCTCTCGCCGCTGGATCGGCCAACCGCCGCACCGTCTTTAACGCCGCATGGCGCCGGCTGATTCCCAGATCCTCTCGGCGGCGTGGGACGCTACTGGTAGATCGACGCGGCGTCGGCCGCCAGCGTGTTCGACTTCCTGGCCACGCCGGTGGCCACGGCGGCGTCGGCCACCGCGGCCGCCACCACCTCGACCACGGACTTGTTGAACACCGACGGGATCACGTACTCCTCGTGCAGCTCGTCGTCGGTGATCACCGACGCAATCGCGCGCGCGGCCGCCAGGTTCATGTCCTCGTTGATGGTGCTGGCGTAGACCGACAGCGCCCCCCGGAAGATGCCCGGGAAGGCCAGCACGTTGTTCACCTGATTCGGGTAGTCGGAGCGTCCCGTCGCCATCACCTGCACCACGGAATCCGCCACTGCCTCCGGCCGTACCTCGGGCTCGGGATTGGCCATCGCGAACACGATCGCACCGGGCGACATCGAGCGCACCGCGTCGACCGCCACGGCGCCGGGGCTGGACACCCCGATGAACACGTCCGCGCCTGCCAGCGCGTCGTTGGCGGTACCCACGAAACCGCGCGGATTGGTGTTGCGCGCGTACCACTTCTTGATCGCGGTCAGGCCCTTCATGCCGGGATGCAGTGCCCCCTCGCGGTCGCAGCCGACGATGTCCGTGACCCCCGCCGACATCAGCAGCTTGGACACCGCCACGCCGGCGGCGCCCACGCCCACCAGCACCACCCGCAGGTCCTCCAGCTGCTTGCCGACCAGCTTGGCGGCGTTCAGGAGCCCCGCCAGCACCACCACGGCCGTGCCGTGCTGGTCGTCGTGAAACACCGGGATGTCCAGCTCACGGCGCAGCCGGCCCTCGATCTCGAAGCAGCGGGGGGCGGCGATGTCCTCCAGATTGATGCCGCCGAAGCCGGGCGCGATCGCGCGCACGATGGCAATGATCTCGTCGGTGTCGGTCGTGTCCAGGCACAGCGGCCAGGCGTCGATGTCGGCGAACTCCTTGAACAGCATCGCCTTGCCCTCCATCACCGGCATCGCCGCCCGCGGCCCGATGTCGCCCAGCCCCAGCACGGCGGTGCCGTCCGTGACGACTGCCACGGTGTTCTGCTTGATGGTCAGGCTGCGGGCCTTGTCGGGGTCGTCGGCGATCGCCAGGCACACCCGGGCCACGCCGGGCGTGTACGCCATCGAGAGGTCGTCGCGGGTCTTCACCGGCACCTTGTTGTGGATCTCGATCTTGCCCCCCAGGTGCATCAGGAAGGTGCGGTCGGACACGTGCACGACCGTCACCCCGTCGATCGCCCGCACGGCGTCCACGATCCGCTGGCCATGCTCGGCGTCAGCGGCCGACACGGTGATGTCGCGCACCCTGTGCTGCTTCGTGGCGCGCACCAGGTCGATCGCGCCCAGATCGCCGCCGCAGTCGCCGATCACCGCCGCCACCCGCGCGAATGAGCCCGGTATGGCCGGCAGCTCGGCCCGAATTGTCAGGCTGTACGACGCAGAGGGATTCAGCATGGCCACGGGCGGCGAAGCCTATCTCGCGAGGCCGTCATGGAGGGACCTCCTGAGCGATACCCTTGACCGCGTGGCCACCGTGAAGCAGATCCAGCCCAAGGACCTGAATCTCGACGACGCTCCCGCGCGCGCGTCTGACGTGTTCCTGGTGGACGGCAACGGGCTGGCGTTTCGCGCCTACTACGCGCTGCCGGAGGAGCTGCAGACGGTCGACGGCCAGCCCACTAACGCGCTTCTGGGCACGGCCAACATGCTGATGAAGATGCTCACCGAGTACCGGCCGCGGACGGTGCTGGTGGCCTGGGACGAGCGGCCGGTGGCCCGCCTGGCCGTGCTCGCCGAGTACAAGGCGCACCGCAAGCCGCCGCCGGAGCGGCTGGTGCAGCAGCGGCCGTTCTTCGAGCCGCTGGTGGAGGCCTTCGGCTACCGCAACGTGCGCTCGGAGGGCAAGGAGGCCGACGACGTGATCGGCACCCTGGCCACCCGCTTCTCCGCCGCCGGCCACCGGGTGTGCGTCGTGTCCACCGATCGCGACGCCTTCCAGCTGGCATCCGACAACGTGTGCATCATGATGACGCCGCGCGGGGTCGCCGACGTGGTCGTGTACACGCCCGAGCGGATCCTCCAGCGCTACGGCATCGGGCCCGAGCTGATCGCAGACTTCATCGGCCTCAAGGGCGACACGTCGGACAACATCCCCGGGGTGCCCGGGATCGGCGACAAGACCGCGGCCGAGCTGCTCCTGCAGTTCGGGTCGCTGGAGGGCGTGTACGCGAACCTGGACGCCGTCAGCGGCGAGAAGCGGCGCCAGGCGCTGCGCGACGCGGCCGAGAAAGCAGAGAAGTCGAAGCTGCTGGCGACCATCGACCGGGAGGTCGAGCTCGACCTCGACCTGGAGTCGGTGACGGCGGCCGAGCCCGACCGCACGACCATGGCGGAGCTGTTTCGCAAGCTCGAGTTCCGGGCGCTTCTGAAGCGGGTGGACGAGCTGCAGGAGGCCGTCCCCGGGACGCTCCCGGCGGCTGCCGAGGCGACCGCCCAGGACTGGCGCGAGGGTGCGCTGGCCGACGTGGCGGCGCTGCCCCACGAGGTCGGCCTGGCGGCGCACGGCGAGCGGTTCGCGGTGGCCGGAGCGGGCGGGGACGCGGTCGTCCTGGAGGCGCCCGCCGACCAGCTCGTGCACGCCCTGCGCGACCACCGGGTGATCGTCCACGGCCTCAAGGTGCCCGGGCTGCTGCCGGCGGGGGACACGGCCCTGGCGGCCTACCTGGTCGATCCCAACCGCACGGGCTACGCGGTGGACGACCTGGCGCAGGAGGCGGGGTTCGACATTCAGGTGCAGGCCGACGAGGAGACCGCCGAGATGGTCCGCGGGGCGGCCGCCTGTGCCCGCCTGCATGACGCGCTGGCGGCCCGCGTCGAGGAGCGTCAGATGACCGCGCTCTACCACGACATCGAGCTGCCGCTGGTGCCGGTGCTGGCCGACATGGAGGCGGTCGGGATCCGCGTCGACACCTACCGCCTGGCCGAGATCGCAGCCAAGCTGAGCGACCAGATCGACGAGCTCGAGCAGCAGGCATACGAGCTGGCCGGCGGCCCGTTCACGCTCGGTTCGCCGCGCCAGCTCGGCGAGGTGCTGTTCGAGCGGCTGGGGCTGCCGGTCGACCGCAAGGGCAAGACCGGCTATTCGACGGACGCCCGCGTGCTGGCCAAGATCCGCCACATGCACCCGATCGTGGACGTGGTGGAGGCGTGGCGCGAGCAGTCCAAGCTCCTGAACACCTACCTGCAACCGCTGCCGGAGCAGATCGACCCCAGGGACGGGCGCCTGCACACCACGTTCAGCCAGACCACCGCGGCCACCGGGCGGCTGTCCTCGATCCGCCCGAACCTCCAGAACATCCCCATCCGCACGCCGCTGGGCCGCGAGATCAGAGGAGCGTTCGTGGCCGGCGAGGGAGCCACTCTGCTGTCCGCGGACTACTCCCAGGTCGAACTGCGGATCCTGGCCCACCTGTCGGGGGAACCTGCGCTCAAGGAAGCGTTCGCGCGCGGCGACGACATCCACCGGGTGACCGCTGCGGAGGTGCTGGGGCGGCCGATCGCGGAGCTCACGCGGGAGGAGCGAAATCGCGCCAAGGCCGTCAACTTCGGAATCATCTACGGCATCAGCGCGTTCGGTCTGTCGGAGCAGCTCGGCATCGCCAGAGAGGAGGCGCAGGCGTACATCGACACCTACCTGGCCCGGTTCCCGCTCGTCCGCGAGTTCATCGACCACACGGTCGAGCAGGCCCGCGAGCAGGGGCACGTGTCCACGCTGTTCGGGCGGCGGCGGCCGATCCCGGAGCTGCGCGCGTCGTCGTACACGACTCGCAGCCTGGGCGAGCGGCTTGCGGTCAACACGGTCATGCAGGGCTCCGCCGCCGATATCATCAAGGTCGCCATGATCGCCTGTCACCGGCGGCTGCGTGACGAGGGCCGGCGCTCGCGGCTGGTGCTGCAGATCCATGACGAGCTGCTGTTCGAGGTGGCCGACGGCGAGATGAGCGCGATCCGGTCGATGGTTTCGCAGGAGATGGTGGCCGCATATCCGCTCGATCCGCCGCTCGAAATCGACACAGGGTCAGGTGCCACCTGGCTGGACGCCAAGTGAGCTGGACCCACATCTCGGGGACGCTCCACGCGCTGCCGGCGCGGCGGGGCGACGAGTCGGGGAGCTACTTGTGGGTGACGGCGGGTGAGCTGCGCGAGCGGGTGGTGGCCGAGATGTTCCTCGCCGCCGTCGAACCCGACCACCTGGACGGCGCGATCGGCGTGGCGGTCGGCAACGTGCACACCTTCGGGACCGACCGCAGCGGCGACGTGCGGCTGCAATTCGGCCGTGTCGGCGAGCACCGGGGCGTCGTGTCGGCCACCGGCGCGGGCATCGACACCGACATCACCTTCGCGCTCAGCCACCACCCACCGGAGGGTGGCTTCTGCCCGCGCTGCGGGTCGGAGCTGGAGGTGGACGTGGTGGACGTGATCACGCCTCCCGACGGAGGTGTCATCGGCCGGCCCGAGGGACGCTGCTCCGCATGCGGCATGGTCTGAGCCTGGCCGCCGCCGCGTGTGTAGTGGCGGTGGCGGCCGGAGGTTGCTCGCAGAGCACGAAGGCGCCTGCACCGCCCGCCGCGTGCGCGTCGGTGCCGCGCCCGGCGATTCCGCTGGCGTTGCGGCTGAAGCTGCCGCCCCCACGGACGCGAGCGCTGTGCATTGCCCGTCAGTACGCGGCGGTCTTCGCCGTCGCCCAGGGGTGGGGGCGGCTGCCCTCGGTGATGCGGGCCGAGAACCACAGCATGCAGCTGTGGGACGAGTCCTCGCTGCTGTACGCCTGCGAGAACTGCCGCACCGGCGTGTTCAGCCTGCCGTGGCTGCGGGCCAACCACCCGGACTGGATCATGCACGACACCCAGGGACTGGAGGTGCATCCGGTCGGCGAGCCCGGGCTGACGCTGCTGGACTTCACCAACCTCGACTACCTGGCCGCCTGGTCGGCTCGCGTGGTGACGGTGCTGTCCAGGAACGGGTTCACCGGAGTGGACGTGGTGGATGCGGGCAACGACCAGCGCTGGGACGGGGTGCCGGTCGCCCACAACCAGGACCTGCGACACGCGCTGCTGGAGGGCGCGGTGCTGCGGAGGCAGATCGCGAAGGCGCTCAGCATCACCCGCGCGCCGCTGCTGCAGGCGGGCTTCTTGCTGGCGGCCGAGAACGGCCCGCCGGCCGATGTGGCCGCAAACCAGATCAACAGCACCGACGCGGTCAGCGTGGGGGAGGGCTTCGCCAAACGCACGGGCGAGTCGTGGCACGACCTGTTCCGGTACTTCCGGCGCGCGTTCCTCGAGCACGTGGCGCCCGTGGTGTGGGATGACAGCCCTCATCTGACCCAGGCTCAGCGCGTGTTCGGACTGGCCAGCTACCTGTTGATCGCGATCGCCCCGGTGTCCGCGTACGGCCCAGGCGACGACGCGTCCAACCCGCTCTACCAGCTCTCTCTGGGACCCAACGACGAGAGCTCGCCGGTGCTCGACGACGGGGTGTGGACGCGCACGTACGCCCACGGGATGGTGGCGGTCAACCCGACCGTGGCGCCGGCCACCGTGAAGATGGGAACGAAGAGCGTCATCCTGCCCCCATATTCGGCGGCGATCGAGGTCGGGGGGCATGTATACGAGGGCGAGTGAGCCGCTGCGGCCACGCCACGACGCACGCTTGTATACTGCGCCAGCGCCCGGGTATGCACGGGTATTGGACGCTGCGCATATTCCTCTGTCCCCGACTCCTTCTTTCCGAATGCCATCAACCGACCAGCAGAAAGACGACGCACTCGACACCTGGATGAAAGAGGTCGACGGTGTGCTCGTCCCCGACTACGACCGCACACTGATCACCTTCGGCGAGGGCGACGTGGTCTCCGGCACCGTTGTCCGGGTCGACAAGGACGAGATCCTGGTCGACATCGGATACAAGTCCGAGGGCGTCATCCCCATCGCCGAGCTGTCCATCCGGCGCTCGGTGAATCCCGACGACGAGGTCAAGGTCGGAGACGAGATCGACGCTCTCGTGCTCCAGAAGGAGGACGCTGACGGGCGTCTGATCCTGTCCAAGAAGCGGGCCCGGTTCGAGAAGGCGTGGAAGCGCATCGAGGCCGCCGCGGAGAGCGGCGAGCCGGTGGAGGGCACCGTGATCGAGGTCGTCAAGGGCGGCCTCATCATCGACCTCGGCGTGCGCGGCTTCCTGCCCGCGTCGCTGGTCGACATCCGCCGCGTTCAGTACCTCGAGGAGTACCGCGACCAGGTTCTGCGGTGCAAGGTGATCGAGCTCAACCGCAGTCGCAACAACGTCGTGCTGTCGCGCCGCGCGGTGCTCGAGGAGGAGCGCAAGGAGCAGCGCCAGCAGATCCTCGACCGGCTGTCGCCGGGCGTGGAGGTGGAGGGCGTGATCTCCAACATCGTCGACTTCGGCGCCTTCGTCGACCTCGACGGCATCGACGGCCTGATCCACATCTCGGAGTTGTCGTGGAGCCACGTCAATCATCCGTCGGAGGTGCTCGAGATCGGCCAGACGGTGACGGTCAAGGTGCTGGACGTCGACCGCGACCGGCAGCGCATCTCGCTGGGCTTGAAGCAGACGCAGACCGACCCCTGGCAGCGCGTGATCGACGAGTGCCGGCAGGGCGACGTGGTGCGCGGGCGGATCACCAAGGTGGTCACGTTCGGCGCCTTCGCCGAGATCGTGTCCGGCGTCGAGGGCCTGATCCACATCTCCGAGCTGGCCGAGCACCATGTCGAGAATCCCCGCGAGGTCGTGCAGCAGGGCGAGGAGGTCAACGTCAAGGTGATCGAGATCGACCCCGAGCGCCGGCGCCTGTCGCTCTCGCTGCGCCGGGTCGAGGCCGGCGAGCCGGTGAAGACGATCGACATCGGCGTGCCTGGAGCGAGCACCACGCCCGTGCCCGAGCTGGGGTCGGACGAGGTGTTCGGCGATACGCCCGCCGAGGCCGAGCCGGCGTCGGAGGACGAGCAGCCCGAGGCGGCACTGGAGCTTCACGACAGCCCCAGTGTGGCGGAGGCGGCAGAGCCCGAGCCGGAGGCGCAGGCGGCAGAGCCTGAGGCGGAGCCCGAGTCGACCGCGGACGAACCTGAACCTCAACCTGAGCCTGAGACTGAGCCTGAGCCTGAGCCCGCGGCCGACGAGGCTGAGAACGCCGAGTCGCCCGAGCCGGAGGCCGACGCGGGGCCGGAGGCGGCCGAGGCCGGAGAGTAGGCCGTGCGGCGACCGGTGCGGGTCGTCGGCCTGACGGGCGGGATCGGCGCGGGCAAGTCGGAGGCGCTACGCGCGTTCGCCGAGCACGGTGCATCCACGCTGTCCAGCGACGCCGTCGTGCACGAGCTGTACCGCGACCCCGGCGTGCGCGAGGCAGTGCTGGATCGCTACGGAGCCGAGGTGATGGATGTGGACGGCGAGATCGACCGCTCGGCCATCGCCGCCCGGGTGTTCGCTGATGCCGCCGAGCGGCGCTGGCTCGAGCAGCTGCTGCTGCCGCTGATCTCTGAGCGCTTCTTCGAGTGGCGTGACCGGGAGCTTGCGGCCGGCTCGCGGCTGCTCGTGCACGAGGCGCCGACCCTGTTCGAGGCCGGGGTCGAGGATCGCTACGACGCGATCGTCGCCATCACCGCGCCCGACGCGCTGCGCGAGCAACGCCGGCCCGGCGCGGCGGAGCGGATGCGGCACCAGCTGCCAGAGCAGGAGAAGGCCGAGCGCAGCGACTTCGTATTCACGAACGACGGCGACCTGGCCGCACTCGACCGCTGGGTGGCGGAGCTGGTGGAGAAGCTCGAAGCGGCGTGAGGCGGCTGATCATGCTGGTAGTGCTGACGGCTGCTGTTGCGGTCGGTGGATACGCCTACCTCCAGCACGAGGAGCCGGCGTGGTGGGTGCGGCTTGAGTATCCGCTCGGCTACACGGCGGAGATCCGGGGCTACTCGCGGATCTACCACCTGGATCCAGCGCTGGTGGCGGCCGTGGTTTACGAGGAGTCGCGGTTCCAGCCCGACACCCGCTCGTCGGCGGGTGCCATCGGGCTGATGCAGCTGCTTCCGTCCACAGCCCGGGGGATCGCCCTGCGCACGGGCGGCACGCATTTCCATCCGTCCACCGACCTGTTCAACCCGGATCTCAACATGCGGTACGGATGCTGGTACCTGCGGCATCTGGTCCAGCGCTACCACCGGATCGACCTGGCGCTGGCGGCGTACAACGCCGGGCAGTCCAACGTGGACGCCTGGATCCGCGAGACGCCGGCCGGCCAGCCGACCCAGATCCAGTTCTCCGCCACGCGCGGCTACGTGGCGGACGTCGAGCACCTGCAGAAGCTCTACCGCAAGGGCTACGCCAGCGAGTTGGGGTACTGAGGCTGTGGACGAATAGTCCGTTTGAGGGATGCGCGCCTGCAGCACGCGTGTCGGTTCGATGAGTGCCCACCCGGAGACCTAACACGGCCGCCGTCCTCGTCATCGCCGCGCTGGTCGGTGTTGCGTGCGGGTGCAACGGCCGCAGCGCGAGCTCGACGTCGCGGGCCACCCACGATGCCGTGCACCCGGTGCAACCGGCCGAGGCGTTCCTGGCCGGCGTGATCCGCACGGAGATGCTCAACCAGTTCCCGCTGGTCTACACGTGGATCGACCCCACCCAGCGCGCGCAGATCTCCCGCGACGCGTTCGTGGCGGCGCAGGTCAGCGGCGGACTCGTGCCGCCGGACATGGCGTTTATCAGCGCGACCAAGGTGAAAGCCCGCCACATCCGCCGAGACGGCCTGCCCGTCGTCGAGATGCAGCTTCGCGTCACCCTCGCGCACGGGCAGAACAAGCACACATCGGCCATGATCACCCTCGACGCGGCCAACCGCGGCGATCACTGGACGTGGCTCTTGCCCGACTCCATGGTCGCCGCGCTGAAGGGCCCCGCAGCCACCTGACGCGCGACCACCCTCTACAGACCGTGAAGATGAAGCCTGGGGTGGCACAGCACGAGCAGCCGGTTCAGCGCGACGGTTACTCAGGCTTGCCGCGCACCCGGCCGTAGTCGCGGGGCGCTCACGCCACGAGCACGCTGATGGTGAGCTCGTCGATGCCGGGCCGCGGCCGCCGCCAGCGG
>JBQCGJ010000126.1:0-3383 GCA_051955775.1 Gaiellales bacterium | reverse complement strand
CGCGTACCTGGACGTGCCGCAGCGCCCGGTGCTGCTCAAGCGGTTCGCGAACGACTGCCTCGAGGTGCAGCTGCAGTCCAACTGCCGGGAACGCGACGTGTTCCTCATCCAGTCCCTGGTCCGGCCGGTTCAGGAGAACCTGATCGAGCTGCTGCTGATGGCGGACGCGGCCCGCGGCGCGTCGGCGGCGCGGGTGAACGCGGTGATCCCGCACTACGCCTACGCCCGCTCGGACAAGAAGGACGCGCCGCGGATCTCCATCGGCGGCCGCCTGATCGCCGACCTGCTGGTCACCGCCGGCGTCGACCGGGTGCTCACGCTGAACCTGCACTCACCGCAGGTGCACGGCTTCTTCTCGGTGCCGGTGGATCACCTGCACGCGCTGCGCGAGCTGGCCGGTCACTTCCGCCAGCGGGACCTGTCCCACGCGGTCGTGGTCTCACCCGACCTGGGCTACGCCAAGAGCGCCGCGGCATTCGCCCGCAGGCTCGGCCTGCCGGTCGCGGCGGGCGCGAAGGAGCGGATCAGCGATTCGCAGGTGCAGATCACCGCGATCATCGGCGATGTGAGCGGCCGGGACGTGATCGTCCTCGACGACGAGATCTCCCGCGGCACCACCGTGTTCGAGCTGCTCGACCGGCTACGCGACGAAGGTGCGCGCTCGGTCGCGGTGGCCTGCACGCACGGGCTGTTCGCCGACAACGCGCTGGACAAGCTGGCCGCCACGGCGGGCGTGACCGAGATCGTCTGCACCAACTCGGCGCCGCTGGACACCGGGCAGCCCAAGCTGACCGTCCTGTCGGTGGCCGCGCCGCTGGCCGAGGCCATCAGCAGGATCCACAACGGCGAGTCGGTCAGCGCCCTCTTCGATTAACCGGGCCGCCCGGGGGCCGCGTCCGCGGCGGCGTCGGCCGTCTCCACCACCCAGGCCAGCACCAGGGCCTCCTCCAGCCACGCGTCGTAGCGGCCGCTGCGGCCGCCGTGGCCCGCCTCCATCTCGGTCTTGAGCAGGAACGGGCCGCCCGCGGCGGTCGAGCGCAGCCGGGCCATCCACTTGGCCGGCTCGTGATAGGTCACCCGGGTGTCGTTCAGCCCGGCCAGCGCGAAGATCGGCGGGTAGGCCTGCCCGGTGACGTTCTCGTACGGGGTGTACGACTTCATGTACGCGTAGACCTCGGGGTCGTGCAGCGGGTCGCCCCACTCCTCCCATTCGGTCACGGTCAGCGGCAGCGACGGGTCCAGGATCGTGGTCAGCGCGTCCACGAACGGCACGTGCGCCACGATTCCGCCGAACGCGCCGGGCGCCATGTTGGCCACCGCGCCCATCAGCAGCCCGCCCGCCGAGCCGCCCCGGGCCACCAGCCGGTCCGCCGACGTCCAGCCCGCCTGGGCCAAGTGCCGGGCGCACGCGATGAAGTCGGTGAACGTGTTCTTCTTGCGCAGCAGCTTGCCGTCGGTGTACCAGGACCGGCCCATTTCGCCGCCCCCCCTGACGTGCGCGATCGCGTAGACGAAGCCGCGGTCGAGCAGGGACAGCACCGGGATGGAGAAGGCCGGGTCGCGGGAGAGCTCGTAGCTGCCGTACCCGTAGAGCAGGCACGGCGCACTGCCGTCGCGCGGCGTGCCCTTGGGGCAGACCAGCGAGATCGGCACCCGGGTGCCGTCGTCGGCCACCGCCCACTCCCGGTGCTGCTCGTAGTCTTCGCCTCCGGAGGGGACGCCGGCCGGCGAGGGGAGCACCGGCTGGCGCTTGAGCAGGGTGAGCTCGCCGGTGGCCATGTCGCAGTCGTAGACCGAGCCCGGGGTCACCAGCGAGGTGAAGGCCAGCCGGTACCGGCTGGCCTGGAACTCCGGGTTGGGGCCAGGGCCGACCCGGTAGACCGGCTCGCCGAACGCGACCTCGTGCTCGCCGTCCTTGCGCAGGATCCGCAGGCCGGTCAGGCCGTCGCGGCGGAAGTACACCACGGTGTAGTCGGCGAACGCGTCCACGCCGAGCAGCCGGGTGTCGGCGCGGTGCGGGACCAGCGGGGTCCATTCGGCCGGGCTGGTCACCGGGGCCGTGGCGATCTCGAAGTTCTCCGCGCCGCCGCCGTTGTGCAGGATCAGCAGATGGTCCGCGGCGGGCTCCACGTCGTAGTCCACGCCCTGGCGGCGCGGCGCCACCACGCTGAACTCGCCGTCCGGCCGGGCAGCGTCCAGCAGCCGGACCTCGCTGGTCAGCACGCTCGTGCTCCTGATCATGACGTAGCTCTCGCTGCGGGTCAGGGTCACCCAGACGTGGAAGCGCTCGTCCGGCTCCTCGAACACCATGGTGTCATCGGCGGCGGGGGTGCCGATCCGGTGCCGCCAGACCCGGTACGGCCGCCAGGCCTCGTCCACCGTGGTGTAGAACACGGTGGAGCCGTCCAGGGACCACGCGCAGCCGGCGTAGGTGTCCGGGATCTCGTCCGGCAGCATGGCCCCGGTGGCCAGGTCCTTGATCCGCAGCGTGAACCGCTCGTTGCCGGAGAAGTCGGTGGAGTAGGCCAGCCAGCGCTGGTCCGGGCTGGTGCGGAACGTGCCGAGGCTGAAGAACTCGTGGCCGGCGGCCAGCTCGTTGCCGTCGAGCAGCACCTCCTCCCCGTCCAGGGGCTGGCCGTCCGCGGGGATCGGCGGAATCACCTCGCCGGGGCGGACCTCGCGCCGGCACTGCACCGCGTACTGCTGGCCCTCGACCGTCCTGGCGTAGTGCCACCAGCCGCCCTTGCGCACCGGGACGGACAGGTCGCTTTCCTGGGTGCGCGCCTTGATCTCCTCGAAGATCTGCTCGCGCAGCGGGGCCAGATGGCCGGTGAGCGCGTCGGTGTAGGCGTTCTCGGCCCTCAGGTAGCTGATCGTGTCCGGGTCCTGCTTGTCGGCGAGCCAGGCGTACTCATCGATCACGGTGTCGCCGTGGAAGGTGCGCGGGCTGGGGATCTTCTTGGCGTCGGGCGGCTCGATCGTCATGAGAGCCCAGTCTAATGAGGGGACGACAGGCAGCTGTGGCCCGTGGATTTGGCACCATGGAGCCGAGCGAGGACATCTGCTGCTCACGAACTGCCTGGAGGACGAGCTCACTCCCCCCAACATCGAGCTGGCCCTGAAAGAGGACCCGGCTGCTCTGGCTCGATCTGCACGGCACGGACGACGAGGTACTCATGATGCTCCGCGACGTGTTCAAGATCCACCCGTTCGCGGTCGAGGACGTCAAGGAGTTTCACCAGCGGCCGAACTTCGCCTGGCTGGTGAGCCGGATCGGGTCGGCGGCCGCGTTCTGGGGCATCGGCGTCGGCACCGAGCTGATGGCCGTCGCCGCCCTGCTCATCATGTTCCGGCGGCGCGGCTGGATGGGCAAGGGGAGCTGA
>JBQCGJ010000125.1:0-5009 GCA_051955775.1 Gaiellales bacterium | reverse complement strand
CCGCGACCTGTGGATCTTCTGCGTCGTCCTGGTGTGGATCGCGCTCGGCGCCGGTACCGACCACAGCGCGGGGATCTGGCGCCAGCGCATGGTCGGGGTCATCACGTGGGGCGTGCTGATCTGGCTTCTGCGCGGCGAGAGCCGGCGGGTGCGGGCGCAGGTGGCGGTGGTGATCATGTTCGCGACCTGTGTGGAGTACACCGCGTCGCCGCTGCTCGGCTTCTACACCTACCGCCTGCACAACGTGCCGTCATACGTGCCGCCGGGGCACGGCCTGGTGTACCTGGCGGCGCTGGCCATCGGCCGCTCGGCGCTGGCCGCGCAGTACCGGCGGCCGTTCACGATGGGTGCGCTGGCGGTATGCGGGACGTGGGCGCTGTGGGGCGTCACCCTGGCGCCCCGGCAGGACATGCTGGGCGCGATCATGTTCGTGTTCCTGGCCCGGTTCATCCTGGTCGGGCGGCAGCCGCTGGTGTACGCCGGCGCGTTCGTGGTATGCACGTACCTGGAGCTCATCGGGACGAACGCGGGAGCATGGACATGGGCGACCCACGGGCCGGGGGGCTTTGTCTCTCAGGGCAACCCGCCCAGCGGGATCCCCGGCGGCTACTGCTTCTTCGACGCGGCCGGGTTGCTGCTGGCGCCGCGGCTGCTGTCGGCGATCGAGCGGCTGCCGGCCCTCGTACTGCGCCAGCCGCAGCTGGAGCTTGGCGTGGAGCATGACTCGGGCTGAGCTGGAGCGGGTGCTCGAGCAGGCCGACTTGGTCGCGGAGCTGCGCGGCCGGCTGGATCGTGCGCGGCGGCTGGAGGCGGAGGCGGCGCAGGACGAGCAGATCGACCGCAGCGTGCCGGAGGTCGTGCAGGCCGTCAGGCTGCGGCGCGACGCGATCACCTCGATCACCCGAGAGCTGGAGCGCGAGTGGGTCGCCCAGGGGCCGCTGGTGTCGGCCTGGCAGCGGGCGGCCGAGCTGGTCGCCGTGGCCGAGTCCGCAGGTGCTGAGGCGGGAGACATCCGCGACGAGGCGGAACAGGCCCGCGGCCGGCTGGAGTCGGCGCGGCTGGCCACCCGGGATCGCCGCCAGCAGCTGATCGACGAGCGCGAGCGGCTGGTCGACTCGCTGCTGGAGCTGCCGTTGGAGGTCGAGCTGCCGGCGCCGGTGCGGGACGACGGCCGCCCCGAGGCGGTGCGGCGGGACGCTCTGGCCTACGCTGAGCTGGCCGACCCGGCCCCGGTGGCGGCGGAGGTGGCCCGGCAGGCCGCCCGCGACCGGCTCCGGCAGGCGCGCGCCGAGCTGGCCGAGCTGGGCTCCCCGGAGACGCTCGAGAATGCGATCCAGCACGAGTCGGCCGGCCTTCCGGAGATCTGCGAGCTGCCCGCCGACGCGCCGCCCTCGGCGGCCATGAGGCTGCGCCGGGCGGGCGTGTCGGTGGCCGGCGGCCCGGAGGCGTGACGGCGCTGGTCGTCGCCGCCGGTCTCGTGCAACCGGCGGACGGCCTGGCCCTCGACGAGGCGATCGCCCGGGTGGCGCCGGAGGCGCCGGTGGTCGCGGTGTGGCGGTCGAGCCCCGCGGTGGTCGTGGGACGGTTCCAGCGCGTCGACTGGGAGGTGGATGCCGCGGCCTGCGGCGCGCGCGGCGTGCGGGCGTGGCGGCGGTTCACCGGCGGCGGCGCCGTCTACCTCGACCCCGGCGTGGTGTGCGCCGCGCTGGCGGTGCCCGCGACGCATCCTGACGCTGCGCTCGGCATTCCGGAGATGTACGCGCCCTTCCTGGATGGGATGGCGCGGGCGTGCCGGGCGCTGGGCGTCGACGCGGTGGCCGACGAGCGGACCGTGCGTGTGGACGGGCTCAAGGTGACCGGGATCGCGGCCCATCGCGGACGCGCGGCGACGCTCGTCCACGGCACGCTGCTGGTGGATGCCGACCTGGACGCCCTGCGGGCGTGCCTGGCCGGGCCGCGGGGAGGCGATCTGGGCGGCGCGCCGAGGCCGGCCATGAGCCGGCCCGATCACGTGGCCAACGTCGGCGGCACGGTGCAGGCGGCGGAGCAGGCTATCATCGCCGCCCTGGCGCCGGATGGCTCCGCCCGGCCGCTCGACCCCGAGCGCGCGGCCGCGGCGGCCCGGCTGGTGCAGGAGCGCTACGCCTGCCGGACGTGGCATGCGGCGGCGTGGTTGCAGGTCATGCCGGCGGATGCGGTTGCTGTGCTGGGTGGCGGGTAGGCTCCGGCTCATGGAAACCAAGGTCTTCTCCTACACAGCGGATCTGGAGTGGCGGGGCGGCCGGCGGGCCGAGGTCTCGTCCGACGGCTGCGATCCGATCACGATCACCCCGCCGCCGGATTTCCCGGGTGGCTCGGGCAGCGACTGGAGCCCCGAGCATCTGTTCCTGGCCTCGATCGAGTCGTGCACGATGCTGTCGTTCATCGCCCACTGCTCGCACAACGGGATCGAGGTGGTGAGCTACGAGTCGAGCGTCGAAGGGCGGCTGTCGAGGCGCGAGGACGACCGCCGGTATGCCTTCGCGTCTGTCGACATGACGGTCCTCGCACGTGTCTCGGGCGGTCATGCGCAGGCGGCGCGCGGCCTGACCGACAAGGCCGAACGGGACTGCTTCATCTCGGCGTCCACGACCGCTTCGGTGCACACCGACTGGCGCATCATCGAGTAGTCGCAGCCGGTCAGGCTACGCGAGACCCTGGCGGGCTTCGCGCACCAGCGTGACCGCCTCCGGGAAGATCAACCGGATGGCGTCACGCACCTGCGTCGCCTGCTCGTCGGCTGTGCCGTTGAGGTCGAGCCGGCCGATCGCGGCCACCGTGATCCCCACTGCCAGGTTGATGGCCTGATCGGCGAACGCCACCTTCTGGCTGGCCTGAGCCTGCTCCATGTACTGGGCCATCTGCTTCTGCAGCTCTTCGGGATCTCCGAACATGCCGAACGGGAACTCGCTCATTGCGCGTACACCCCCTCGCGGATGGTGGTCGGGTCGGGCGGCGGGCTGGCCTCCGCCTCTGCGACGCCCTCGTCGATCCACCGGTGAACATCTGACTCGATCGCGGCCAGCTCCTCCTCGCCCGCGTTCTCGTTGATCTCCAGCCACGCCCGGAAGCGGGCCAGCGGGTCGCGGGCGGCGTACTCGACCAGCATCTCGCGGGGCACGTATGACGCGTCGTCATGCACGGCGTGCCCCTCCATGCGCAGCGTGATCAGCTCGATCAGGGTGGGACCGCCGCCCTCGCGTGCGCGGTCGATCGCCCGTCTGGCCTCACGGTGCACCGTCAGCACGTCGGTGCCGTCCACCACGATCCCCTCGAATCCGTAGGCGGGGCCGCGGTCGGCCAGCCGTTCGCAGGCGAAGGACAGGCGGTTGGGCGTCGAGTACGCGTACTGGTTGTTGTCGATGATGTAGACGATGGGCAGGCGTCGCACGCCGGCCAGGTTCATCGACTCGTGCATGTCGCCGCGGGCGGCGGCGCCGTCGCCGCACCAGCCGACGGCCACCCGCGCCTCGCGCCGCAGCTGGAAGGCGAGGGCGATGCCGGTGATCACGGGGATCATTGCGGGCAGGTGGCTGACCCCGGCCAGCAGGCCGGCGCCGGGGCCGAAGTCGTTCGACCGCAGGTTCGAGTCGCGGCCGCGGGTGGCGCCGCCGTCGCGGCCCATGAACTGGCAGAAGATCGCCGCCGGCTGGATGCCGCGCACCACGTGCACGCCGAGGTTGCGATGCAGCGGCGAGGCCACGTCGTCATCGCCCATGGCGGTGGCCACGCCCACGGAGGCGGCCTCGTTGCCGCGGCCGGTGTAGTAGCTGCCCGGCAGCTTGCCGGCCTTGAACAGCAGGTTGCCGCGCTCCTCGATCAACCGCGTGGCCAGCATATGGCGGTACATGCCCAGCAGGCCGTTGCGGTCGAGCCCGAGCTCGCGCGCCTCGGCCTGCTCGAGCAGCGGATCGGCTTCGCGCACGGTGGACATGCCCGCCATGGTACCTGCCATGGGAATTTGTTAAGGCGGCACCCCGGGGTCTGACCCCGGTTCTGTGTGGCGATGAGCGGCGTGCTGCTGCAGCGCGTCCAGCCGCCGGTCCCAGTCCGCACCCACGTCCGACATCCAGGCTGCGGCGTCGGCCAGGGCCTTGGTCTGCAGCTCGTACCGCGTCTCCCGCCCGGCCCGGGAAGGCTCGGCCAGCCCGGCGTCGTGCAGCACCGCCAGGTGCTTGGCCACCGCCTGGCGGGTGATCGGCAGCTCCTGCGCCGCCTCGCTCGCGGTCACGCTTCCGCGCTCGGCGATCAGTCCCACCAGCATCCGCCGGGTGGGATCGGAGAGCGCGATGAAGGTGGCGCCGACCGACGCGTCGTTCATGCGGCGAGCGCCAGCTCCCGCTCGCCCGCCCACTCGCTGACCCGCACGCGGGTGCCCGGATCGGTGGGCTCGAGCCTGATCTCGACTGTCGACGGGCGGTCGCCGTCCTCCCAGGTGAACACCCATCGGCTGGGCGGCTCGACCTCGACCACGGTGCCGTGGCGCTCGTCGCCGTCGCGCTCGCGCACCACCACCTCACCCCCCTCCCGCAGGTCGAGCTCGACCTCCGGGGCCAGCCAGCTCTCCAGCTCGTCCGGCTCGGTGACGATCCGCCAGGCCTCGTCGGGCTCCAGCGGCAGGTCGGTGCTTCGTTCGACTCGCTCGTCGCTCATGGCGCCTCCGATCGGATTTGCGCAACCTAGAGGTTGCGCGTAGGATACGCAACCCAGTGGTTGCACACTATACCCGCGATTCCCCGGAAACGGAGGCGACATGGCTCCTTTGATCCCGATGGTGGTCGAGCAGACATCCCGCGGCGAGCGTTCGTTCGACATCTACTCCCGGCTCCTGAACGACCGCATCATCTTCCTCGGCACCCCGGTCACGGCCGAGATCGCCAACCTGATCGTGGCCCAGATGATCCACCTGGAGTCGGATGACCCCGACAAGGACATCAGCCTGTACGTCAACTCACCCGGCGGCGACGTGA
>JBQCGJ010000124.1:0-6111 GCA_051955775.1 Gaiellales bacterium | reverse complement strand
GGTGCGGATGACATTGGGATCCGGGAAGTCGCGGTCGAGGACGGGGTTCGTGTAGGTGGGCACTGCGCTGTTCCTGTCAAGCGTTCGCCCGGCGGATCTAGACGGCCCGGCGGGCCGGGGGCTCTTCCTCGGCAGCCGCGGTTGGCGGACGCCAGTCCGTGCTGATCACCCGGGCGCCGCGGCCGCGGTTGAAGAAGCTGATCGACCACCGCAGCAGCACCAGCAGGCGGTTCTCGAACCCGATCAGGTACACGATGTGCACGCCCAGCCACAGCGCCCAGGCCGTGAACCCCGACAGGTGCAGGCCCTTGACGTCGGCAACCGCCTTCGAGCGCCCGATTGTGGCCAGGTTCCCCTTGTCGCGGTAGCGGAACGGCGGTCGTGTCCGGCCCTGCATGCGGTCCGTGATCACGCGGGCGGCGTAGCGGCCCTGCTGAATCGCGACCGGCGCCAGACCGGGCAGCCCCAGCGGCTCCCCATCCGCGCCGTGGACGGCCGCCATGTCGCCCAGCGCGATCACGTCGGGATGCCCCTGGAGCGTCAGGTCCGGCCCCACATGGACGCGGCCGGCGCGATCCACCTCGGCCCCCGCAGCCTCGGCCAGCCGAGCTGCCAGCGGCGCCGCCGTGACCCCCGCAGCCCAGATCGCGGTCCGCGCAGCGACCCGCCGAGTCGTCCCGTCCGGATCGCGGATGCCCACAGCATCGGCCTGCACGTCCACCACCGTGCTCCCGACCAGCGACGTCACGCCGAGCTTCGTGAGGGCGCGCTCGGCCCGCCCCGAGAGCGACTCCGGGAACAGCGGCAGCACCCGCGGCGCCGCCTCCACCAGCAGCACCCGGGTGCTCCGGGTGTCGACCGACCGGAAGTCGCGCCGCATCGTGTGCCGCGCCATCTCGGCGATCTGCCCGGCCATCTCCACTCCGGTCGGCCCGGCCCCCACCACCACAAACGTGATCCAGGCCTCGCGCCGCTCCGCGTCGGGCTCGAGCTCCGCCGCCTCGAACGCGCCCAGCACACGGTCGCGGATGTCGAGCGCCCCCTCCAGCGACTTCAGCTGCGGCGCGTACTGCTCCCACTCGGGGTGGCCGAAGTAGGAGTACTGCGTGCCCCCGGCCACCACCAGCGTGTCGTACTCGAGCTCGGCCGCCGGCTCGCCGTCGGCCAGCCGGGCGAGCGAGACCAGCCGCCGGCCGAGGTCGAAGCCGGTCGCCTCCGCGAGCACCACGCGCGCGTTGCGCTGGCGCTTGACGATCGCCCGAAGCGGCGCCGCGATCTCGGCCGGCGACAGGGCCCCCGTCGCCACCTGATAGACCAGCGGCTGGAACAGCGAGTAGTTCTGGCGGTCGACCAGGGTCACCTCGACGGCGGCGCGGCGAAGGCCGCGCACGACCTGAAGGCCGCCGAACCCTCCCCCCACCACGACCACCCGGGGTGCGCTGGGCGCTGCCGCTAGTACAACCCTTCCCGACGCGCGTATCGCCCGGCGCGCTCTCGGTCGTACGCATCGGCGTCGAAGCCCTCGGACAACGAGCGCATGATCTGGCCGGAGCTCGGGAGTTGCGACCGGTCGATGTGCCGCTCCGGGTTCCACAGGTCGGAGCGGATCAGCGCCTTCGAGCACTGCGTGTAGCACTCCTCGATCGACACCAGCAGCCCCAGCCTGGGGACGCGGCCATCGACGGCGCTCGGCGCCAGCAGCTCCGGATCGTCGACGATCGTCGCCGTGCCGTTCACCCGGTACGTGTCTCCCACCCCGGGGATCAGGAACAGCAGCGCGATGCGATGGTCGGCCAGCAGGTTCGTCAGCGTGTCGGCGATGCGGTTGCCCGGCCGGTCGGGCAGGAGCAGCGTGCGCTCGTCCAGGATCCTCACGAATCCCGCCGGATCCCCCCGCGGCGACACGTCGAGGCCGCCGTCCGGGCGGGCGGTCGCCACGCACACGAACGGCGAGCGCTCGATGAACTGGCGGGTCAGCGCGTTCAGACGATCGGCCAGCTTGGTGACCACCACGGGCGACGGCCCCCCGCCCAGGACCTCGCGCAAGCGCATCTCGTCGGTGACCGTGTTCGGCCCCACCATGACCCCGAGTCTAGTGGCGGGGTTTTTCAACCGGCGGCGGTCAGCCGGCGTGGCGCATGCGGGCGACGGCGTCCGCGTAGCGCAGGGCCAGCGTGGCCTGCGCGGCGACCGTGTCCGTCAGCTCGGCCACCGCCGCCGACGCGTGCGGGCAGGTGACGACCAGGACGCCGCCGTGAACGGCGGCCATGCAGAGCTCCGCCGAATCCGTCGAGACCACGCGGACGTCGGACGGCGCGGCCGTGAACGGCCCGACGTTCGCAAACGCCACGGCGACCAGCTCCGGGTCTCCGTCAGCTGCCAGCACGCTCGGGCGGGCCGCAGACGTATCCACGAATACCGCCGCGTCGGCGCCGGTCAGCCGCCGGGCCACGAGCACAGCGAGAACGGCGATCCGCCGCGGCGAGGGGTCATCGACAGCCGCACCCGTGATCTCGCCCAGCCCCTCGGCCAGCGCGGTGGCGCGGCGCTCCGACTCGTACAGACGCGCGTTCTCGAGCGCGACCGCAGCCTGGGCCGCGAGCAGCTCGACGATCCGCACGGCCAGCGGCGAAAACTGGTCGATCCCCAGCTTGGACAGCACGATGATGCCCACCGTGCGGGAGTCGAAGCGAAGCGGCACGGCCAGGATCGATTCGTCGATGTCGTCGGTTCCCGGGACGTCCACCGCGAACTCGCAGGCGTTCGCATCCGGGATGTTCAGCGTCCGCCCGTCCTCCGCCGCGCGCCCGGTGATGCCCTCGCCGAACACGGTTCGCAGGGCATCCAGCGTCTCGTCGTCGTACTCGGTGAGCATGCCGCGGAAGGCGATCGGCTCGAGCGAATACCCGTCCTGCTCGGTCACGTACACGCGCACATTGTGGTAGTCGACCATGCCCCGCAGGCCGGACACGATCGTCTCGCCGACCTCGCTGGCGCTGGTCAGCTTGGTCAGCCGCGCGGCCAGCGCGCCCAGCGCCCGAAGCTGCGACGCCGACTCCACGTCAGCCGCGGCCGTGGTCGCGCGGGCCCGGGCCACCTCGCTGGAGAACTCCGCGGCCCGGTCCTTTCCGCGCACCTTGGCCACGTACAGCGAGGCGTCGGCCGCCGCGACCAGCTCGGTCGGGTTGGTGGCGTCGTCGGGGAATGTGGCCACTCCGCAGGACACCGTCACCGGCGGGTTTCCCGGCATGTGACGGACGCGCTCGACCAGCCGCTCGGCGGCCGCCCGAGCCGCCACCTTGGTGGCCTCCGGCAGCAGGATGGCGAACTCCTCGCCGCCCGTGCGGCATGCCACGTCGCTGGCCCGCAGCTCTTCGCCGGCCGCCATGGCCACGCGCCGGAGCACCATGTCGCCCTCCTGGTGGCCGTGCACGTCGTTCAGCAGCTTGAAGTCGTCGAGGTCGAAGATGATCATCGACAGGGGGCGGCGGTAGCGGGCGGCCCGCTCTAGCTCCTCGCGCAGCTGCTCCTGGAAGAACCGGTGGTTCCGCAGGCCGGTCAGCCAGTCGGTCTGTGCCTCCTGCAGCAGCAGGTTCCGGTTCTCCACGTTGTCGATGGCCAGCGCCGCCATGTCCGCGAACCGGCACACCAGCTCGAACTCTTCCTGCGTGAACGACACATACCGGCCCAGGCGGTGGACGTTCAGCGCGCCGATCGTCTGGTCGCGGACGGTCAGCGGCACGGCCACCATCGCTCCGGGCTCGTCGTCCGGCGTGCCGGGTACGACCGCGGCGCGGCTGTCGGTGTGGGCGGCATCCAGGCACTCGGCGATGCCGCTGTCCACCACCGCTCCTGTGATGCCGCAGCCCAGCGAGATCGGAGATTCCATGATCTGGCGGGCCCACTGATCCGCGGCGTGCACGGGCACGAGCAGCTCCTGGACATGATCGACCCGGTAGACGGTCAGCGCGTCGTACGGCACCAGCCGCTTCAGCTCGCCGGTGATGCGGTCGAACAGCTCGGCCAGCGTGGCTGTCCCGAGCAGCATGCGGGATACCTCGTGCAGCGCCTGGTAAGACGCCAGGCGGCTATCGCCTGCCTCGACCTGCGATGTGTTCGATTGATCCAAGGGTTGGAGCCTCGCGCGCGTAGGGGGCGCACCGGAGGGGATTCGGTACCAGTCTCACTTTCACTCGGCGGGGGCTCGGGTTCTTCACCCGGACGGGTGAACCCCTCTACGTCAGTTCGCAAACAGCGTGGAAAATCGGCGTACCGGCTGCAGGTTGTGATGGACTCCTGCCGTGATCCACGTCCGAGAAGCGACGCCCGGCGACTGGCCGGCGATGTGGCAGATCATGCGGCCCGTGATCGCCGCCGGCGACACGTTCTGCTGGGATCCGCAGCTGCCCGAGCGGGACGCGCGTGCCCGCTGGTGTCACGAACCTCCAGGCCGCACCTTCGTCGCCGTGGACGAGCAGGACGCGGTGCTGGGCACCGCCGAATCCCACCCCAACTACGAGGGGCCGGGTGCGCACGTGGCGAACGCAGGGTTCATGGTCGCCGCCGGCGGGCAGGGCCGAGGCGTGGGTCGTGCCTTGTGCGAGCACGTGCTGGAGCAGGCACGATCGGATGGGTTCCGGGCGATGCAGTTCAACGCCGTCGCCGAGAGCAATCTTCGGGCCGTGGCGCTGTGGGAGGCGCTGGGCTTCCGGGTGCTGGCGACCGTGCCGGAGGCCTTCCGCCACCCCACGGCGGGCTACGTGGGCCTCCACATCATGTATCGCCGACTCTGACCCGCCCTACGCAAGCATCTAGGTGGGGCCGCCAGCCTGATCGGTGGTCAGAGTGTCCAGGAACGCCCGGGTCGTCGTGATGGGCAGCATGCCGGCGAGGGAAAGCAGGTGCGCGTCGCCGGATACCAGTACCGCCCTTTCAGCTTCGGCGAGGGCCAGCAGGTAGTCGTCGCCCGGGTCCGGCGAGTGGTGCGCGGTCGCAGGTGGCTGCGGCGCCACGTCTGCCGCTTGGCGCACCACTGCGACGAACTCCGTTGCGGCCTCCGGCGAGATTCGGCTGCGAAGTCTGGGATAGGCCAGCGCACGGGCCAGTTCCTCCAGCAGCGACTCGCTAACGACCAGTTCGAACTCACCCGCGAGCCAGCGAATCACGATCTGTGCGGGTGCGCCCGTGGGCGACAGGAGGGCGGCGATGAGGACGTTCGGATCGAGGACGGCCCGCACTCAGGGGTCTACGCGAGTCTCGTGCTGAGCCTCGATCCCCAGTGCGAGTGCGGCGTCCTCGCCCATGTCCGGCTGCTGCCACAGACGCTCGAGCAGGTCGAACCCGAGTTCGCGTCGCACGGCGTCCTCGATCACCTCGCTGTCGCCCTTGCCAAGACGGGCGGCACGCACCTTTACGGCCCGCAGGACCTCTGCGTCCATGGTCAGCGTCGTGCGCACCTTTGCCATATCGACATCATCGCATCATGATGTCATGATGTCAACTCGCAGCGCGCCCCGTCGTGGATGGGAGCCTGGCCGCCGCCAGCAGGCCGATCACCGCGATCACTGCCAGCGTGGCCATGGCGATCCCGTAGGAGCGGTTGCCCTCGGCCACGACCGACACCAGGATCGTGCCGGCGACCGCGGTGCCCAGAGACGAGCCCAGGTTCGACACACTGCGTGACAGACCCGAGATCTCGCCCTGGAGCTCCTCGGGAAAGCTGGACTGGACGACGTTCACCGACGGCGTCAGCATCGCCCCCAGCCCGAATCCCACCAGGAACAGCCCGGGCACGAACGCGCCGATGTTGGAGGTGCCGGGGACGAGCACCAGCAGCAGCACGATGCCGGCGATGGTGACCAGGAACCCGGCCACGATCAGCGTCTTCTGGGTGCGCCGCCTGGCGAACCGCTCGGCCCCGAACGACGAGATCAGGATGCCGGCGGTGGCGGCCGTGAAGATGACGCCGGTTCTGATCGCGCTGTAGCCGCGCACCTCCGGCAGGAACACGGACACCACGAAGGACGTGCCCATCAGGAGCAGCCACTGGATGTTCTGGGTGACCAGGGCCAGATTGCATGTGCGGTTGGCAAACAGCCCGGTCGACAGCAG
>JBQCGJ010000123.1:0-3082 GCA_051955775.1 Gaiellales bacterium | reverse complement strand
GTGCCGGCGCCCAGCTCGTCCGCGCGCTCGCGCAGGTCGACCGCCTGGGCCGCCAGATACATCTCGACCGTGGCCACGTACAGGCCCAGCCTGCACACTTCGACCAGCCGGCGGGCCGCCACGGGGGTGGGGATGATGCGGTCCTCGATGCCCTCCGCCGTGCTCGTGGTGGGTGCCTCGAGCGTTGCCGGCATGGCCAGCAGGCGCACCTCGGCGGCCGCGGCCGACGCGCCGTACGCCACGATCGCGAGCCCGTCCTGGCTGGAGGCGTCGTCCGGCCGCAGCCCCGTGGGCAGGCCGCTGAACCCGGAGTCGACGAGCTTCTGCGCGCGCTCGCAGGAGGCCGTGACGACGTGCGCCAGGGCCAGCCGCAGGTAGTCCAGGGTCACGCCGTACGGCACCGAATCGAAGTTGCCGTTGGACAGCGCGCGGCCGTCGGGGGTGATGGCCGGGTTGTCGTGGGAGGACACGAGCTCGGCCTCCACGATGCTCGTGGCATGGGCCAGCGCGACCCGGGCGGCGGCGTGCGTCTGCGGCACGATGCGCATGCTCAGCGGATCCTGGAGGTGGCGGTGGAGCGTGCCGGACAGCAGGGTTCCACCCTCCAGCAACCCGCGCACACGCTCGATCGCCTCGCCGACCCCCGGCACCGGGCGGGCGTCGGCCACCGCCGGATCGAGTGCCTGCACGTTCCCCAGCATGCCCTCGAAGGTCAGCGCCGCCGACTCGTCGAAGCGGTCGAGCAGGCCCGCCGCCGCCGTCAGCGCGAGCGCGGTCCAGCCCAGCGAGAAGGCGTTGGAGTTGACGAAGGCCAGCGCCTCCTTTGCGGTCGGGTGCCACGGCTCGAGCCTCAGCCGGTCGAGCTCGGCTGCCCACTCCCCGTGGCCGGTCAGGGCGGCCGCCAGGTCGGCCAGCGGGCCGAGGTCCGACTGGCCCAGCGAGCCGGTCGTGCGCACGCGCGGGGCGAGCCCGGCGTTCAGCGCCTCCACCAGCCGATCAGCCAGTTCGGGCCCCACGCCGGAGCGTCCGCGGGCGAACCCGGCCAGCTGCGCCAGCATGGCCGCCCGCACGACCTCGACGGGCACGTCCGGGCCGGTGCCCGTGCGATGCGACAGCAGCAGCAGGCGGTTGAAGTCGATCTGCTCGCCAGCGCCCACTGCGACCCGCTTCAGCGCGCCCACGCCGGTGGTCAGGCCGTACACCCGCTCGCCGTCGGCCAGCAGCGCATCGGTGGCGGCACGGGCCGCCGCGATCCGCTCGCGGGCGGCCGGGGCCAGCGTCACCGGTCGGCGCCCGATCGCGACCTGCGCCACATCGCCCGGAGTCAGCCGGTCGTCCAGCACCAGCGGCTCGGCGGGGGCCGGCGGCTCGGGCCACAGAAAGCCGGTCATGCCGGCGTGCGGTGGAAGGGATCGCCCAGGTCCGCCTCGCGCGCTGTGACGCCCAGGCCCGGCCCGCACGGAGCCGCCAGCTCTCCACCGTCGGCGGCCGGCAGTCCGTCGGCATTGGCAACGGTCACCCAGCGCGAGAAGTCGACGGTGTGGGTGCGGTGGGGATCCGGAGTGGAGAGCGACAGATGGGCCATGGCGGCGGTGTCGATGCTAGCCCCGCCGGTGTCCTCGATGGTGACGGCCAGCCCCAGCTCGACCGCCAGGTCGCGCGCCGCAGCCGTTCGGGTGACCCCGCCCAGCCGGGCGATCTTGAGCGTCACACCGTCCATCAGCCCGTCGCCGCACGCCCGCAGCAGCGCGTGGGTGGACGTGATCGACTCGTCGAGCACCAGCGGGTGAGGGCAGGCCGCCCGCACCGCCCGGCACTCCTCATGCGAGCCGCAGGGCTGCTCCAGCGTGTAGTCGAGGGCGGCGGTCGCGTGCAGGAACCGTCGCGCCTGCTCGGGCGTCCAGGCGCCGTTGGCGTCGGCGTACAGGGGGACGTCGGCGCCAACCGCGTCGCGCACCGCGGTCAGCCGCTCGGCGTCGGCGTACGGGTCTCCGCCGACCTTGATCTGGAGCCGGCGATAGCCGCCGGCCACGTACCCCCTGGCCCGCTCGGCCGCCACCTGAGGGGCCAACGGTGGAACGACCTGGTACAGCGCCACTGAGTCGGCGAAGCGGCCGCCAAGCGCCTCGCACAGCGGCTGACCGCGATGCCGGCAGGCGGCGTCCCAGGCCGCCATGTCAAGCGCCGACTTGACGTACGCCTGACCGCGCATGACGGCATCCATCCGGCCGACCAGCCGCCGCGGCTGCGCGGGATCCTCGCCGATCAGGTGCGGGGCGAGCTCTGCGATCCCGGCCCGCGCCCCGGCGGGGAAGGCCTCCGAGTAGAACGCGCCCAGCGGGGCCGCCTCGCCCCAGCCGGTCGCCCCGTCGTCGGTGTCCATGGCCACGATCACCGAGTCGAAGCCTGCCGCGGTGCCGCCGGCCGTCGCGTACTCGCCGTCGGCAAAGGGCTGCCACTGCCGGTACGCCCGGATCGCGGTGATCCGCATTCAGTCCCCGAGCTCGCGGCGGCGGCGATCGGCGTAGGCCTCGAGCTCCTCCAGCAGGGCCGGCTCGAGCGCGGGCTGCTCGTAGTTCTCGATCGTCTGCTGCCAGATGGTGCTGGCCCGCGCAGCCGCGTCCTCGCCGCCGCGCCGCTGCCACCGCTCGAAATTGTCGGTGGAGGACAGGAGCGGGCGGTAGAAGCAGGTGCGACACCGCTCCAGGGTGTGTGCCGCGCCCAGGAAGTGTCCGCCGTGGCCGACCTCCTGGTGCGCGCCGTAGGCCAGGCTGTCCTCGTCGATGTCGAGCGGCGTGAACTCCTCCCTCAGCATGCGAAGCATCTCGATGTCGACGATGAACTTCTCGTAGCAGTTGACCAGCCCCGACTCCAGCCAGCCGGCGGAGTGCTCGACGAAGTTCGCCCCGGCCAGGAACGCCGGCAACATCGTGTTCAGGCCCTCGTAGGCGGCCTGCGCGTCCGGCAGCTGGCTGGACGTCAGGAAGCCGCCGCCGGCCCGCCACGGCAGGCCGAAGCGGCGCGCGATCTGGCCGGTGCAGAAGAGGCCCATGGCCGACTCCGGGCCGCCGAACCCGGGCGA
>JBQCGJ010000122.1:0-4032 GCA_051955775.1 Gaiellales bacterium | reverse complement strand
GCCCTGGGGCTCACGTTCGGCACCATCTTCGACCCGCGCAACGTGCCGCTGATGTTCGGGATCGTGATCCTGCCGCTGACCTTCCTGGGCGGCACCTACTACGCATGGACGACCCTGGAGCCGGTCAAGGCCGCCGGCCTGCCGTGGCTCCAGTACCTGGTGCTGATCAACCCCCTCGTCTACATCAACGAGGGCTCGCGGGCCGCGCTGACCTCCTCCAACCACATGACGCTGTGGGCCGTGTACCCGGCGTTGATCGCGTTCAGCGGGCTGTTCCTCTGGGTGGGCACGCGGAACTTCACGCGGCGTGTGATCAGCTGACTGCTCTCGGGACGTTTTGCGCCGCCTGGCGCGGGTATGCCGGACCGCATGAACAGCCATGCAGACGGCGACCTCGTCTATGACGACGGCGTCGACAGGACGATCTGGCAGGCCCGCCTTGAGGACATCGAGCCCGACCTGCAAACGACACCCACCGAGGCGTTGCCCGAGCTGGCTCGCCTGATCCGTGAGATGGAACATGTGCTTGGGGCGGCCGCCACGCGCTCCGACGAGATGGGCGATGAGGACTCCGCCGACGTGTTGACGGTCGCGGACAGGATCGACGGCGGAGAGCCCGTCTCCCGGGAGGAGGTGGACGAGGCCGTCGAGGCCGGCGTGCGTCTTGCCTGGTACCTCGTCCAGGATCGTCGCGGGCCGGACGAGGCGCTGGAAGAAGACGACACCAGCTGAACCAGAACGGGGCCTGGGCCCCGGTACAATTCGTTCGTGGCCAGGCGATGGCAGATGAGGACATGGACGAAGGGCACGGGCGCGACCGTCGAGCCGGCCGGAGCTGACGACCGGCCGCTGGCGGCGGCTCGTCCCGGTGGGCTTACGGCTCTGCCGTCGAAGCGGCCGTGGGCGGCGGGCCGGCCACGGCCTGCAGCCCGGCTGCCACAGCAGCGCATCTCGGGCGGTGCGCGGCGTCGCCATGCCCTCGGCTATCTCGACCCGGCGGCGGTCGAGCGGCTGGAGGCGCTCGAGTCGCAACTGGGCGGCGAGAGCTCCGATGACCCGACGGATTTGGAGCAGGTTGCTGCCGCTTCGGTACCCACTGGCTGACCCGCGGTAGGACCGCTACCTTCCGAGACCGATGCATCGCCTGTTCGCCGCCATCGGCCGTGTGTCCGTGCGCCTGCGCTGGCTGATGGTCGTGCTGTGGCTGGCCGGCACCATCGTGGCCGTGCACTTCGGGCCGTCGATCTCCAGCCAGGTCAAGACCGACACCTCGTCGTTCCTGCCCAGGAGCTCCCCGTCGATCAGGGCGGCGGCTCTGGCCGAGCCGTTCCAGGCCCAGTTCAGCCTCAGCTCCGACCTCGTGGCCGGCGGCGGCGGCACGCCGCTGACACCCGCGCAGCAGGCCGCCGTGGACAGGGCCGAGGCCGCCGTGGCGAAGGTACCCGGCGTCCTGCACGTGCGCGATCAGGGCGTGTCGGCCGACGGCCAGGTGCGAAAGGCGCTGGTCGAGATCGCGAGCTCGAAGGTCGGCAACGACGGCGGCAAGGGAGTGGTGGACGCGATCCGCGCCGCCATGAACGGCGCGGTGGGCAGCGCCGTCCCGATCCACCTGACCGGGCAGCTGGCCAGCCAGGTCGACATCCAGTCGGCCAACAGCAGGACGCAGCGCAACACCGAGCTGTTCTCGATCCTGTTCATCATCATCCTCCTGCTGCTCGTGTTCCGCAGCGTGGTGGCCCCGCTGGTGACCCTGATCCCAGCCTTCCTGTCGCTCCTGGTGGCCCAGCCGGTGATCGCTCTGCTGGCCGAGCACGGCGCGGTCGACGTGGGCTCGATCACCCAGCTCCTGCTGATCGTGATCGTGCTTGGCGCGGGCACGGACTACGGGCTGTTCCTGATCTTCCGCGTCCGCGAGGAGCTGGCCGCCGGCCGCAGCTCGCACGACGCCGTCACCTACTCGATGGCGCGGGTGGGCGAGTCGATCACGTTCTCGGCGGCCACCGTGATCGCCGCGCTGATGAGCCTGCTGCTGGCAGAGCTGGGGTTCTACCGCGGCCTGGGGCCGGCACTGGCGGTGGCCATCGCCATCATGCTGCTGGCCGGGCTGACGCTGCTGCCGGCACTGCTCGCGATCTTCGGGCGGGCCGCGTTCTGGCCCACCCGGCCGAAGCTGGATTCGGACCAGCGCGGGGCGTGGGGCAGGATCGCCGCCAGGGTCGTGGCCCGGCCGGCGCTCACCCTGGGCATCGGCCTGGCGCTGTTCGGGGGGCTGTCGGCGATCGTGCTCACCTACACCCCGGCCGGGTTCGGCGGCGAGAGCTCGCCGTCCGGGAGCGACTCCGCCCTGGGGCAGAAGCTGGTCGACCGGCACTTCCCGGCCGCCGTCAGCAATCCCACGAATGTGCTGTTCAAGCTGAGGCGCCCGGCGTGGCAGGACGCCGCCCAGATCCAGACCGCGCAGAGATCACTCCAGTCTTCCGGCGTGTTCTCGGCCCTGGCGGGGCCGCTCAACCCCAACGGCACGCAGGTGCCGCCGTCGGACCTGGAGCAGCTGTACGCGAAGCTCGGGCCGCCGCAGTCGCTGCCGGTGACCCCGCCGCCGGGCACGCCCATCCCGGCCGAGCTGTACCAGGGGTACCGGTCGATCGGGCAGTTCATCTCGCCGGACGGCAGGACGCTCCAGTTCTACGCGGCGCTGAAGGCCGGCGCGGCCGATTCCACCCAGGCCATGAACGCGACACCACACGTGCGGATCGCCGTCACCCGCGCGGCGACCACGATCGGGGCGGTCGACAGCGGCCTGGGCGGCCTGGCGCCGGCCAGCTACGACGTCAGCCAGACGTCCTCCAACGACCTCAAGCGGATCGTGCCGGTGGTGCTGATCATCATCGGCATCCTGCTGGCCATCATGCTGCGCAGCCTGATCGCGCCGATCTACCTGGTGCTCAGCGTGCTCTTGTCCTATCTGGCATCGCTGGGACTGGCCATCCTGGCCTTCGTGGTCATCGGGGGCGATCCCGGCCTGAACTTCGTGTTGCCGTTCTTGATGTTCGTGTTCCTGATGGCGCTCGGAGAGGACTACAACATCCTGGTCATGAGCCGGATCCGGGAGGAGGCGCACGACTTCCCGCTGACGCCGGCCGTGGTGCGGGCGGTGCAGTCGACGGGCGGCACGGTCACGTCCGCCGGTCTGATCCTGGCCGGCACGTTCATCGTGCTCACAATCGCCTCGACCGGCCAGGTGCGGGAGATCGGTCTCGGCCTGGCGGCCGGCGTGCTCCTCGACACCTTCTTCGTGCGCACGCTCCTGATCCCCTCGACCGTCATCCTGCTTGGCCGCTGGAACTGGTGGCCCAGCGAGCTGCATGAGGTGCACGCTCCCGGCGCACCCCTCAGCGTCGAAGCTGACCGCGCCGGTTAGCGCGCGGTGGACGTGCCGCAGGACGCGCAGAAGCGGCCCTCGCCCGCGATCCGCGCGCCGCAGGACGAGCAGAAGGCCGGAGCCGACACGGGAGCGCTGGTCGCGGCAACGCCGGGGTGACCGGCAGGCGCGGCCGCCATCACCCGCCCCGCAGGAGCGGGGGCGAACATCGGCGAGTCGTCTCGCCCGGACTGGGCGTAGCGGATGACCCCGATGACGGTGGTGATCACGCCGCACAGGATCAACAGCCCGGCGATCTCCGCGACCAGCGTCACACTGCCGGTATTCGACGCAAACTGCGGCGGTGCCTCGCTCGCGAACGACTGCGCGTTGACGCCCTGTAGCACGAACCCGGAGATGATCGCGGCCACGCCGGCGACGATCGTGATCTTCCCCTGCCGCCTGTTCACCGGATAGGCACTCACGGCTTAAGCATAATCGGGTCCGTCCGCTTTGTCACGACGTCGGGACCCTCCGGGGCCAGGCACCTGAGAGTGGCTATCGGGTCCTGTGTCAGGCACTCGTCACGGGTTTGGTGACGGTGCCTGACACCGCTTATCGCCTGGCAAGCAACAGGGCCAGGCCCCCAGGAACCGGGGCCAGGCCCCCAG
>JBQCGJ010000121.1:0-4334 GCA_051955775.1 Gaiellales bacterium | reverse complement strand
CGCCGCGCCGGACGCGGCCACGAGCGCCGCGCCGGACGCGGCCACGGGATCGTCCGCCGCCACCCGGTCGCGCCACCTGCGCAGCTCGGCTGCGGCCGCCGCCGGGGCGCCCTCGGCCGCCGCCTCGACCAGCTCGACTCCCACGGCCAGCTCGACTCGCACGTCCTGGCCGGCCTCGACCCGGCGCCGAAGCTGGTCGCGCCAGGTCGCGAAGCGGTCGACCCAGGCCCGCACGGAGAAGGAGTGGCGGCCCAGCGTCTCGACCGGGAACGAGGCGGCGAAACGGTCGTTGCCCAGCGGGTGCATGCGCACCTCGCGGAACCGGCGCTCCCCGTCGGCGCGGTGGCGGACGACCGCGCCCACCGCGTCGTGGCCGTCGGCGAACACGTCGGCCGTGACCTCGACGTGATCTCCGGCGACCCGCTTCACGCAGAACCGCCCGCCGTCGACACACGGGCGCAAATTCTCGATCACGACCCTGCGCCGACCCTCCAGGTCGGGTATCGCGCTGCCCGGGGGTTGGGTAGCCGCCCTCGCCATGCGGGTCTGCACGCTAGACGATTCCCTACCCGTGGTCCTCCGTGACAACTCGCGCCTCGTCCATCTCGGCTTCGGTCAGCTGCCGGGCGCGGCTGAGGTCGATCCTCACGGTGCGGGGTTGCTGTGCGACCCACGCCGAGTACAGCGGGTCAGTGAAGACGAACCGGCCACCGCCGATGCGTTCGACGGCCGCGGCGCCTTCCAGCGTGTGAATCGCCCTGGCCACCGATCCGCGCTTGATACCGACCGCCTCCATCGCGTCGGCTCGGTACGGCTGCCCATCGTACTGGGCGACAGCCCGCAGGACGCGCTGCTGGTTCGTGTCGGTGCTGCGCCACTCCGCATCGAAGCCGATCGCAAGATCATCCATCGCGGCCCCGAAGGCCCGTTCCCACGTCGACTCGTCCGCCTCTCCGTGCTCGGGAGTCGCCTCCCACAGGTAGCTCGAAAGCAGCATCGCCCGCTGGGGATGGCCGGCGGCCGTGACAAGCAGGAGTGACAGCGCCCGCCCTGGCGCGCGGCCGGTGTGCTCGAACCGGGCTGTGACGTACTCGGCGATGTCGGCCGAATCGAGCCTGCCGATCGCCATCGGACGCGCCTGATCCCAGAACGGCCGGCGTCGCTCGCCGAACAGCTCGTTCATCAGCCGCGGCTGGGAGCCCGTGAAGATGTACGAGGCGAAGTCGGAGTGGTGCTGGATGCGGCTTCTGATGGTGCCATCCATCCCGTCGATCTTGAGGATCTCCTGGAACTCGTCGAACGCGACGATCACCCTCCCCTCCCCACGCTCCGCGATGCGGTGTGGCAGATCCAGGAGCTCGAGGAGCTTGCGCTGGCTTGGGGGCTCACCGGTCCCGCGGCGGCGGACTCTGGCCGGGCCTGCGCCGACGCTCACCTCCATCCCCGAGATGATCGACCGCAACCTCCTCGCCACTGCCCCTGGAAGCTCTCTGTAGGCGAGTTCCACCCGGTCGGCCACATCCTGCACGGACAGCACGCCGTCGAGGTCGACGAGGACGCCGATCCCGCCGGACTTCTCCGCTTCTGCGAACACCTTCCCCACGAGGCTTGTCTTGCCGTACCGCCTGGGGGCGTCGAGACGGATCAGCTGTCCGCTGTCGCACAGGGCGAGGATCGCGAGAGCCTCGTCGTCTCGGTTGATGACGTCTCGCGCGGGGAGCGGGCGCTGGTACTGGAACGGGTTCACCCCGGCATCCTACAGGCTACTGCCTACCTAACGCAAGCAGATCAGACTACCTATGGTAGTCAAAATTCACTACCTCCAGCATCAAGGCGACGGGAAGCTCGCCAATCAGACGGCCGTTACTCCGCGTCCACCTCCGCCACGGCCACCCACCGCCGCTCTCCCGCCGAGCGCTCGATCGCGTCGCACACCGTCTGCACCCGCAGGCCCTGCTCGAAATCGGGCGTCCACGGCCCGTCCGGCCACCGCTCCAGGTGGTCGGCGAGCTGGTTCACGAACGAGCTGCCGTAGCCGACGCCCTGGCCGATCGGCCACCAGTCGGCCGCGTAGGGGTGGGTCGGGTGCTCGGCCCGGATCCGGCGCAGGCCGTACACGCCCGCGTCGTCCTCGCCGTCGCCGAACCACAGCTCGTTCAGCCGCGCGTAGTCGAACCACAGGGTGCCCCGCGACCCGTTCAGCTCGACGGTGAAGTCGCACGGCCGGCGAGGTGCGATGCGGGACATCTCCAGCACCCCCTCGGCCCCCGAGGCGAATCGCAGCAGCGCCGAGGATGCGTCGTCCACCTCGACCGCCCGCATGCCGCCGCCGACGGGGTCGCGGCGCTCGCCGGTGACGGTGGTGGACTGGCCGCACACCTCCGCCACGTCGCCCACCATCCACACCGCCAGGTCGATCAGGTGGCTGCCCAGATCGGCGATGGTGGTGCCGCCCATGGCGCGCTCGAACCGCCAGTCGAACGGGATCTGCGGGTCGAGGAACTCGTCCGACAGCCAGCGTGCCCGGAACGCGCGGGGTTCGCCGATCCGGTCCTGTTCGACCATCCGCTTCATCAGCGACAGCGCGGGCAGCCGGCGGTAGTTGAACCCGATCGCGTTCTGCACACCGGCCGCGTCCACCGCCGCAGCCGCCGCCCGAGCCTGGGCGTGATCCGCCGCCAGCGGCTTCTCGCACAGCACCGCCTTGCCGGCGGCGGCCGCTGCGACGGCGATCTCGGCGTGCGTGCCGGGCGGTGTGCAGATGTCCACGATGTGCACGTCGGGCCGCTCCACGACCTGCCGCCAGTCGGTCGCCGCATCGGCGATCCCGTAGCTGTCGGCGGCCCGCCGCACGGCGCCCGCGTCCCGGCCCGAGATCACCCGCACGTCCGGCTGCACCGGCAGCGCCCGGATCAGGTTGACCGTGCGGTAGGCGTAGGCGTGCGCACGGCCCATCGCGCCGTAGCCGATCACGCCCACCCCGACCCGCTCGACGCCGGTCACAACGCCGCCGCCGGATGGTGCCCACCCAGCGCGATCTGCGCCTGCTGCGCCGTCTCCAGGGCCGCGATCGCATCATCCCCATCCGCCCCGGCCACGGTGCCCGACCGCACCGCGGCGGCGAACGCCTCCAGCTGGGCGACCGTCGCCTCGAGGAACACCCGCTGGCCGTCGTCGCCCCACATGAACGGCTCGCGGGCGTGGCCGCGGGTACCGATCACCTCCACCCAGCACGAGTCCGCCTGGCCGAACGCGCGGCCGAGCGACGCCAGCCCGACGGCTCCCGCCGACATCCGCGCCAGCACCCCGGCGCCGTCCGGAGCGTCCGCCGGCACCGCCACCACGGCGTCGATCTCCTGGCCGGTCAGCCAGCGCATCTGATCGAACTCGTGCACGCCCATGTCGATCGCGATGCCGCCGCTGTGCGCCTCGAACTCCGCCGACGGAGGGTGCTCGTCCCACTGGTAGCAGGACACGAAGGACACCGTCCCCAGCCGCCCCTCCGCGATCCGCTCACGCAGGGCCACAAGCGCCGGCACGAACCGGCGCCAGTACCCGATCTGCAGCACGCTGCCGGCCCCGCGGACCGCGTCGGCGGCCCGCCGTGCGTCCGCCGCGACGATGCCGCACGGCTTCTCGCACAGCACAGGGATCCCGAGCCCGGCAAGCCGCACCACCAGGGACACGTGCACGTCGGAGGGCGCCGCGATCAGCACCGCGTCGAACCCGCCGGCATCGAGCAGCTCCTCCACGCCGGGGTGGCAGGGAACGCCTGCCGGCACGTTCGCTCGGGCCGCCTCGAACGGCTCCACCACCGCCGCCAGCTGGACGCTGGGCGCCCGCTCGCAGGCCTTCAGGTGCACCTGGCCCATGCGGCCGGCGCCGATCACCGCGATGCCGAGCCGGTCGGTCACGGGGATCGCAGCGCCTCCGCGTGCTCGGGGCTGACCGGATCGTCGATCGGCCGCCGTTCGAGGTGAGCGCGGACGATGGCCGCGCCGAGCTGCAGGTCGCGCAGGCCGTCGTCGCCCGACGTGAGCGGATCGCGATCCCCCGTGATCGCTGCGTGCAGCTCGATCAGCTCCCGCTTGAAGGCCTCCTCGTAGGACGCCGTCTCGCTGGTCAGCCAGGCTCGCGAGGTGCCGGACACGCCGCCTTCGAGAGCCAGCTCGGTGGGCATGTTGGGCAAGAACGGCGAGGGGAAGCGCAGCGTCGCACGGCGGTCCGGGGAGTAGAACGCGAACTCCTGGGAGTAGCGGGCGATGCCGGGCAGATCCACCCAGGACAGGTGGCACGCGACGTCGCCGAAGGACAGGTTGACGGCGACCACGTTG
>JBQCGJ010000120.1:0-2580 GCA_051955775.1 Gaiellales bacterium | reverse complement strand
TGCGCGACCGGCTGGCCGAGCTGGCCGAGGCGACGGCGGCCGAGGAGCGCCCCGACTCCTACGGCGAGGGTGAGCGGATCGGGCGGCTGGAAGCCCGCATCGCCTCGATCCTCGGCAAACAGGCTGCGGTGTTCATGCCGAGCGGGACGATGGCGCAGCAGATCGCGCTTCGGATCTGGTGCGAGCGCCGCGGCTGCCATACGGTTGCCTTCCACCCCACCTGCCATCTCGAGATCCACGAGCAGATGGGCTACAACGTGCTGCACGGGATGCGCGCTCGCCTCGTCGGCGACACCAACGAGCTGATCACGCTCGCGGACCTGGAGGGGATTCACGAGCCCGTCGCGGCGCTGCTGCTCGAGTTGCCGCAGCGGGAGATCGGGGGGCGCCTGCCGCGGTGGGACGATCTGGTTTCGCAGACCTCCTGGGCGCGTGAGCGTGGGATCGCGCTGCACATGGACGGCGCCCGCCTGTGGCAGGTCGGGCCGTTCTACGAGCGCGACCACGCGGAGATCTCCGCGCTCTTCGACAGCGTGTACGTCTCCTTCTACAAGGACCTGGGCGCCCTGGCCGGGGCGGCCGTGGCGGGGGACGCCGAGCTGATCGCCGAGGCGCGCGTGTGGCAGCGCCGGCACGGTGGCAACCTGGTCACGTCACATCCGTTCGTGGTCTCGGCTGAACTCTCGCTGGATGGGCGGCTGGAGCGGATTCCCCGCTTCGTGGAGCATGCCCGCGCCGTGGCGGCCGCGATGGCCGCCGTGGACGGCGTCGAGATCGTGCCCGACCCGCCGCAGACGCCGATGTTCCACGTGCTCCTGCGCGGCGACCGCGACCGGCTCGCCGATGCCGCGCTCACCATCGCCGAGCAGCGCAAGGTGTTCCTGTTCGGCGAGCTGCGCTCGACCACCTCACCGTCGGTCCACCGCCACGAGGTGACGGTGGGAGGGGCCACGCTCGCGCTCGAGCCGGAAGAGGTGGCGGCGCTGTACGCCGAGATCATCGCGGCGGCTAGTGCATGATCGAGCAGCTCGACGTACCCCGGTCGAGCTGGAGCTGATCCCGGTTCAGGAGTGAGTCCAACCGCGAGCTGTATGGGCCGCGCAGACGCACCGTCGGGAACAGCCTCGCAAGACCCGGCTGGTAGTGACCCGGCGGCGAGTCCTGCCACTCCACGACCGGGGTCACACCCGGGCCGTTCGCGATGATCCGGTACGCGCGCCCGCGACCGGGCCGGGTGCGGGTGCGGACCCCGGCGATCCTCCGGAACACCCCGGCGCAGAAGTCCCCCATCGGCCGGTGCGTGAGGAAGCTGTTCTGCCGCCACCAGGTGTCCGGCTGGCGATAGCCACCACTCCACGGCGGGCGGTACGTGTCCAGGGCGACGAGCCGGCCGTACCCGTCGGTCGGTGCGCCGCGTCTGGTCGACGAGTACCCGTACACCGGCTGTCCGAGGTAGGTGAAGTGGCCGTAGATGTCGTCGAACGGGCCGCCCTTCGCGCCGGCGTACGTCCAGTCTGCCTTGAACCAGAGCTTGGGCAGCGAGCCCGACCAGTGGGACACGAAGAGCTGCGGCGCCATGTTCACCGCACTCGGCCTCCACCCGTTGTCGGCCAGGTCCGCCTGCCACGATTGGAGGGCCCAGTTCGATCCGTCCGGCATCGTACACGCGGTGACCATCCGCCACAGCCTCGGGCCGCGGTAGCGCCCGCACACGTTGTGCTTGCGCACGGTCTTCCAGTACCCCATGCCGAGGAAGCTGCCGTATCCGCCCGAGTAGTTGATGTGGAAGCGCACCTGCCGCGCCGTGCGGCTGGGCTGCCGGGCATTCCGGGCGCCCCACACGAGCGTGTGGTACGTGTGGCCGTGCGCGTAGTAGGAGACGAGGGCGACGCCGATCTTGTTCACCTTGATCGACTCCCACTTTGCGCCGCGGGCCAGCATGCCGGCCGCCCCTGCCGGCTGAGCCACGCTGAGCGCAACCAGCGCGGCTGCGGCCGCCGCGACCACGAGATTCCGAAGTCGGCGGATCGCCACTGGCCGGATCATGCCTCGGGATTGTTTGCATCCACCGCTGGATCTGCTGAAGAAACTGCTAAGAGCATCCCATGCCAGCGCAGTTGTGTTTGCCGGCCAGACACTCTGGTATTCGGCACACACTGCGCTCGGGGGAGGTGGCAGTCAGGGCCGGACGACTACCAGGTGCCCGTCTACTACGCGCTGGCGAACGCCACGATCGCCGCCGTCATCCTGCGCCGCCGGCGGGCGATGCGACCGGTGGTCGCGTAGTCTCCTCGCTCCAGTAGGCGATGGCGCAGCAGTCGGTCATCTATCTGATCACGGGCCCCATGGCGGCGGGCAAGTCGACCGTGGCCCGCCTGCTGGCTTCACGATTCGAACGGGGCGTACATCTCGAAGGGGACGTATTTCGCCGCAGCATCGTGAGCGGTCGCAAGGAGATGACGCCCGACGCCTTACCCGAGGCTGTGGGTCAGTTGCTGCTGCGCTACCGGCTTGCGGCTGCGGCCGCCGACGCGTACTTCGACGCCGGGTTCAGTGTCGCGCTGGAGGATGTCGCCGCCG
>JBQCGJ010000119.1:0-7579 GCA_051955775.1 Gaiellales bacterium | reverse complement strand
GTGGCGCGAGGCTGGCAGGGGACGGTGGGCCTGCGCCAGGGATCAAGGAGAGGATTGTTGTGGCAGAAGGCACGGTCAAGTGGTTCAGTAACGAGAAGGGATACGGCTTCATCCAGCAGGATGGTGGTGAAGACGTGTTCGTGCACTTCTCGGAGATCCAGGGCGACGGCTACCGCACGCTGAACGAGGGTCAGCGGGTCGAGTTCGAAGTCGTCCAGGGCAACAAGGGCCTGCAGGCAAGCGGCGTCCGCAGCATCTCCTGACCCATCAGCCAATTGGCGGCCGTCCTGCCAGAACCGGGCGGTCGTTTCGATATCCTGCGCCGGTGTCGATCTCCCGGGACGACGCGGTGCACGTCGCCAGGCTGGCGCGGCTCGCGCTCAGCGACGATGAGCTGGACACCATGGTGGGTCAGCTGTCCAGCATTCTGGGGCATGTACAGGCGCTTTCAGAGCTCGACCTCTCGGAGGTCGAGCCGACGGCCCATGCCCTCGACCTGAGCAACGTCACCCGCGAAGACACGCCGCGCCCGTCCTGGCCTCGCGACGAGGTGCTGTCCAACGCGCCCGACCCGCAGGACGGCGCATTCCGGGTGCCACCGGCATGAGCGTCGACACCCTGGGACTGACGGCCGAGCGGGCGATCGCGCTGATGGATGCGGGCGACGTCTCCTGCCGCGAGCTGGTGACCGCCTACCTCGATCGCATCGACGAGGTGAACGACGGGCTCAACGTGTACCTGCGCACCCGCCGCGATGCAGCGCTGGCCGAGGCCGACCGCTTCGACCGCGAGGGCCGCGACGGCCTGCAGGGGATCCCGGTCGCGCTGAAGGACATCCTGTGCACGCGCGGCGAGGAGACGACCGCGGGCTCGCGGATTCTGGCCGGGCACCGGCCGATCTTCGACGGCGGATGCGTGACCCGGGTCAAAGAGGCCGGGCTGATCTCGCTCGGCAAGACCAACATGGACGAGTTCGCCATGGGCTCGTCGACCGAGAACTCGGCGTACGGCGTGACCCGCAACCCATGGGACCCCACGCGCGTGCCGGGCGGCTCCAGCGGCGGCTCGGCGGCCGCCGTGGCGGCGGGTCTGGCCCCGCTGGCGCTGGGCACCGACACCGGCGGGTCGATCCGCCAGCCCGCCGCACTGTGCGGCGTCGTCGGGATGAAGCCGACCTACGGCGCCGTCTCGCGGTACGGGCTGATCGCCTTCGCGTCCTCGCTCGACCAGATCGGGCCGTTCGCGCTCACCGTGCGCGTTGCGGCGCGGCTGTTGGCCGCCATGGGCGGCCAGGATCCGTGCGATGCCACCACGATCGAGCTGCCGCAGCCGATCGCCGTACCCGACCGGCTCGACCTCGGCGGGGTGCGCATCGGAATCCCCGCCGACCTGCTCGCCCAGGGCGTCGAGCCGGGTGTGCGGACGGCCTTCGACGCAGCCGTCAAGCAGGCCGAGGGGCTGGGCGCCGAGCTCGTCGAGATCTCGCTTCCGCATGCCGGTCACGCATTGCCGGCGTACTACCTGATCGCGCCCGCCGAGGCGTCGGCCAACCTGGCCCGGTTCGACGGCGTGCGGTTCGGGCTGCGCCTCGAGGAGCCGGGCGACTCGGTGGTGGACATGTACGGGCGCACGCGCGCGGCCGGCTTCGGCGCCGAGGTCAAGCGGCGCATCATGCTCGGCACGTACGCGCTCTCGGCGGGCTACTACGACGCCTATTACGGCATGGCGCAGAAGGTGCGGACGATGATCCGGCACGATTTCGACCAGGCATTCCAGGGCGTCGACGTGATCGCCACGCCGACGTCTCCCACGGTCGCGTTCGGGATCGGCGAGCGAGTCGACGACCCGTGGGCCATGTACGCCTCCGACGTGCTGACGGTGCCGGTCAATCTGGCCGGGCTGCCCGGCATCTCCATCCCCTGCGGGCTGGCGGGAGGGCTGCCGGTCGGGCTCCAGCTGATCGGCCCCGTGTTCTCGGAGAACCGCCTGCTGGAGGCGGCGCACGCGGTCGAGCAGGCGGTCGGGTTCGACCCCAAGCCGCCCTCTGTGCGGGGCGTGGCGGCATGAGCTCAAACGGCGCCTACGAGCCGGTCATCGGGCTGGAGATCCATGTCCAGCTGTCCACCGCCACCAAGATGTTCTGCCGCTGCGCGAACCGCTTCGGCGACGAGCCCAACACGCTCACCTGTCCGGTCTGCCTCGGCCAGCCCGGCGCGCTGCCCACGATCAACGCCGGCGCCGTCGACAGAGCGATCCAGATCGGGCTCGCCCTGAACTGCGAGATCGCCGATTCCTGCCTGTTCCACCGCAAGAACTACTTCTATCCGGACAGCCCCAAGGCGTACCAGATCAGCCAGTACGACCAGCCCATCTGCGCCGCCGGCTGGCTGGAGGTGGACGGCGGGCGGATCGGCATCGTGCGCGCGCACCTGGAGGAGGACGCCGCCAAGCTGGTGCACGCGGGCGGGGCCGGCGGCCGGATCGCCGGCGCCGACTACTCGCTGGTCGACTTCAACCGCTGCGGCACGCCGCTGGTCGAGATCGTGACCGAGCCCGACATCCACTCGCCCGAGCAGGCGGTGTCGTTCCTGGGCCTGCTGCGAAACACGCTGGTCACCATCGGCGTCTCGGATTGCGACATGGAGAAGGGCTCGCTGCGCTGCGACGCCAACGTGTCGGTGCGGCCCGCCGGCTCGACCACGCTGGGCACCAAGACCGAGCTCAAGAACATGAACTCGTTCAAGTTCCTGGGCGACGGGATGGCGGCCGAGATCCAGCGCCAGATCGGCATCCTGGAGGGTGGCGACCGCGTGCGTCAGGAGACCCTCCACTACGACCCGTCGACGCGCTCGCTGCACGCCCGCCGCTCCAAGGAGGAGGCGGACGACTACCGCTACTTCCCGGAGCCCGACCTGGTGCCGCTGGCGCCCAGCCGGGACACGGTCGAGCTGCTGCGGGCAGCCATGCCGGAGCTCCCGGCGGCCCGCATCGCGCGCTTCCAGACCGCATACGGACTCTCCGTGCAGGATGCGACCGACCTCAACGCCTCGCCCAGCGTGGCGGAGTACTTCGAGCGGGTGGCGGAGGCCGGCGGTGACCCCAAGGCCGCCTCGGACTGGGTCCGAAACCAGCCCGGCAGCGTCGATGCCGTACCGGCCGAGGGGTTGGCCGGGGTGATCAGGATGATCGCCTCGGGGCAGATCACGACCGCCATCGGCCGCCAGGTGTACGGGCTGCTCGAGCAGGACCCGGGGGCCGATCCGGCGGTCCTGGTGGAACAGCACGGACTCGCCTCCATTGGCGACTCGGACGAGCTGGGCGCGATGGTCGACGAGGTGATCGCGGCCAACCCGGTGTTCGTGGAGCAGTTCCGATCGGGCAAGGACGGCGTCATCAACGCGATGGTCGGGCAGGTCATGAAGCAGACGCGAGGCCGCGCCGACGCCCGCCAGGTGCAGCAGCTCTTGCGGGAGAGATTGTCGTCATGACGCCGCCGCGGGTCAGCCTGATCACGCTCGGGGTCTCGGATGTCGGCCGGGCGAGGGGGTTCTACGAGGCGCTCGGCTGGTCGTCTCGCGCCGCACCGGGCGACGACGTCGTGTTCTTCCAGTCCGGCGGCATGGTGCTGGCGCTGTGGAGCCGCGCGTCGCTGGCCCAGGACAGCGGCCTGCCCGACCAGGGGGCGGGCGGCTTCGGCGGCATCACGCTGGCGCACAACGTCGCCTCCCCGGACGAGGTGCGATCCGAGATCGAGGCCGCCCGAGCGGCCGGCGCCGCCATCACCCGCGAGCCGGCGGAGACCTTCTGGGGCGGGTTCTCGGGCGTCTTCTGCGACCTCGACGGGCATCCCTGGGAGGTCGCGCACAATCCGCACTGGCAGCTGGATGCCGACGGATCTGTGACGCTGTCTGGGTAGGGCAGCCATGGCGGATTACTAGGATCCTGGCTGTTCGCGTGCCTGACCGTCAGTACCTGATCACACCCGGCCCGACGCCGATTCCGCCCGCCGTGCAGGCGGCCATGGCGCTGCCCATGATCCACCACCGCAGCCCCGACTTCCGGGCGGTGCTGAGCGAGACGCTGGAGGGGCTCTCGCAGGTGTTCCAGACGGAGAGCCCAGTCGTCGTCCTGGCCGGCTCGGGGACGGCGGCGATGGAGTCGGCGGTGGTCAATCTGTGCTCGCGCGCAGACCGGGTCGTGGTCGCCTCGGCCGGGAACTTCGGGGAGCGCTGGGCGAAGATCGCCGCGGCCTACGGGCTGGATGTGCAGCATGTGCAGCAGGAGTGGGGGGAGCGGCTCGACCCGGGCCGCATCGCGGCGGCTGCGGAGGGCGCAACCGCCGTCTTCGTCACGCATTCGGAGACCTCCACCGGCGTGGTGCACGACGTGCAGGCGATCGCCGCCGCAGTCCAGCCGACCGGTGCAGCCGTCGTGGTGGACGCGGTGTCCAGCCTCGCCGGCGTCGACCTGCGGCCGGACGAGTGGGGCATCGATGTGGTGGTGGGCGGGTCGCAGAAGGCGCTGATGACGCCGCCGGGACTGGCCTTCGCATCCGTCTCCGAGCGAGCATGGACCCTGTGCCAGCAGGCCACGCTGCCCCGGTTCTATCTCGATTGGAGCACGGCCCTGCGGGCGCAGGAGAAGGGCGACACGGCATACACGCCCCCCGTGTCGCTGATCCTCGGCCTGCGGGCTGCGATCGGCCTCATCCTCGACCTTGGTCTCGCCGGCTGCTTCGCAAACAACCGCCGGCTGGCGCTGGCCGCCCGCGAGGGGGTGAAGGCGCTGGGGCTCGAGCTGTTCTCGCCCGACGACCCCACCAGCTCGATGGTGACGGCGTTTCGGATGCCCGCCGGCCTGGACGGTCAGCAGGTGTACGCCACCCTGCGCGACCGCCACGGGATCGTGCTGGCCGGAGGGCAGGGCAAGCTACGTGGGCAGATCATGCGTATAGGACATATGGGATACATGAACGAGTTCGACATCGTGACGGCACTGGCCGGCCTGGAGTTCGCGCTGGCGGCGCTGGGGTACCAACCTCCGGCGCCGGGCATCGGCGCGGCCAGGGCTGTCGGCGTGTTCGGGGAGCTGCATGGCGGCGGTTGAGCCCCGGGTGCTCGTCCGCGAGCCGATCGCGGACGCCGGCGTCGATCTGCTGCGCCAGCGCTTCCAGGTCGACGTCGACATCGACTCGCCGGCTGACCGGCTGACCGAGGAGATCGCGGACTACGACGCGCTGATCGTGCGTTCGAAGACCCGTGTCACGGCTGATCTGATCGACCGTGCGACGCGACTCAAGGTGATCGGACGGGCCGGCACCGGGGTGGACAACGTCGACGTCGCCGCGGCCACCCGGCGCGGCATCATCGTGGCCAACGCGCCGGGCTCGAACATGATGGCCGCCGCCGAGCACGCGGTCGGCCTGCTGCTGGCCGTGGCCCGCAACATCCCTCAGGCGGACGCCGCGCTGCGCGCCGGACGGTGGGAGCGCAAGAACGGCGTGGAGCTGGCCGGGAAGACGCTGGGCGTGGTCGGCCTGGGCCGGATCGGCCAGCTGGTGGCCGCCCGCGGCCTGGGGCTGGGGATGAACGTGATCGCGTTCGACCCGTTCGTGCCCGACGAGCGCATGCGCGAGCTGCAGGTGGTGTCGGTGAGCCTGGATGAGCTGTGGGCGCAGGCCGAGTTCATCACGCTGCATACACCCCTGACCACGCAGACGCGGCATCTGGTGGATGCGCACGCGATCGCCAGGATGCGGCCCGGGGTGCGGCTGGTGAACGCCGCTCGCGGCGATCTGGTCGATCTGGACGCACTGGTCGAGGCGCTGCAGTCGGGGCAGGTGGCAGGAGCCGGGCTGGATGTGTTCCCCACCGAGCCGTATACGCAGGGCGAGATCCTGACGCTGCCCAATGTGGTGGTCACGCCGCACCTGGGGGCGTCCACCCGGGAGGCCCAGGACCGGGCCGGGGTGATCGTGGCCGAGCAGGTGGCGGCGGCGCTGGACGGACGCCTTGTCTCCAACGCGGTCAACATCCCGCAGCTTCGTCCCGAGGATCTGGAGGCGGTCGGCCCGTACCTGCCGCTGGCCCGCCGGCTGGGCGGCATGTCCACCGCGCTGTGCGGGCGCGGTGGCGTGATCGACATCGTGTACTCCGGCGGGTTGGCGCACATGGACGTGCGGCTGCTCACGGTGGCGGTGCTGGAGGGGGCGCTGGCCGGGCAGACGGACGAGCAGGTGAACCTGGTCAACGCGCGGGCGATCGCGGAGGCGCACGGGATCGGCGTGAACGAGCAGCGCACCGACGAACTGGGCGACTACACGAACCTGATCCTGGTGCGATGCGGAAACAGCGAGGTCGCGGGCACGACGATCGGCCGCGACAGCCGGCCCTGGCTGGTGTCGGTGTATGGGCACCGGGTCGAGATCGAGCTGGCGTCCCACATGCTGGTGATCCGCAACGAGGACCGGCCGGGCATGATCGGTCAGGTGGGGATGCTGTTCGCCGAGGAGCACGTGAACATCGCGAACATGAACGTGTCTCGCCAGGCTCAGGGCGAGCGGGCGGTGATGGTGCTGTCGGTGGACACCACTCCCGCCCCGCAGGTGCTGCTCAAGCTGACCGCGCTGGGGGGCATCGAGGATGTCCGCGTGGTCAGCCAGAACCACGGACACTGAGGATGGCGGACGGCTGGCGGATCCGTCCCGCGCAGCCTGCAGAGACGCCCGGGCTGGTGGCGTTGTGGGAGCGCTCTGTGCGGGCGACGCACGACTTCCTGAGCGAGTCGGACATCGAGCAGCTGCGGCCGCAGGTCGAGGCTGCGCTGGGCGCCAGCTCGCTCGACATGTGGGTGCTCACCGGCGCGGACGACGTGCCCGCCGGGTTCATGGGCCTGGCCGGTGACGAGATCGCGGCACTGTTTGTGGATCCCGACCGCCGGGGACAGGGCGGCGGGCGCCGGCTGGTGGAGCTTGCGCAGGCGCTTCACCCCGGCGACCTGATCGTGGATGTGAACGAGCAGAACCCGGCGGCCCAGGGGTTCTACGAAACGATGGGCTTCGTGGTCGTGGGCCGCTCGCCGCTGGATGGGGACGGCCGGCCGTTCCCGCTGCTTCACATGCGGCGGGCGGCCGGGGACACGTCCTCACTCGGGCGGGGATAAGAGAGGCGCCCGCCCGGCGCCGGTCCCAGCCGCGTGGGGAGGAGGTGGGACGGCCGCGCGCCCGCTCCCGCCACACCCGAGGGTGAGGAGCACGAGCGCGACCATTCCAGCGCCGAGCGGTCGTCTCGGGCCTGGATTCTCGGGCCCGCGTGTATCGGTGATTGCCCGCGACGGTAACAGCTTCGTGACTCTGGTACCGGGGTTGCGGGCTCTTCCTGGGTTTTGGCCAGTTGGCCGTGCCAGTGATGGCCAATTGAGTTTCGTGACGGTTCGGTGCGTCTGCGCCCGGATCGACGGCGCATGAGAACGCCGTCGACCGGTCGCGTCGCCGGGGTTGGCCAGTTGGCCGTGCCAGTCATGGCCAATTGAGTTTCGTGACAGTTCGGTGCGATAGGAGGCACCCACGTCACACCGGGCA
>JBQCGJ010000118.1:0-2664 GCA_051955775.1 Gaiellales bacterium | reverse complement strand
GACAGCCGGTAGCCCGGCGACCTGCGCAGCAGCGCCAGCCGCCGCCACAGCGGATGGCCGGAGGACAGGCCGACCGCGAGGTCGAGATCGCCCAGCGGGGCCGCCAGTTCCTCCTGCACGAGGCGGCCGGCGTCGCGCCCGTCGACCCGCCGCAGCAGCTCGCCGCACAGCCACCCGTACGTCAGCGCGTGGTAGCAGGGATGGCCGGGCTGGAGGATCGGCGCCTGCCCGGCCAGCCGCGCCGCCAGTCCGCCGGGATCGTCGAGGTCCTTCGCGCTCACAGCGCTCGACAGCCCCGGCAGCCCGGCCCGGTGTGACGCCAGCTCTGCCACGGTGATACCGCCCTTGCCGTGCGCGGCGAACTCCGGCCAGTAGCGGGCGACAGGGGCGTCCAGCTCGAGCAGGCCGCGGTCGACCGCGATCAGGAGCAGCGTGGCCACGAGGCCCTTGGAGCCCGAGAAGATGACCGCCACCGTGCCCCGGCCCCACGGCACCGACCGCGCATCGTCGGCCCACCCGCCCCACAGGTCGACCACCAGCCGGCCGTCCACGACCGCCGCCAGCGCAGCGCCGTCGTCGGCCCGCTCCACAAGGTCTGACTCGAACGCCTCGCGCACGTTCTCGTACCCGCGCGACACCAGGCCGCCGGGCGCCGGGGCGGCCGTCCTCAAGCCGGGGCCGTCTCCAGGGACGGCGTATCGGCGAGCAGCCGCCGCGTGTACTCGTCGGCCGGCTCCAGCAGCACGCGGTCGACGTCGCCAAGCTCCACGATCCTCCCCTGGTTCATGACCGCCACCCGCTGCGCCACCGAGCGCACCAGCGGCAGGTTGTGGGTGACGAACAGCATGGCCAGCCCGAGGTCGCGCTGGAGCGTTCCCAGGAGCTCCACGATGGCCGCCTGCACGCTCACGTCCAGCGCCGAGGTGACCTCGTCGCAGATCAGCACGGCCGGTTCGCACACCAGCGCCCGCGCGATCGCCACCCGCTGGCGCTCGCCACCCGAGAGCTGGTCCGGGTAGCGCTCCGCATGTCCCGCGGTCAGGGCGACCCGGTCGAGCATCTCCGCCACCATCGTGTCCGCCTTACGGCCGTTGGTGCCGAACACCTCCAGCGGCTGGCGCACGATCTGACCCACCGTGCGCCGGGGGTTGAGCGAGCCGTACGGGTTCTGGAAGATGTACTGGATCGCCCGCCGCTGTCCCCGAGGCCGCGAGCGAGCGGCCTCGGTCAGTGGCGCGCCCTGCAGCAGGATCGTGCCGATGCGATTGCGATGCAGCCCGGCGATCGAGCGGGCCAGCGTCGTCTTGCCCGAGCCGGACTCCCCGACCAGCGCCAGGCACTCGTGCGGCGCCACCTGCAGCGTGATGTCATGCAGCACCTGGAGCTTGCCGTACGACGCTGACACCGACTGCAGGTCGAGCGCGTGATCGGCGTGTGCCGGCGTCGGGTCGCGGCGCTCGGCGGGCCCCTGGTGAAGGCCCGGCTGGGCCACCACCTCTTCCGCCCGCAGGCAGCGCACCGAGTGACGGTCGCCCAGCATCCGCAGGTCGGGCATGGCCACCGTGCATGCCTCCTCGGCCAGCACGCAGCGGGGATGGAATGCGCATCCGGCCGGCCGCCGGCCGGGAGACGGCGCCCGGCCGGGGATCCCGACCAGCTCCCGGCTCCCGGACAGATGCGGGATGGCGGCGATCAGGCGCCGGGTGTAGGGATGGGCGGCCGAGCGGAACAGGTCCTCCGTGTCGCCCAGCTCGACGATCCGGCCGGCGTACATGACCGCCACCCGGGTTGCCAGCGTGGCCACCACCGCCAGGTCGTGGCTGACGTACAGGGCGGCCGTGGAGTGGGCGGTGGCCAGGTCGCGCACCGTCTCCAGCACGTGGGCCTGCGTTGTCACGTCGAGGCCGGTGGTCGGCTCGTCCAGCACGATCACGCGCGGCCGGCACGAGAAGGCCATGGCCAGCCCGATCCGCTGCTGCTGGCCGCCCGACAGCTCGTGCGGGTAGCGGCGCAGATACGCGGTGTCGTCCGGCAGCGCGACCTCGCGCATCATCTCGGCGACCCGGTCGTGGCGCTCTGCATCGGAGCTGCCGTACCCGTGCGCCTCCAGGGTTTCCCGAAGCTGTGTGCCAACCCGCAGCGCGGGGTTGAGAGCCGCGGCCGGGTCCTGCGGCACGTAGGAGATGACGCCCCCGCGCAGGCGTCGAGCCGCCGTCGCATCGAGTGAGAGCACGTCCGCATCGCCGACGTGCACCGAGCCGGCGGTGATCTGCGCGCCGCGCCGCGTGTGGCCCAGCAGGGCGAGGCCGACGGTGGTCTTGCCCGAGCCGGACTCGCCGACGAGCCCCAGCACCTCTCCGGGAGCGATCGTGAAGCTGATGTCGTCCACGATGTCGTTCGAGGAGCCGTGGACGATGATGCGCAGGCCCTCGACCGCGACTGCCGGCTGGGTGCTCATTCGCCGCCCTGCCCGCGGTCGATGCCGATTGCGGCGCGGGCGATGCCGTCGCCGATCAATCCGGTGCCGACCGTCAGCATGGCCACGGCCAGCACCGGCAGCACCACGCCCCACGGCTGCACGGTCAGCGCGACCCGGTTCTCCTGGATCATGACGCCCCAGTCGGCGCCGTTGGGAGTGGGCGAGAAGCCCAGGAACGACAGCGC
>JBQCGJ010000117.1:0-5208 GCA_051955775.1 Gaiellales bacterium | reverse complement strand
GATCCCGTCGCCCGAGTCGACCCCGTGCGCGGCCATGGCGCCGTATGGGATCTCCAAGCTGTGCGGCGAGCACTACGTCGATCTGTACAACCGGCTGCACGGCACCGACCACGTGATCCTGCGCTACGGCAACGTGTACGGACCGCGCCAGGATCCGCACGGCGAGGCGGGCGTGGTGGCGATCTTCTTCGGCAAGCTGGTGGCCGGCGAGACGCCGCTGGTGTTCGGTGACGGCACCCAGACGCGCGATTACGTCTACGTGGGGGACGTCGTCACGGCCAACCTGGCGGCGATCGCATATCGCGGCCCGCGGAGGGTGTTCAACATCGGCACCGGCCGGGAGACAGACGTGCTCGAACTGCTGGCGGCGTGCCAGAAGGCCGCCGGCACGTCGATCACGCCCGAACACCGGCCGGCGCGGCTGGGCGAGCTTCAGCGAAGCTGCCTCGATTGCACGCTGGCCGGGTCGGAGCTGGGCTGGCGGTCCGATGTCACGATGGACGAGGGGCTGGCGCAGACGCTGGCATCCATCCGGTGAAGCCGGTCAGCGATCGGCCCGACGCACCCGGCAAGCTGCTGTGCCTGACCTTCGACGACGGCCCCTCGCCGTCGACGCCGGCCATCCTGGAGGCGCTGCGAAGGCACGACGCTCGCGGCACCTTCTTCGTGCTCGGAGAGTCGATCGAGGGCCGTGAGGAGATCCTGGCCAGGACGCTCGCGGAGGGCCACGAGGTCGGCAATCACACGTACTCGCACCCCCACGCGATGGATCTGGAGGACGCGGAGCTGGGCCACGACATCGTCCGCTGCCAGCGGCTGCTGGGAGGCGCGCCCACGCTGTTTAGGCCACCGTACGGCGAGGACGCGTTGCGGGCCTCCCGGGTGGCCGCAGAGCGTGGAATCGAGACCACCGTGCTGTGGTCCGTCGACCCCCAGGACTACATGGAGCCCGACCCGCAGGCGATCGCCCGGGTGATCCTGGACGAGGCCCGTCCGGGCGCCATCGTCGACCTGCATGACGGCTGGCCGCGGGTCACCTCGACCGAGCGCGACCGTACGCCGACGGCCCAGGCGCTGGATCTCGCACTGCCCCGCCTGAGCGAGCTCGGATACCGCTTCGTGACGGTGTCCGAGCTGCTCGCGGCGTAGTCCGTCCGACGCCCGCGTAAGAATCCCGCGCTGCGGACACCACCAGATGTGGTGTCCGCGGATTCAGTGAGACACCAGATGTTGGGAGAGTCGCGTGAACTGCCCGTTCTGCGAGCATGGTGAGACGAAGGTCGTGGACAGCCGTGTGGCGGGCCGCGGGGCGATCCGCCGGCGCCGCGAGTGCCTCGTGTGCTCCCAGCGCTTCACGACCTTCGAGCGGGTTGAGGAGACCCCGCTCTACGTGGTCAAGCGGAACGGCGCCCGGCAGCCATTCGATCGCTCGAAGCTGCTGGCCGGCCTGGCCCGGGCATGCGTCAAGCGGCCGGTGTCGATGGAGCAGATCGAACGGGCCGCGGTGACCATCGAGGTGAGCCTGCGCAACGGCGTCCGCGACGAGGTCGAGGCCAGCCGCATCGGCGAGGAGGCGCTGAAGGTGCTGCGCGATCTCGACCGGGTGGCGTACGTGCGGTTCGCCTCGGTGTACAGGGACTTTCAGGACGTGGATGAGTTCAAGCGTGAGCTCGTCCGCCTGGAGCCCCGCAAGCGGCCGGCCAGGCCCGCCGCGAAACGAACACGTGTTCGGTGATTCGATATACTGATGGGATGCCTCGAAAGGAGCAGGACAGCATGGCGACAAGCGAGATGACGCGGAACGACACGCAGGTGCTGGACGACCGCAGGGAGGTCCGGATCGGTGTTCCGCGCCACTTCACGGATGCCGCCACGCCGCCCTTCGATGCCGTCGAGTGGGAGACGCGGACAGCGCACATCCCCGGCAAGGACGGCCCCGCATTCGAGCAGAAGGACGTCGAATTCCCGAGCTTCTGGAGCCAGACGGCGACCAACATCGTGGCCCAGAAGTACTTCCGCGGCAAGCTCGAGTCCGCCGACCGCGAGCGCTCCGTCAAGCAGATGATCGGGCGCGTCGTCGACACCATCACCGGCTGGGGCATGAAGGACGGCTACTTCGCCGACGAGGCCGAGGCGGACACCTTCCGCGACGAGCTGGCGCACCTGCTGCTGCACCAGATGGCGGCCTTCAACTCGCCGGTGTGGTTCAACGTCGGCTTCGAGGAGAACCCGCAGTGCTCAGCCTGCTTCATCCTGTCGGTGGACGACTCGATGGAGTCGATCCTGGACTGGATCCGCAAGGAGGGGCTGGTGTTCCGCGGCGGTTCCGGTTCGGGCATCAACCTGTCCAAGCTGCGCTCCTCCCAGGAGCAGCTGTCCAAGGGCGGATACGCCTCCGGGCCGGTGTCGTTCATGCGCGGCGCCGACGCGTCGGCCGGCACCATCAAGTCCGGCGGCAAGACGCGGCGCGCGGCCAAGATGGTGGTGCTCAACGCCGACCATCCGGACATCGAGGAGTTCATCTGGTGCAAGCAGCACGAGGAGGAGAAGGCCCGCGTGCTGCAGGCCGCCGGATATGACATGAGCCTCGACTCGCCCGACTGGGCGTCCATCCAGTACCAGAACGCGAACAACTCGGTGCGCGTGACCGACGAGTTCATGCGCGCCGTGGACGACGACGCCGACTGGGACCTGACGGCGCGCACCGACGGCTCGGTGGTGAAGACGGTGCGCGCGCGTGAGCTGATGCATCAGATCGCCGAGGCGGCGTGGAAGTGCGCCGATCCCGGCATGCATTACGACACGACCATGAACGACTGGCACACCTGCCCGGTGACCGGCCGCATCAACGCATCCAATCCGTGCTCCGAGTATGTGCACGTCGACAACAGCGCCTGCAACCTGGCCAGCCTCAACCTGATCAAGTTCCGCAACTCCGACACCGGCGAGTTCGACGTGGAGCGGTTCGAGCGGGCTGTGGACGTGATCTTCATGGCGCAGGAGATCCTCGTCTCGAACTCCAGCTACCCGACCGAGGAGATCGCGGCCAACGCCAGGGCGATGCGCCAGCTCGGCCTCGGCTACGCCAACCTGGGCGCCCTGCTGATGGCCCGCGGCCTGGCCTACGACTCCGACGACGGTCGCGCCTACGCCGCCGCCATCACCGCCATCATGACCGGCCGCGCGTATCGCAAGTCAGCCGAGATGGCCGGCCGCATGGGCCCGTTCAGCGAGTACCCCCGAAACGCCGACGCCATGCTGCGCGTGATTCGCAAGCACCGCGCGGCTGTTGCCAACATCGACGCGGCGCTGGTGCCCGACGACATGATGCGGGGTGCCCGTGGCGCCTGGGACGACGCCCTGGCGGCGGGCGAGCGCAACGGCTACCGCAATGCGCAGGCCAGCGTGCTCGCGCCCACCGGCACCATCAGCTTCATGATGGATTGCGACACCACCGGGGTCGAGCCGGACTTCTCGCTGGTCAAGTCGAAGCGGCTGGTCGGCGGCGGCGACATCACGATCGTCAACCAGACCGTGCCGGTGGCGCTCGCCAAGCTGGGCTATGCGCCGCACGAGATCGACCAGATCGTTGCCTATGTGAACGAGAAGAACACGGTGGTCGGGGCGCCCGGCTTCAAGGGTGAGCACCTGTCGGTGTTCGACGTGGCGGTCGGCGACCGGGCGATCCACCACATGGGCCATGTGAAGATGATGGCCGCGGTGCAGCCGTTCATCTCGGGGGCGATCTCGAAGACGGTCAATCTGCCCACCGATGTCACGGTGGACGACGTCGCCGGGCTGTACTCCGAGGCCTGGAAGCTGGGCGTCAAGGCGATCGCGATCTACCGCGACGGGTGCAAGGTCGCTCAGCCGCTGCAGACCAAGGGTGAGGCGCAACTGATCGCGAAGCCGTCCCGGCGCATGATGCCGATCGACCGCAACGAGATCGGCCGCAAGTTCAAGGTCGGCGAGTACGAGGGATATATCCACGTCGGCCTGTTCCCGGAGGGCGACCCCGGCGACGTGTTCGTGGACATCGCCAAGGAGGGCACCACCCTGGCCGGCCTCATGAATGCGTTCATGATCGCCGTGTCGGTCGGCATGCAATATGGCGTGCCGCTGGAGGTGTTCGTGTCCAAGTTCGCGCACATGCGGTTCGAGCCGTCCGGGATCACGAATGACCCCGACATCCGGATCGCCAAGTCGATCCCCGACTACATCTTCCGGTGGATGGGGAAGCGGTTCCTGGACGCCGACACGCAGGCCGAGCTCGGCATCCTCAGCCAGGCGGTGCGCGAGAAGCTGGCGGCCGGCAACGGCCACAATCCGGCGGTGCCCGGCGAGCAGTCGGCGGAGCACGCAGCGCCGGCGCCCGGCCCCGGCCAGCGCGCCCTGTTCAACGCCTGGGAGGACGCGGTGGAGTGCGCCAAGTGCGGTGGCCGCAAGGTGCGCACGGGCGCCTGCTACACCTGCCGCGACTGCGGCGACAACTCGGGGTGCGGCTGACCGACAACTGTTCGGAGGTGCGAATCGGGGCGCCCAAGGGCGCCCCGATGTCGTTCTGCTGGATGGCCAACTACGGCGCGGGAAGTGGCGTCCACTGGGCCGGCGCATGGATCGGCGGCGTCGTGTTCCAGTGGTCGAATCGCAGATACAGCACACCATGGCTTATCTGTACGGGATAGTGTGGGCCCCGCGCGGTGTCGATGTGAGCACGACGGTCACCCTTGAGCCCTGGAGCAGCGGCGACCTGCCGCTGCTCGAGCGGCTGATGGGCGATCCGCGCATGACCGAGCACCTCGGCGGCCCCGAGAGCCCGGACAAGCTGCGCGAGCGTCAGCTCCGATACGAACAGCTCGAGGGCAACGATCGCATGTTCAGAATCGTCGACGCGGCGAGCGGCGCCGGAATCGGCTCGGTCGGCTTCTGGACCAAGGACTGGCGGGACATGCAGGTGTACGAGATCGGCTGGATGGTCGTGCCGGAGTCTCAGGGCCGCGGCGTGGCGGTGGCGGCGACCGCGCAGGCGATCGAGCTCGCCAAACGCGACGCCGGCCACCGGCTGATGCACGCCTTCCCGAACGTCGACAACGCGCCGTCGAATGCGATCTGCCGCAAGCTCGGATTCGAGCTGCTCGAGGCGTGCGAGTTCGAGTTCCCCAAGGGCCACCTCATGACCTGCAACGACTGGCGCCTCGACCTGCGCGC
>JBQCGJ010000116.1:0-3042 GCA_051955775.1 Gaiellales bacterium | reverse complement strand
GGGAGCATCACGTCGAGCACGACCAGGTCGACCGGCTGCTCCGCGAAGCGCTTCAGCGCCTCCTCGCCGTCACGCGCCTGCACGACCCGATATCCCTCCCGCTGGAGCGGATATGTGAGCAGCTTCTGGATCGACTCCTCGTCGTCCACGAGCATGATCGTCGCTTCGGTCTGCATACGTGAAGGAATCGTACGCGACCCCGTCGCCGGTGCTGCTCCCGCGGCCTACTGCGCCCCGTCGCGTGTGCTATAACCGCCGCTTCGGTGGCTGCTCCCGCACGCAGAAGGCCCGTTCGGCGCGGGCCTCACCGACCGCTCGTGTCGTGGCCGCTCCACGCGCTTCTGCTCGGTGTCTCGCTGCTCGTGCCGCTGATCGCGCTGCTGACGCTCTACCAGCCCGGGGCGCCGCTGCCACCGGCCTCGCCGCTCCAGTTCAGCGGCAGCGCGGCCGGCAACCTGACCGGCCGGCTGGCCACCGTCGAGCGCGACACGCCCGGCGCCTGCTGTGAGCCCGGCAGCCCGGGTGAGCTGGCCGCCGCCGACTGGGTCGAGACGAACCTGCAGCAGTTCGATCCCACGCCGCGCCGGCTCGTCTTCGCGACCGACCTGCCCTGGCAGTCCCAGCCCGTGCCGATGACCGACGTGATCGCCTACCGCCCCGGACACTCCCGCGAGATCGTGGCCGTGATCGTGCACCGGGACGGGTCCGACGCCACGGATCTCGCCGGGACCGGCATCCTGGTCGAGCTCGGGCACGTGCTCCAGAGCGTGCCGCACGACCGCGGCATCGCCCTCGTCTCGACCGACGGCGGCACGACCGGCGGCCAGGGTGCGACGGCGCTCGCCCAGCACTGGCCGCCCGCGAAGCGGATCGTGGCCGCAATCGTGATCAGCTCCGCCGCCGGGCCGGCCGACACGCCGCTTCGCATCGTCACCCGGCCCGGCGCGCCCCGCGGCGTGTCACCGACGCTCTACGCCGCGACCCGGCAGTCGATCTCGACGTGGTACGGGAGTGCGGCCGGCATCCCGGGCGCCTACGACCAGCTGTCGGGCTACGGCGTGCCCTACGCGCCCGGGGAGCAGGGCACCCTCCTCGCCCACGGCCTGTCCGCCCTGGCGATCAGCGCCGAGCCCGGCCACGCCGCCACCGGGCCGCTCGCGAACCTCGACACCGGCCAGCTCGGCCGGCTCGGCACGACCGTGGCCAACCTGGTGGCCGAGCTCGACAGCGCCCCCACGATCGAGCGCGACGGCTCGCCGGTGCTGCTGCTCTCGGGCAAGGTGATGCGGGGATGGCTGGCCGAGGCGTCGATGGCGATCCTCGTCGCCCCGTTCGTCGCGTGCGTGCTCGACCTGGTGGCCCGGCTGCGGCGGCGGCGCGTGCCGCTCACCCCCGGGCTGATCGCGTTCGCGTGGCGGGCGGCCGCGTGGCTCGTGACCCTGGCGGCGATGTGGCTGCTCGCGGCCGCCCCCGGCCGGCTCCTGCCCGGGACCGCCGTGCCGCCGCTGCCCGGCCGGACCGGGGCGACCACGACGGGCATCGTGATCGCGTTCGGCGCAGGGCTGCTCTTCTGGCGCTTCGTCACCCGCCCGCGGCTCGTCCGCGGAGCGACGACCACGGGCCAGGAGCGGATCGGCGGGCTGGCCGGAGGACTGCTCGGGCTGATGCTGGCGACGCTCCTGCTCACGGCCGTCAACCCGTTCGCGCTGATCGTGGTGCTGCCGGCGGCGCACCTCTGGCTGTATCTGCCCGCCGCGGCCCGGTCGGGGCGGCGCCTGCTCCTGCTCGTCTACCTGCTCGGCTTCATCGGGCCTGTCGCGCTCGTCATCGAGATGTGGACGGCGCAGGGGCTCGGCTCGGACACGTTCCGGGCGCTGATCGCGATGACGGCGAGCGGCTACCTGGCGCCGGCGGTATCGATCTGCTTCGCGCTCGCGGCTGCGGCGGCCGCCCAGCTCGGCTCGCTGGTGGCGGGCAGATACGGCGCGCCGCACGCGCCCGTTCGCGGCGGCGGCCCGCGCCTGACGCTATAACAGAGAAAGATGGCCACCACCGGCACCGACAAGGACGTGGCCCAGGGCACGGAGGCGGGCCCGCCCGAACCGACAGGCGGACCCAGGCGCCGGCGGCTGCACCGGTTCGGCACCGTCCTCATGGTCGTGGGCGCGCTCACGATCGTGTACGCGGGCGTGATCCTGTTCTGGGGCGACCCGATCACGGCGCTCTACGCCGACTGGCGCCAGCACGAGCTGTCGCACACGCTCAACTCCGAGATCGACCACTGGAAGCCGGATCCGGCCGTCGCGGCGGCGATCCAGGCGCACGGGCAGGCGGACGCCCGCACCCGCGCGACGGAGCTCCGGTCGCTGCGCGCGGACGCGGCCAAGTTCTCTCACGAGGTCAAGGGCGGCCAGCCGTTCGGCCGGCTCACGATCGGCCGCATCGGCCTCTCGGTGGTGGTGGTGCAGGGCACGGATTGGCTGCAGGACCTCAGCCAGGGGCCCGGGCACTACGCGAACACGCACTTCCCCGGCCAGGGCACGACGGTCGCGATCGCCGGCCACCGCACCACGTTCGGCGCCTGGTTCCGGCACATCAACGACATCCGCGACGGCGACTGGATCACCCTCCAGAGGCCCTACGCGACCTTCCACTACCGCGTGCAGTACCACCAGGTGGTGCCGAACAACGACTGGAAGATCATTCGCCCGCAGGGCTACGAGCGGCTCGTGCTGTCGGCCTGCCACCCGCTCTACTCCTCGTCGCACCGCTGGATCGTCTACGCCCGCGGCATGTCGGCGACGCTCAAGGGCGGCGCCACGGTCTCGCTCACGGGCTGACCAGGAACCGGGGCCAGGCTCCGCGAGCGGGGCCTAGCCCCGGCGCTAGCGGATCGGGACGTACTCGACGACGTCGCCGGCGGCCGCCTCGCCGTCCCCGGCGTCGATGAGCGCAATGGCGTCCGCCCCGGCCGCGGGGACGATCAGGTGCGAGTCCTGCGGCCCCAGCGGATGCAGCTGCATGCCCTCCGGCGAGGCGGAG
>JBQCGJ010000115.1:0-3672 GCA_051955775.1 Gaiellales bacterium | reverse complement strand
GGGTCCCCTTCATGAATCCCCCTCCTCCAAGCAGCGTGATCAGCAGGCCGATCGTACTGACGCGCGGAGGCGTTGACAAGCAGGTGGTGCGGCTCATGTCCTGCAGACCCCCGGCCGATTAAGGGAATGGATGTCCCGAGTGTCCCCCAGCCAGGCCGTGTCGATCCTCGTCACCGCCCCCAGCCAGGAGCTGGAGGTGGAGGGCGGCGGCCGTCTCAGCCTGTATGCGCAGGCGGTCTCGGGCACCCGCGTGCACGCCACCGCGCCGCGGCTCAAGGTGGCCCGCGGGATGAGCCTGATCGGGCGGCTGGTGGCCGACGATGGGCGTCCGTGGGCCGTGTCCCTGACGGTCGAGAAGGCCGAGTTCCACTCCGAGGAGCTGGCGGCGATCGAGCTGCGGGCGGTCCGCGTGGGGCTCGACTCGACCCGCCGCGAGGCCGTGCGCGTGCCGGCCGGCGGCGTCGCCTGGCTGTCGGCGGTGAGCTGCCAGCACGTGGTCGACGGCGACCGCGTGGACGGCACCCTGACCGACCTCTCCCGCACGGGCGTCGGCTTCGCGACCGGCCGCACGCTGCGCCGCGGCGACCGGCTGATGTTCCACGGCCGGTTCTTCAAGGACGAGGTGGACGCCGAGGTGCGTGTGGCCTCAGTGCGCGAGGCGAGCACGTCGGGGCGGCTGATCGTGGGCGCGCGGTTCATCGCCATCGACCCCGAGAACCTGGCCCGTGTGGAGCGAATCCTGGCCGGCGGCGTCCGCTCCCAGCCGGCGACGCTGGACTTCGAGTCGCTGCGCGATCTGGCCGCCGTTGCCACCGGCGACACCGGCCCCAGCCGCGGCTGGCGCAAGCTGTTCCGCCGCGATTAGAAGCTGATCACGCTGCGGATGCCGTCCTGGGCCTCCATCAGCTCGAAGCCGCGGTTGACGTCGTCCAGCGTGATTCGGTGCGACACGAACGGCTCGACGTCGATCTCGCCGGCCAGCCAGCGATCGATCAGCGCCGGCACGCCGTCGCGGCCCTTGACGCCGCCGAACGACGAGCCCGCGACGCGCCGGCCGGTGATCGGGAAGCGGGGCACGATGTCCAGCGTCTCGCCGCGACCGGCCACCCCCGCCACCGTGCACAGGCCCCAGCCCATGCGCGCCGACTCGACGGCCTGGCGCATCACCTTGACGTTGCCGGTGGCCTCGAAGGTGTAGTCGGCACCGAACCCCCCGGTCATGTCGAGGATCGCCTGCACCGAGTCCTCGCCGCCCTTGAGGACGTCGGTGGCGCCCTGCCCCCGCGCCAGCTCGAGCCGGTCGTCCGACAGATCGACGCACACGATCCGCTCCGCGCCCTGGAGCCGGCAGCCGGCGACGGCGCCCAGGCCCACCATGCCGGCGCCGAACACGACGCAGGTCGAGCCCGGCTCGACCTTGGCGGTGTTGATGGCGGCGCCCAGCCCGGTCGACAGGCCGCAGGCGAACAGGCAGGCCCGGTCGAGCGGCGCCTCCTTCGACACGTTGGCCAGCGCGATCTCGGGCATGACGGTGTATTCCGCGAAGGTGGAGGTGCCCATGAAATGCCGGATCGGCTCGCCGTCGCGGGACAACCGGGTGCTGCCGTCGGGCAGGTAGCCGGCGTTCTGCTGATCGCGGATGGCCAGGCACAGGTTGGTCTTGGGACTGCGGCAGTGCACGCACTCCCGGCACTGAGGGGAGAACAGGGTCACCACGTGGTCGCCCGGCGAGAGCGAGGTCACCCCGTCGCCGACCCGCTCCACCACCCCGGCGCCCTCGTGTCCGAGCACGGTCGGCGAGTAGCCGGAGGGATCGGCGCCGGAGGCGGTGTACAGGTCGGTGTGGCAGACGCCGCACGCCTCGAGCCGGACGAGCACCTCGCCGGCGCGCGGCTCGGCCAGGTCGATCTCCTGGACGGCGAGCGGCTTGCCGAACTCCTCGAGCACCGCGGCACGCATCTTCATGAGCGCGAGTGTATTCCATCGAGGGCCACGGTCCGGGGATCGCCGGCACAGCGAACCGTCCGGGACCCTATGGTCCTGGGTATGGCGATTCCGCGGATGGACAACGTCCTGATCGTCGTCGACGACCTCGAGGCTGCCAAGGCGTTCTTCGCCGAGCTCGGTATGGAGCTGGCAGGCGAGATGACGCTCGAGGGGCCTTTTGTGGACAGCACCGTCGGGCTCGACGTCGTCCGGGCCGACATCGCCATGATGCGGACTCCGGACGGCCACGGCCGGATCGAGCTGTCGAAGTTCCACCGGCCACCGGCAGTCAGAGCCGAGCCGGCGGCGGCGAACACGCTCGGCATCCGCCGCATCATGTTCGCTGTCGACGACATAGACGACGTCGTCGCCCGCCTGCGCAGCCACGGCGCCGAGCTCGTCGGCGAGATTGCGCAGTACGAGGACATCTACCGGCTCTGCTTCGTGCGCAACCCCGAGGGCTTCATCATCGGACTGGCCGAGCGGCTCTGAGCCTTAAAAGGATTCGCCGCCCCGGCTGACCTTTCGTCCGCCGAGCGAAGAGACCTTCGGGTCGCCCCTACTGCCTCTCCGCCCGGGTTCGTCCTACTCGGCTGCCCTGGGCGGCGCAGGGGAGAAAGTACGGGAGTTGCGGCGGCCGTGCAACCACGAATTTGGCGCATTTTGCGATCTTCCAGCGTGCGACCCCGGCACCCTGCTACCCTCGAACGTGAAATGAGTGCGGTGACGCCAGACGCCGACATCATGAACGAGGCCAACCGGCTCCTGGACGCTGCGAATGCGGCGGACGTCCCGGTTCGGCTGATCGGCGGGCTGGCGGTTCGGCTGCACGTCCCCACGGGCACCGATCCGGTGTTCGAGCGCGAGTACAAGGACATCGACCTGGTCACGCTGAAGGGCAAGAGCCGCAAGGTGACCGACTTCATGACGTCCATGGGGTACGAGCCGGACAGGGTGTTCAACGCCACCAACGGCCATCGCCGGCTGCTCTTCTACGACACAGGCAACGGCCGTCAGGTGGACGTGTTCGTGGGCTCGTTCGAGATGTGCCACGACATCCCGATCACGGAGCGCATCGCGCTGGCCACGCACAGCATCCCGCTGGCCGAGCTGCTGCTGACCAAGATGCAGATCGTCGAGCTGAACGCGAAGGATCAGACCGACATCGTCACCATGCTCTACCACCACGAGGTCGCCGACGACGACATCGAGCGCATCAACGCCGACCGGGTTGCCGAGCTGTGCGCTGCCGACTGGGGCCTGTGGCGGACGATGAAGATGAACGTCGACCGCGTGCGGGAGTCGCTGGCCACCTCGGGCCTGCCCGAGGACGGACAGCAGCTGGTGATGCAGCGCCTGGACGCGTTGTGGGAGCGGGTCGAGGCCCAGCCCAAGTCGGCCAAGTGGAAGCTGCGCAACCGTGTCGGCGACAAGAAGCGCTGGTACGAGGAACCCGAAGAGGTGGCCTAGACCGACCCGGTGCCAGGTTCCGGTGGGCGGCTGTGACGGTCACCATTGTCACAGCCGGTCGACGGTACCTGGCACCTGAACTGCTCCATCTCCAGCCGCGCCAAGGAGGCAGGAAGCGGGTTAGGCCACCTCTTCTGGCTCTTCGTACCAGCGCTTCTTGTCGCCGACACGGTTGCGCAGCTTCCACTTGGCCGACTTCGGCTGGGCCTCGACCCG
>JBQCGJ010000114.1:0-4193 GCA_051955775.1 Gaiellales bacterium | reverse complement strand
CATGTTCGACTCGCACACCGACGCCTGGGACCAGTACTACGGCGAGCGCTACACGCACGGCACGTGGATGCGGCGGGCGATCGAGGAGGGCCTGGTCGACGTGGACCACTCGATCGAGGTCGGCCTGCGCGGCTCGCTGTATGACGCCACCGACTGGACCTCACTCCGCGACGAGCTCGGGCTCGATTACCTCACGACGCGGGAGGTGCTGGCCATCGGGCCTGAGCAGACCGCGGCCCGCATCCGCGAGCGCGTGGGCGGCCGCCGGGCCTTCATCAGCTTCGATATCGACGTCATCGACCCGGCGTTCGCGCCCGGGACCGGGACGCCGGAGGCGGGCGGGCTGTCGTCGGCGCAGGGCCTGGAGATCGTCCGCGGGCTCACCGGCATCGACTTCGTGGGCTTCGACGTGGTGGAGGTGATCCCCGGCTACGACCCCGGCGGGGTCACCGCGACGCTGGCGGCGAACCTCGCGTACGAGATGGTCAGCCTCGCCGCGCTCCGGCGCCTGAGACGGGAAGGGCAGGGAACATGACCAGCAGGGACAGGCGGTACAGCCGCCGGCAGTTCATCCGCGGAGCCGCGGGGGCGGCCGCAGGCACGATGGCGGTCGGGCCGGCGGCCAGCCTGCTCGCCGCGTGCGGGGGCTCCACGCCCACGACGGCCACCCAGGGCGGAGCGGGACCGGCCCTGAGCCGCGATCCTGCCACCCTCGTGGTGGCGATGGACGCGTTCGTGACCGACTTCGATCCGGCGTCGTATTTCCTGCTGTCCGACATCGTGCCGAACTTCGGGAACTACGACTCGCTGATGCGTATGAAGGGGAGCAGCGCCACCGAGACCAAGCCGTGGCTCGCCCAGCAGATATCGACGAACGCGGACAAGAGCGTGTGGACGTTCACGCTGCGTCCCGGCGTCAAGTACAGCGACGGGACGCCCTTCGACGGCGACACCCTCAAGGCCGCCTATACCCGCACCATCACGGCGCAGCTCGGGGCCGGCTCCACCCTGTCGACTTACATCACCGACCCGGGCAAGCAGATCACCGTGAAGGATCCGGGCACGGTCGTGATGGACCTCGGCACCTCGGTGCCGCGGTTCGACCTGCTGCTCGCCTCGCAGTACGGCACCGGCATCGTGAACCCGAACGTGGAGAAGCAGGGCAAGAACCACGGGCACGACTACCTGCAGTCGCACTCCGCCGGGACTGGCGCCTACATGGTCCAGAGCGCGGAGCCCAACAACCAGATCGTCCTGGTGCGCAACCCGCACTACTGGGGTGGCTGGAGCGGGTCGCACTTCAAGAAGATCATCATCCGCCAGGTCCCGGAGGACTCCGACCGCCGCCAGGGGATGGAGTCGGGCGACTTCGACATCTCCTTCCCGTCCACGCCGCAAGACACTCAGGCGCTCAGGAAGATGCCCGGGATCTTCGTGGGGAACCAGAAGGTGCTGGGGATGGAGTACATCATGCTCGGCCAGTTCGGGCCGCTCGCCTCCCCGCAGGCCCGGCAGGCGATGAACCTGCTGTTCCCCAGCGACCAGTTCGTGTCCTCGGTGATGAAGGGAAGCCTCGACGCGCCGAACAGCGTCCTGCCGGATCTCATGCTGTACGCGGCCCCCGGGACCTACAAGCCGACCACGGACGTGGCGAAAGCGAAGACCCTGCTGCAGCAGGCCGGGGTCAAGCCGGGCACCCAGCTCACCTACGAGTTCTACACCGGCCACCGCAAGGAGCCGGGGCTCGTGCTGCAGAACCAGCTGCAGCAGGTGGGGCTGAAGCTGAACCTCGTCGAGAAGGCCTACCCGGCCTTCGTCGCCGACATCTCCACGCCGAAGCCGGTGTCGCAGCGGCCCGACATGGCGTGGTGGTTCTGGTGGCCCGAGTACAACAGCCCGTCAGACTTCTGCTTCCCGATCCTGTCGAAGGACGCGACGCCGAAGCAGCACCTGTTCAACGGGGGCTACTACGAGAACACCACGGTGAACAACGCGATCAACAACGGGTTCACCCAGTCGGACCGGGCGAAGCTGACCAGCATGTGGCGCCAGGCGCAGACGGTCATGGGGAGCCAGGACCCGCCGTGGATCCCGCTCGGGCAGATCATCGACACGAGCTACCTGCGGACGGACGTGAAGGGCTACGTCGCGAACCCTGTCTACGTGGAATCGTACGATTTCTACGCGCTGTCGCGCGGCTCGGCGTAGCCAGCCCGGGCGGGCACCGGAGGGGCCGGGCCATGGGCATGCTCATCGCGAGGCGCCTCGCGTTCATGGTGTTCGTCCTGTGGGGCATCACGCTGGTGACGTTCTTCCTCTCCCGGGTCGTGCCGGGCGACCCGGCGCGGCTGCTGGCCGGCCCGCAGGCCAGTCCCGTCGAGGTCGCCCACATCGCCCGCATCTACGGCCTGGACGACCCGCTCATCGTCCAGTACGGGCGCTACCTGGGCAATCTCCTCCACGGCGACCTCGGGTTCTCGTTCGTCACCCGGCGGGACGTGCGGACCGACATCGCGACGTTCCTGCCCGCCACGATTGAGCTCGCGGGCTACGCGCTGGTGACCGGGTTCGTGCTCGCGGTCGTCACCGGCACGGTGGCCGCGTACCGGCGGGGGACGGGCGCGGACGCGGCCGGGCGCCTCACCGCGATCGCCGGGCTCTCGCTGCCGGTGTTCTGGCTCGCGCTGCTGCTGCAGCTGCTGTTCCACACCGAGCTCGGCTGGCTCCCGCTCGGCGGCCGGCTTGACCCCGGGGCGACGCCACCGCCGCACATCACCGGCCTGCTGACCGTCGACAGCCTGCTGACCGGGAACGTCGCTACCTTCATCAACGCGGCCGAGCACCTGGTGCTGCCGGTGGTCGTGCTGGCGGCTGGCGTGTACGGTCTCATGGTCCGCATCATGCGCACCAGCGTGCTCGACTCGCTCGGCGAGGAGTACGTGCGGACAGCGGAGGCGAAGGGGCTCAGCCGCTGGCGGGTGCTGCGCCGGCACGTGCTGCGCAACGCGATGCTCCCGGCCGTGACGGTGCTGGGGCTGGAGTTCGGCCTGCTCGCCGCCGGTGTCTTCGTGGTCGAGTCGGTGTTCCAGTGGCCCGGCCTCGGCAACTACGCCTTCCAGGCCATCCAGGCCAACGACTACAACGCGACGCTGGGAGCCACGTTCGTGATCGCCGTCTTGTACGTGGTGATCAACCTGATCGTGGACATCGCCTACCTGTACCTCGACCCCAGGATCCGGTACGCGTGACCGGCCAGGGCACTGCGGAACAGGGCCGCCTGACCAGGGGGGCCGCGGGACGGCTGCGGCGGGGGTCGGGGGCGGTAGAGCCGTTCCTCGCCGAGTCGCGGCTGAACGTCGCCGGGGTCGCGATCGTCGCGCTGATCCTGCTGCTCGCGGTGTTCGGCCCGCTCGTCGCGCCGCAGAACCCGAACCAGATCAATCTGCTCGCGGTGCTCCAGCCCCCTTCGGTCCACCACTGGTTCGGCACCGACAACCTCGGGCGGGACCTGTTCAGCCGGGTGCTGGTCGGCACCCGCATCTCGGTCGAGGTCGCGGTCATCATCCTGTCGCTGTCGGTCGCGTTCGGGACGGCGATCGGGATCGTGTCGGGCCTGGTCGGCGGCCTCGTCGACGAGATCGTCATGCGGGTCACCGACCTGTTCCTGGCCTTCCCCGGGTTCATCCTGGCGGCCGCGATCGCGGCGACGCTCGGCCCGAGCCTGCAGCACACCGTGCTCGCGCTGGCGGTGGTCTTCTGGCCCTGGTACACGCGCCTCATCCGCGGGCAAGTGCTGTCGCTGCGGGAGCGCGAGTTCGTCCTCGCCGCCCGGGTGGCCCGCGCCGGGACGATGTGGATCGCCACCCGGCACCTGGCCCGGAACGTGCTGGCCATCCTGATCGTCCAGGTCTCGCTGGACGTCGGCTACGCGATCCTCGCGACCTCGTCGCTGAGCTTCCTCGGGCTGGGGGCGCAGCCGCCGTCGCCCGAATGGGGGGCGATCATCGCCGAGGGCCGCAGCTACATCCAGACCGCCTGGTGGTGGTCCACGTTCGCCGGGATCGCGCTCGCCCTGACCGTGCTGGGATTCAACCTGCTCGGAGACGGCCTCCGGGACTGGATCGACCCACGGCTGCGGGGGAGCATCGGGGGGCTGCAGGAGTGAGCGCCGACAGCCGCGCGCAGGCGGCGCC
>JBQCGJ010000113.1:0-2876 GCA_051955775.1 Gaiellales bacterium | reverse complement strand
CGAGTTCGCGTACTCGGCAAGCCGGTCGCCCGGGTACACGAACGCCGCAATGGTCTCAGCCACGTCGAGCCGGTGGATGAGGTTGTCGAGCACGGTCTGGGCCGCCGCATACCGGAGGTAGTCGCCGCCGTCGTGGACGATCAGCAGCGGATAGCGGGCGTTGCGCCGGAACCGGGCCGGCAGGTAGAGCGTCACCCGGCAGGAGCGCCGCAGCGCACGGCTCGGCATGACGAGTTCAGCCAGGGACCCAGGACGCGACTCTGGGTCAGGCCGTGTCCACTCGGGTACCTCGTGTCCCCGCGCGTAGCAGACCGAGGAGCTGCCCAGCGGGCTGTGCGCCACATGCGGGTTCAGCGGGTCGTTGATGCGCTCGCGCTGCTCGCCATGGGCGACCTCAAGCTGGTACTCGACCCGTGAGCCGTCGGGCAGTTCCAGGACGACGTACCACAGGTCGGTGCCGCGCAGCCGGCGCAGCGGGATGCGCCGCGGCAGCCCGAAGATCTGGTGCACGAGGTGAACCTCGCTGGCGTCCCCTCGGTAGAGGAAGGTGCACCGGGCGCCCTCGATGATCGGCACCTCGTGGCGCGCCAGAAAGCGGTCCACGACCGCAGCGTCAGCTGGCCCGCGCTCCCTGAGCCTGTTGATGGCGAGTTTGCGGCGGACCACTGCCGGGCGGCCGATGGTGGTCAGGCTGCCTCCAGTGTGGTCACGAGGCCGTCTTCAGCGAGCACCCGGGTGCCCGGCGGGCAGCTGCCGTCGCCGTCGGTATCGATCCTGGTCCCGCTCTCCAGCAGGACGCAGCGGGCAGGGGCGAACCTGCGGGCGAAGACGGCCATCCGGGGCCCGTCGTCGAGCAGGAGCCTCGACCGGGCGTGCGGCAGCGCCACCACGTTGCGGAACACCGACAGGCCGCTGCCGTAGATCTCTGGGTGACCGGGCCCGTGTGCGGACCGGTCGTGGAAAAGCACGAGCCGCTCGGAAAGCGCGATCGCCCCAGCGGACCACGCGATCACGGCCGGGCGCAGCGATGCCGCGATGTTGAACAGGTGCAGAACGTCCGCCAGCACGCCCACGTGCCCGCCCGCGACGACGACGGCGGCGGCGGCGTCGAGCAGGCCTGCCACGTCGGCGCGGTGCTCGGCGATCACCGGCCGGTCGTGCGGCTGCAGGTTCTGGTAGAACTCGCCGCGGACGGCGCTGACACGGCGCAGGTGCGCGGCGTCGAGTTCCCGGACGGCGTCGATGGCCTCGGGCAGAAGGTCCGCCCGCAGCTGGTGGTTGCCGCTGCGGCGCTGGACCGCGTAGGCCGCCTGCAGCGCATGATCAAGGCGCAGCAGGTAGATGTCCTGCAGTTCCTCCAGCACCGCGGCCAGTTTGCGCTCACCCAGGGCGAACCTGGGATCGCGCTCCTGCACGTCGAGCCACCGCCGGTACAGGCGTAGGTTGACATCACGGGAGCCGAGCAGCTTGCCCAGCTCGCCGTCGTCGGGCTCACGCTCCTGCCAGCCGGCGGTGATCGTGGCGATCGGCCCCTCCGGGTACAGCGACGCGGCGACCTTATCCAGCGTCGGCCTGCGCTGCGGCCCCAGCAGTGTCACCCTCACGATGCATAAACGTGCAGCGTGCGGCCAACGTTGTCGAGCATCCCGCGCAGCGCGTCGTAGTCGGGATGCCGCATCCGCACGTACGCGTTGGCCATGTACCCGGCCTCGACCGGCTGGGTCGGCGTGCCCGGCGGCGGCAGATGAGCGTCGATGACCCACTCGCCGTGCTCACGCTGCAGTTCCTCCACCCCCGTGTAGCCCGAGATCTGGCCGTCCCGGTCGGGACGCAGCGCGACCATCCCGCTGGCATAACGCCGCGACGGCGCCGAGCCGGTCTCGCCGTTCACGATCGCCATCGCCCACTCACGGTAGATGTCCATCTCGTTGCCCGCGGAGTAGAGGTCCCACGCACCCACCCCCGGCGGGCGGCAGCCGATCTCGGAGAACTTCAGCCCCTTCGGGCCGAAGAACCATTCCATGTGCGTCGCCGACGTTCCGATGCCGAGTGCCGTGATGACGCGCCGGCCCATCTCGCGCAGTTCGGCGTACTCCGGCGCGGTGTCGATCCGGTTGGTCGAGATGAACTCCGGCGAGACCCACCTGGTCCGCATGGCCTCGAGAACGTTCGGGTAGTAGTGCGACGCGAAGTCCAGCGCCACCTGGCCGTTGACCGTGATCGTGTCGTGGAAGCCTTCGTGGCCCTCGATGAACTCCTCCACGGCAATCGACTCCACGCCCTCGCCGCCGAAGACCCCCAGGGCGTGGTCGAGGTCGGCGGCGCTGTCGGCACGCATCGTGCCCGCCGCGCCGGCGCCGCTGCGCGGCTTGAGGATCAGCGGGAAGCCAACCTGCCCGGCGAACGCTCGTGCCTCGGCGGCGCTGCCGACCGCGGCGGAGGCCGCTGTCGGCACGCCCGCCTCGCGCAGCACCTGCTTCATCGAAGGCTTGTCCCGGCACAGCCAGGCCGTCCGCACCGACGTGCCCGGGATCGTGCACGTCTCCCTTACCTGCGCCGCCGCCAGGGTGTGCGCCTCGATCGTTGCCTCGAGCCGGTCCACCCACAGCTTGTCCTGCACCCACCGGACCGCGCGTGTGATCGCCTCCACGTCGGTGACCGACGGCACCCGCTCGTAGTGATGCAGCCAGCCCTTGAGCTGATCATCCAGCGCGTCGGCGGGATACTCGCCGATGCCGATCACCGTCGCCCCGGCCTCGGCCAGCGCGCGGGGGAACTGACGCTGGTTGGAGGGAAAGAACGGCTCGACGAAGACGACGTTCATGCAGGCATGCTAGCCGGGCTCAGCATTGCCGCCCCGGCCTGACTGGGCCGGT
>JBQCGJ010000112.1:0-7708 GCA_051955775.1 Gaiellales bacterium | reverse complement strand
GCTGGCTGGTCGAGCCGGTATCCTTGTGGGTCGCAGGATTCGACGGTTCCAGGGGCGGTTAGCTCAGTTGGGAGAGCACCAGCTCGACAAGCTGGGGGTCACTGGTTCGAGCCCAGTACCGCCCATTCCCCCGGAAGCCGCATGGTTGAGCGGTTTCCGGGCCCGCCCGAGAGTACGCCGTTCTCAGCCCTGAAGACGGTTTGGCCGGTTTGGAGCGGCCACGAGGGGTTCGCGCGTCGGCCTGCACGATCTACGTCACAGCCTCGTCGCGCTCGCGCTGGCGAACGGGCTGACGCCGGTCGAGGCGGCGGAGCTTGCCCGCCACGCGAACCCCGGCGTCACGATGACGATGTACGCCGGTCTCAGCGCAACCCACCGGGCCGAGATCACCCGGAAGCTGCTCGACTCTGGGTTCGGCCGGTAGTAGAACTGCGTGACCACGCGGTTCGGTCACGCAAGCTGGCGGCGCGGGCGAGTGCCGAACCATCCGAGTCGGATGCCCGGCTTATTGCGTCTCGGCCGCCCCCGCGGGATGGACATACCACGTCTTGTGGACGATGCGCCAAGTGCCGTCGATCCGAAGCATTGATAGGTCGTCGCTGTACCAGTCGCCCGCGAATTGGTCACCGAGCCTGACCAGTGCCGTGTCGCCTTCGAAAGACAGGAGGTCGATCCGCCACGCGTAGGCTCCCGCATGGCCTGCCGCCTCCTTGCACTCCTCGACAAACTCCTCGAGAGTCTGCCACATCAGCTTTCCTTGGTTGTTGCCGACGAGGCGGGCGTCCGGGTGAAACGCACGGGCGAGCTTCACCTCGTCGGCCGTCACCATCCCGTCGTAGTAGGTGTGTACCACCTCTGTCACCGCGGCGATGTCTGCCTCGTTCGTCCGCTCGGTCAACTTGCTCATGGCGGCGCTCCCTTCTCGGACGGGGTGTCCAGCCTACAACCTTGCTGAGCGCTCGGTTTCCGAGCCCAGTACCGCCCACCTCAGAAAACCCCTGGTAATCCGGGGGTTTTCGTCTTCTTCCTGGGTGCTGCGCTCAGGCCGGCTGCTATGGACCGGGCACAGTGTGGCTAACCCGACCCTCACTCGCCGGGCTGCCGCACTGCGCGCCCGGCCGGTCGGATCGAGACTCCGGGGGTCATTGCCCACGTCCCGTAGGAGTCTCCAGTGAATCCGTTCCCATCAGCGATCGCCCGCTTCCTGGCCTGGGCCGTCTCGTGGCCCATCACCGTCGGCATCCTCGCGTGGTGGTGGCTGGAAGCGGACCGACCCGCCTGACAGTACGTGATAGTCGCACCACCGCACCTGCACTCAGGGAGTTGAGCGCGCCGTTCGATCTGTGCTGACAGTTTCGCAGTTTGCAGGTCAGCAAAGCTGTGGCAAGATGGCGGGGTGGCGGAGCGGGCACGCAGCTGGCCATCCCTGGACTACCCGGAGTGGAGCGCAACATGCGACACGCTCCACGCGCACACGCAGGTGGTGGGCAAGATCGCGACCGCTCTCGCCCCGCCGCAGCCCCAGCTCCAACACGGGGCGTTGCGACTGACGGCGCGAGGCTGGGAGACGCTTCCACTGCCGGCGCCTGACGGCTCCGGCGCATTCGTGGTCGCGATCGACCTGCACGCTCATGAGGTGCGGCTGGAGCACAGCGACGGCCGCGAGGGCGCCGTTTCGCTGACGCCGGATCGACCCGTGGGCGAGGTGACTCGGGCGGTGCTCGAGCAGGTCGAGCGGCTGGCTGGAGGGGTCGAGATCCATCCCGATCCGCAGGAGGTGTGGTGGACGATCCCGCTCGACGAGGACACCGAGCACGCCAGCTACGACACCGGCGCCGTGGCGAGGTACTTCGCCGCCGCCACGCGCGCTGCGTTGGTTCTGGCCGAGTTCCGTGCTCCGTTCCGGGGCCGCTCCAGCCCGGTCAACGCCTGGTGGGGGTCGTTCGACCTGGCCGTCAACATGTTCTCGGGGGTCGCGGTCGACCCGCCGGGCGAGGACTTCATCCGCCGCAACTCGATGGACGCGCAGGTGATCGAGATCGGCTGGTGGCCTGGCGATCCCCGCAATCCCCGTTCGGCGTTCTACGGCTACGCATTCCCTGCGCCCGACGGTCTGGCGGACACGGACGTCTCACCGGGCCGCTTCGACTCCACGCTCGGCGAGTTCCTGCTGGATTGGAACGACGCGCTCTCCACGCCGGATCCGCACGCGACGGCGCTCGAGTTCGCGCGGTCGGTGACGCGGCACGCGTGCGAGGTGTGTGACTGGGATCCCGCCGTGGCCTCGACGATCCACGGCGACCCGCCACCCGTCAGCTGACACACCGACTGGGAGTCCAGGCGATCTGCAGCGGCAACTGGAACGAGTGGTCGATGACGCGTTTGCCGAGCGTGGTAGTGCCGGTCTGGTCGGCCTCCACTGCCGCGATCGGGACGCCGTTGCCCTGGCGGCCCCGGGGCTACCGCCAGGTTCCGTCGATGCGCTCGTGCTGCTGGAATCCGCACCGCTTGCAGTTGCGATGCCGCTTGCCCCACCCGTCCTCGAACGGCTCGTCCCACTCATGCCAGCAGCCGGCCGCGCTGCGCTCCGAGTTCAGGCTCTTCCACAGCAGCCACGCCAGCAGGCCCAGCGCGCACGCGAGGATGCCGATCAGATACAGCGCCGACTCCGCCCGGCCGCTGGACATCCGCGGTGTGTAGGTCGCACCCAGCAATACCAGGTGCCTCAGTGTCGGCATCCGCCGTCCTGCCGGGCGCCGCTGCTCGAGCTCAGTCCCAGGTCGTGGTGAGGGCCGGCGGGGTGCTCAGCGTCTGCATCACCACGCAGTAGCGCTCGGTCTTGCGGCGCAGCGAGTCGAGCTCCTCGGAGGTCGCCCCGGGCGCGTCGATCGCGAACCGGGTACGGATCTCGGAGAAGCCGACGGGGACCTCGCGGTTGATGCCGAGCGTGCCCTGCAGATCCAGGTCGCCCTCCACGGTGACGTCGATGCTGCGCACCTCGAGCCCCATGGCGTCGGCCACCATCTGGCAGGTGAGCTGCGCGCAGGCGGCCAGCGCCCCCAGCAGAAGGTCGCCCGAGCAGGCCGCCGTCCCTGCACCGCCGACTCCGGCATGAGCCTGGGCCTCGTACACGGCCCGGCCGAGGTCCACCGAGCATGCGATTGGCCCGTCGCCGCCGCCACCGCGCGCGGTGAGCGTGATCCGGCTCGACTGCGGATCGCGGCGGTAGCCCTCCTTCAACGGCTCCTGCAGGGTACGCACGTTCACAACTGCCACCTCCTGGGTGGATGACCGACGATCGCTGAAGCCTAGAGCCTCCCCGGGTTGCGTACACCGAACGGTCCCCGCGATCTCACCGTCCGTCAGCCCTCCAGCAGGCGTTTCAGATCGGCCAGGTCGCGGCGGTTCGTGCGCCGCATCGAGCGGGCCATCAGCGGGCCTGCGGCGCGGGAGAACCCGGACGGCTCGCCGCGGTTTCGAAGCGTCATGCGGGTTCCGCCGTCGCCGGCGTCCGAGAACTCGTAGGTGGTCTCCATGGGGAACGGCCCGTCCGCGGTGCTCATCACCAGCCGTTCCCCCTCGACCAGTTCGCGCACCTCGTACGTATAGGCCATTCGCCGGCCCATGAACGCCGCCTCGAACTCGATCCGCGAACCGACCGCCAGCGGCGGTGGCGTCGTCGTCTCGGCACGTTCGATGTTCCGGTACCACGACGTGGCGTTGCCCGGGTCGCAGGCATAGGCCGCCACCTCCCGGCGCGGCCGTGAGATCTCGATCTCCGTCAGCACGTCGACCACGACGTACACCGTAGTCGCGGCGTCCCGCGGCCGCCGCGACACCGTGTAACCTCCGCGCATCGTGACGACGGACAACCGCACACCGCCCGTCTACACGTGGGCCACCAGTGTGGGGTTCGCGATCGTGGGCACCGCGGCCGCAGTGGGCCTGATCATCGTGTTCACCTACCTGGTGGACGTGGCGGGCGACTTCTGGTCCCAGGTCATCTACTTCCTGGCGGTGTTCGGCGGCATCATCGGGCTGGCGGTTCGCAGCCGCCGCAAGGACAGCCAGGACCCCGGCCGGCTGAGCTCAGGGGCGCCCATCACCCCCGCCGGCCTGCCCGGTCCATTCGTCGTCACCCAGGCGCTGGGGGTGCTCGGCATCGCCATGATTGCGGTCGGCGCGCTTGTCGGCGGCGACCGCGGCATCACGTGGATCTTCGGAGGCATCGTGGCGGTGCTGGTGGGCGGGGTGGGCCTGGCGTTCTGGATGGCGGGCATCCTGGCCGCCCGCCGCCGCACGTAGGCGGCGCGATGATCCGTGCCGCGGGCGGGGTCGTGCTGCGCGATGGCCTGGTCGCGGTCGTGCACCGTCCGCATCGCCACGACTGGACGCTGCCCAAGGGGAAGCTGGAGCAGGGCGAGGACGACCACGCCGCGGCCCTGCGCGAGGTGCTCGAGGAGACGGGATGGAGCGTGGAGGTGGAGCGCGACCTGGGCACCGTCTCGTACGAGGCGCGCGGGATGCCCAAGACCGTACGCTGGTATCTGATGCGGCCGCTGCACGAGGCCGGCGATCCGGAGGCTGACGTGGACGAGGTGCGGTGGCTCGACCCAGCTGCGGCCCGTGCGCTGCTCAGCTATGACCTCGACCGCACGGTGCTCGATCGGGCCGGAGTGTGACCCGACTTTTTCCAGAAATTCGCAATTTGCGGGATTTCCCTGCTTGACTCCGGGCGTGTGGTTACGTAGCGTGACTACTGCGCCGCTCAGGGCAGCCGAGTAGACTGAAGCCGGGCGGACGGGCAGTAGAGGCGACTCGAAAGTCCGTTCGACCGGGGGACGAAAGGCAAGCCGGGGCGGCGAATCCTTTTAACCGTTTCTGCGCGTGCGCCTCTTTTCGGCCCGGCACGGGTAATCTGCTCAGCAGATGGCCAGAGTGCTGATCGTCGAAGACGACCGCGTGATCGCAAATGCGATGGCCACCCACCTCAGGCGGGCCGGTCTGGCGGTCGAGGTGGTCGAGGACGGCGAGCGCGCGCTCAAGAAGCTGCGCTTCGAGCGGCCCGACATCGCGATCGTGGATCTCATGCTGCCGGGCATCGACGGCTGGCGGATCACCGAGGACCTGCGCGCCGAGGGGATCACCATCCCCATCATCAACGTGTCGGCGCGCGCCTCCGAGCACGACAAGGTGCACGCCCTGCGCATCGGCGGCGACGACTACCTGGCCAAGCCGTTCGGCATGCGCGAGCTCGTGGCCAGGGTGGAGGCGGCGCTGCGGCGGTCGGGCATGGCGCAGCCCGAGGGCGCCGAGCGGATCGTGGCGCCCGGGCTGGTGATCGATCCAAACCTGCACATGGCCCTGCTCGACGGTGAGGACGCCGGCCTCACGCGCACGGAGTTCCGGCTGTTGTCGGTGCTGGCGAGCGAGTCCGGGCGGGCGCTCACCCGCGATCAGCTCCAGCAGCGGGTGTGGGGCACGCCGTACCGGCATCGCGACCGTACCGTCGACGTATGCGTGCGCAAGCTGCGGGCGAAGCTCGACCGCCGCTCGCGGTCGCACACGTACATCCAGACGCACTACAGCGTCGGCTACCGGTTCGACCCGCTGCCCAAGGCCGTCGAGGCGAGATAGCGCTCTATGACGAGCTGGCCTCGCCGGCCAGCCGGGCCTGCGTCTCCATCGCGGCCGGCGCGGGCAGCTTGATCCGCATGATGGTGCCCGCGCCGGGCACCGACTCGGCGGTGGCGCGTCCGCCGTACTCCTCGGCGATGTGCTTGACGATCGCCAGGCCCAGCCCGGTGCCCGGCGTCGACCGGGCGTGCTCGACCCGGTAGAACCGCTCGAACACGTGGTCGATGTGATCGGCCGGGATGCCCACTCCGGTGTCGTGCACCACCAGCTCGACCGCGCCGGCTAGCCCGCGCGCCCGCACATCGATCCGCGCGCCCGGTCCGGCGTGGCGGATGGCGTTGGTGACCAGGTTGTCCAGCACGACATCGAGCAGGCGGGCATTGACCGCCACCACCAGCCCTCGGGTGGCGTCGCCGGCCAGCTCCATCTCGCGGTTCAGCGCGGCTTGACGGTGCCGCTCGACGCAGCTCTCCACCGCCGTGGTGATGTCGGTGCGGTCGCCCGCTCCCGTCAGTTCGTGGCTCTCCAGGCGGACGAGCAGGATCATGTCCTCGATCAGCTCGCGCATCGCGTCCACCTCGGCCCGGGCCTGATCGATGGCCGCCAGCCGCTCCCCATCGTCCAGCGGCAGGGCGAGCGTGTCCACCAGAGCCAGGATGCGGGCCAGCGGAGTGCGCAGCTCGTGCGACACGCCGGCCGAGAACAACCGCCGCGCGTCGCGGTAGTCGTCGCGCTCGCTCGACTCCGACAGCAGCGCGACGCATGCCTGCCCGTGGCGCGTGCTGTAGGGGCGCACGATGGCCTGGAACCGCCGCCGTTCGGGGGTGTACACCGTCACCTCGGCCGACCGCGCCTGGCCGGACTCGATGCAGCCGAGAACCGCCGCCGCCAATTGGCTGCCGTCCGGGTTCGCCAGCACGTCGGGGATCTGACTGCGCGCGGCCGGGTTGGCACGCATCAGCGTGCCGTCGGCCGCGAACACCAGCGCCGGCGAGTCGAGCCCGGTGAGCAGCGCGTCTCGCGACGCCAGCGCCTCAGACAGCTCGTACCGGGGCGCCGTCTCGCGGGACAGCCGCTGGATCTCGCGCGCAACCTCCTGCCGGCCCGCCCGGCGCTCCCGCGCGAGCGCCACGACGGCCCCCACCAGGGCCAGCATCAGCACCACGGCAAGCGTGTCCACACACCGAGCGTACCAGTGAGACCCGCGAATCGGCCCGCCGGCGCCGCTTTGTATGCTGCGGCGCAGCATGCACATCGTGCTTCCCGACGACACCTCGCTCGAGCTCTCGGACGGCGCCAGCGGGCTGGATGCCGCCTCGGCGGTCGGCGAGCGACTGGCCCGCGCGGCCGTTGCCGTGGAGGTGAACGGCGATCTGCGCGACCTGCGCCTGCCGCTGCCGGAGGGGGCGCGGGTGCGTATCCTGACCGACCGCGACCCGCAGTCGCTGGCGGTGCTGCGCCACTCCACCGCGCACGTGATGGCCGAGGCCGTGCTGCATTTGTGGCCGCAGGCGAAGGTGGCGATCGGCCCCGCCATCGAGGACGGCTTCTACTACGACTTCGAGTTCCCCGAGCCGATCTCGTCCGACGACCTGGAGCGGATCGAGCAGGAGATGCGCCGCATCCTCGGTTCGGAGCACGAGTTCGTACGCACCGACGGCGTGCCCAAGGAGGAGCTGGAGGCGCGCTACCGATCGCAGCAGCAGCCGTACAAGCTGGAGCTGGTGGAGGGGCTGCAGGACGGCGACATCAGTCTGTACACCCAGGACGGCTTCGAGGATCTGTGCCGCGGCCCACACCTGCAGACGACGGGGCCGATCAAGGCGTTCAAGCTGCTTTCGACCGCCGGGGCGTACTGGCGCGGCGACTCGGCCAACCCGATGCTGACGCGTATCTACGGCACCGCGTTCTTCCGCCAGGCCGACCTCGATGAGCACCTGCACCGGCTGGAGGAGGCGCGCCGCCGGGACCACCGCCGGCTGGGCCGCGAGCTCGATCTCTACCACACGGCCGAATCGTCGCCCGGCGCGCCGTTCTGGCACCCGCGGGGCATGGTGATCTGGAACGAGCT
>JBQCGJ010000111.1:0-49657 GCA_051955775.1 Gaiellales bacterium | reverse complement strand
ACGCTGGCCGGGCTGCCGCTGCTCGGGTTCACCTCGCTGATCTCGTTCCAGGTCATCACCCCCAGCGTGCCGCTGGTGGCCGGCATCGCGGTGGCGCTGCTGGCCATCGACATCGGCGCGTGGAAGGTCGTGTCGCAGCTGTTCGACCGCGAGCGGCTGATCACCGGCGCCGCGACTTCGCCCGACCCCGCCCAGGCAGCGGCGTCCGCACGCTGGCGATGACCGCGCCGTGACCGGCGCGGTCATCGTCTGGTGAGATCAGCGGTCCGCGACCAGCGTGGTCGGCCGCGCCGGCCCGGGCTGCGCACTGAGGGCGGCCTAACCGCTCCGCGACCTTGGCTAGGATCAGCGTCACGCCAGCCAAGCCGATCCTCAGCATCGTGCATGACGACGCGGACGTCCGGGGCCGTCTCGAGCGCGACCTGGGCGAGCGTTTCGGGGCGCACTACGAGCTCGAGGCGCACGCCGCCGCGCCGGGGGCGCTTCGCGCTCTCGAAGGCCACCAGCAGGCCGGCAACCCGGTGGCCGTAGTGTTCAGCGCGGACACCGAGGCCTGCGGCGGCGCGGAGTTTCGCAGCGCGGTGCGCGACCTGCATCCGCATGCGAGGCGGATCGTGCTGCTCGGACGCGGCGAGTGGCGAAACGCCCACCCGGCGGTGGAGGCGATGCGCACCGGGCAGGCCGAGTCGTACCTGTTCGTGCCCTGGGGCCCCCGGGAGCGCTGGCTGTACCTGCCGGTGGTGGAGGTGCTGTCCGACTGGGAGGCCTCCCAGCGCCCGGCCGCGGAGGTGGTGCGGATCGTGGGCGACGAGTGGGAGCGCCGCGCGCACGAGCTGCGCCGGCTGTTCACGCAGGTCGGGATCCCGCTCGGGATCTACTCGCCGGCGTCCGCCGAGGGGCGGGATCTGATGCTGCGCGAGGGCCTGTCGGACTCCAGCCTGCCCATCGTCGAGTTCCAGACCAGCGGTACCGTGCTCTCCGACCCATCCCCGGCGCGGATCATGCAGTCGCTCGGGTTCTCGACCGAGCCGGAGGCGATGGACTGGGACCTGGCGATCGTCGGCGGTGGGCCGGCGGGGCTGGCGGCGGCCGTGTACGGCGCGTCGGAGGGGCTGGCGACCGTCGTCATCGACGAGGGGCTTCCCGGCGGCCAGGCCGGCACGAGCTCACGCATCCGCAACTACCTCGGCTTCCCGACCGGGCTGTCCGGCCGCGACCTGACCAGCCGCGCGCTGGAGCAGGCATGGTTCTTCGGCGCCAGGTTCGTGCTCTCGCGGCGTGCGACCGGTCTGTCGTCCGAGTTCGGCCAGCATGTGCTCACGCTGGACGGCGGGGAGGCGATCAGGGCCCGCACCGTGATCGTCGCCACCGGCGTCACCTGGCGCCGGCTGGACATCCCGTCGCTCGATGATCTGGTCGGGGCGGGCGTCTTCTACGGCGCCGCGCTGGCCGACGCCGGCACCGCCCCGGGGACGCGGGCTTTCGTCGTGGGCGCCGGGAACTCCGCCGGTCAGGCCGCCGTCCACCTTGCCGAGTCCGGGGCCGACGTGACGCTGCTCGTCCGCGGTGACCGGCTCGGGACGAGCATGTCGGACTATCTCGTGCGCGCGCTGGAGGACATCCCGAACATCCGCCTGTGCCTGCGCACCGAGGTGATCGGGGTGGCCGGCCACACACGGCTGACAGGGCTGACCCTGCGCGACAACGCCGCCGGCTCGACCGAGCAGGTCGAGGCGGATGCGCTGTACGTGATGATCGGAGCGGATCCGCACACGGACTGGCTGCACTGCGCGGTGGCCCGCGACGAGCTGGGATACGTGCTGACCGGCGCCGACATCGCCGGGCGCGACGGCAGCTGGGCCCTGCAGCGGCCGCCCATGCTCCAGGAGACCAGCCTGCCGGGCGTGTTCGCCGCCGGCGACGTCCGCCACGGAGCCGTGAAGCGGGTGGCCTCGGCAGTCGGCTCCGGCAGCATCGCCGTCCAGCTCGCGCACGTCCGCCTGGCCGAGCTCGACCAGCGGAGCAGGTAGTCAGCCTCGGGCCGCGCGCTCGACTGCTTCGATACGGTCGAGGCTCTCGCGCGTCCACACGGCGTTGCGGTCGTAATACACCTCGAACGCGGGTGCCGGCTCGGGCAGCGTGATCCAGGGGAGCTTCGAGCGGGTGAAGATGTGGACGTCCGGCGTCACCTGCGACGGGTCGTCCAGCGTGCCGGCCCGGACGAACCGGACGTCCGGCCGCCCGTAGTCGCTGTAGACCGCGATCTGGCAGGTTGGGCACCGGTAGATCTTCTGCGCTGTGCCGTCGTCGCGCGGGACGTCGACCGGGCGCGGCTCGCCTGACAGGAGCTCCACGCGGTCGGTCTCGATCAGCACGTTGATGACGAATGCACTGCCGGTCTGGCGCTGGCAGTTGAGGCAGTGGCAGCAGTGCACGACCAGAGGCTCGGAGGTGAGCCGGTAGCGGATCTCGCCGCATGAGCAGCCACCGTCGGCTGGGACGTTCACTCTCGCGTCCCTCAGCCCGCGCTGCGGCGGACGCTGTAGGTGATCCGCACGAACTGCCGGTCGCGCGCGACGTCGGTCAGCTCTAGCCGTGACGAGGTCAGCCGCCGGGGCAGCAGCGGCGCGCCGCCTCCCAGAGTGACCGGCGCGAGGTGGAGCAGGATCTCGTCCAGCAGGCCCGCATCCGCGAACTGCCCGACCAGGTCGCCGCCGCCGGCCAGCCAGATGTTCTTCCCGCCCGCGGCCCGCGTCATCTCCTCGTGCACCGGGGCCACGTCGCCGTGCACGAACGACACGCTCACCCCGGGAATGGGCGGCAGGTCTCGGTGCGTGAACACCCAGCACGGGGTGTCGCCGTAGTAGCCGCGCCACTTGTCTGGATTCTCGAGCAGTTGCTCATGCTCCAGCACCCATTCGTACGTCGTGCGGCCCATCGCCATCGCACCGAGGCCCGCGAAGAAACCGGAGAAGGAGGTGTCGGCCGCCGACTCGTCGCGCTCGACCTCGAACAGCCAGTCGAGCGAGTTCTGCTGGTCGGCGATGAACCCGTCCATGCTGGTCGCCGTGAAGTACTGCGTCTTCGCCACCGGCGACATTCTGCCAGCCGCTGCCGGTCAGCCGCCGCGAATCGGGGCCAGGCCCCGTTGCGGAAGTGTCTGGCATCCGTCACGGGGTTTGTGACGGTGCCTGACACCGCTTTTTGGACGCCGAAGAACCGGGGCCTGGCCCCTGGGTGGGCCCGCGGCCGGCGAGCGTTCCGGGATCGTTACGCGCCGGGTGATGGGAGATCGAGCTCGAACCAGGTGAGGTTGTGATCGTGCTCTCGGATGGTGGCCCATCGGGTGGAGAGCGCCTCGACCAGCGTGAGGCCATAGCCGCCGTTGTTGTCGGGCTGTCGCAGCTGCGGCGTTGCGTCCGCCGCATCCGAGACCTCGACGCGGATGCGGTCGCGCGAGACCTGGATGAAGAGGTCGATGCTCGCCGGCGCGGGCGGGCCGTACTTGACGCTGTTGGTGACGAGCTCGCTGGTGAGCAGGCGGGCGGTTTCGAGTGCGTCGATGGGGATGTCGGCCGCGATCAGCAGGACGGCCTCGCGGGCAGCGCTGGGCGTCCGCTGATTCGCCGGGAATGCCTTTCGCAGCTCACCCGCCGCCCACTCCACGGTAGCGACGCGCCGGCGCTCGGCCTCCAGCCGTGCGAGCACGACGCGCAGCTCGTCCGCCTGTGCAGGGCTGATCGACCCGGAGCCGACGCCGTCCTCGATCAGTGCACGACCCTGCTGGAAGAAGTCGCCCTGACCGGCGGCGCCAACCGTGTCCCAGTCCCGTCCTGTGCTGCCGAACCGCGCCTCGGTGATCCCGCTCGCCGCGGCCTCCGCTTCCGAGATCAGCTCATCCGCGAGCAGCATCGTGGTGACCGAGATGCCGAGCCATCGAGACAGCAGCCGCCAGCGATCGGGGGCCGGCCTCGCGACCTCCATCTCCCACAACCGATAGGCGGTGCGCGCGACGTCAAGCTCCCGCGCGGCCTGCGCCTGGCTCAGCCCGAGTTCCGCTCGGCGCTGCTTCAGCCGATCCCCAAGGGAGACCACCTCAGCCACTCTCAGGCCTCGCGAACCTCGATGTGGGGTGTTCCGTCGACGCCGGTGAGCGCCAGCAGCCGGCGGATGTGTCCAGGCACGTTGTCCAGCACGAGCGGTCCCGCGCCGTTCAGCGTTCCCGCGTATTCCACGACTGCGCGCAGCCCGCTCGAGTCCATGAAAGAGAGGTCAGCGAGGTCGAGCGTGACCACGTCGGCGCCGTGGGGTAGCGTGGCCAGCATCCCGCGCAGATCGCCCACCGTGGACAGATCGAGCTCTCCAACCAGTCGAAGGCCGCGCCCCCGCTGGAGGGGCACCGCCTGGAACAAGGGGTTGTTCGAGTACCGCGTGTTCATTTCGGCCCGTCCCATCCCAATCTAGGGTCTGTCTGACACCCTCTCGGTGGCGAATGTCTGATGTCTGACACCCTATCATGGTGCCGATCGCCCTGCAACGCAGAGATCTTCAGGACCGCATCTTGTGGGTCTTCCATCGGCTCGTACGATTGACGTGATCGAGCGACGGGAGGGTAGGGGGCGTGGATCGGGTTTGCAGGCGGTGCGGGGAGTTTCGGACGACCGGCTGGACGCCGGCGCGGTGCCCGATCTGCGGCGGCGTGGAGTTCACGGACGCGCCGCCGCATCTCGCGGATGTCCACGTCCACCAGATCGAGGCGCCGGCGGATGCGCATCGGCGGGTTCCCTCGGCCGCGTGGCCCGTGGTCGGCGTCGTGGTGTGGGTGATGGTGCTGGCCGGTGGCCTGTGGTGGGCATGACAGCCGGGCGGGGGCGCCGCCCTACCGGCGCGTGCCGGTCAGGCTCTCGGCCAGCCACTCCTCGACGTCCGAGACGAACGCCCCGGCGATCTCGCTCAGATAGCGCAGGCTGATCTCCGCGAGGTCGGGGTCCTGATGCGCGCACGCGTCGCGCAGGACGGTCACCTTCAGCCCCGTCTCCCGGGCATCGATGGCACTCTGCGTGATGCACATCTCCGTGGCGGCACCGGCCAGCATCACCCGCTCGACGCCACCCTCGCTGAGCACCATCTCGAGGGCGGTGTACCGGAACGCGGAGTAGCCGGGCTTGTACAGGAACGCGTCGCCCGGCGTGGGCACCAGGTCGGCCAGGGCGGCCGGTGCGCTGTGCATGGCCCGTTCGACGAACGCCGAACGCTCGCCGCTCCAGTCGCCGCCGGCGTCGCTCACGTAGATCACCGGCAGCCGATGGGTGTGCGCGTGGTCGATCGCACGGCGGATGTGCGGCGCCGCGTCGACCAGGCTCTCCGCGAGACGCCCTGCGCCTGACGGATCGAAGTCCGTGAACAGGTCGATCAGGAGCAGAGCGTCGCGCGGCATCCTGGGAAGGGCTCCTGCCCGTCTATCGCGTGGATCCGGCGGGCGCCCGGCCGATCCGCTCGCTGATCTTCGCGCCGGTGGCGAGCATCCGCTCCTCCTCGCGCAGCGTGCTCCGCAGAAGCGGCACGAGTTGTGCCTGACCGACGGCCTCGGACAGGCTGATCAGCGACTCGTAGGCCGCGATCTCGAGATGCTCGACGCGGCCCGCGGCGCCGATCGCCTCCAGGTCGAGCACATCCGTCGTGATGTCGTCCGCTGCCTGGCCAGCAAACGTCTTGTGATCGAGTTCCAGTCCCTCGAGGGCCTTGGAGGGAGTGGCGCCGCCAGGCTCGCCGAGCTGCTGGAGCGCCTGCTCCAGGCGCTCGGCGTGCGTGCGAGTCTCTGCCAGGTGACGCTCGATGGCCTGGCTCAGCTCGGGATCGTGCACCTCTCGCTTCATCGTGGGCAGCATGGCGATGATCTGTCGCTCCATGCCCAACGCCGTCCGAAGTTCATGGACGAACAGTTCATGGGGATCGCTGACCTTGGCCGGCATGGCGGTTCCTCCTTCTGGCGGGACGTCGAGTGCCCACTGGCTACCCGGCCGGCGACCGGCTCAATCTCGGCAGCGGCCGTCCGGCGTCGGTACTCGTCCCGTACACCGCCCGGAAGCCCTCCCGCCAGCTCGGATAGCGCAGCGTCCAGCCGAGCTCGCGCTTGGCCTTGGCGTTCGACGCGCCGCGCGCCTCGACGCCCATGATCGCCGCACCCTCGCCTGCCGCCAGCCGTGCGATCCACAGCGGGAAGTGTCGCGGCGGCTTGGCGCCGAGGATGTCCGATGCATACGGCAGCCAGTCCCGCACCGGGGCGGGCTCGTCGTCCACGATGTTGTAGATGCCCTCGGCGCTGCGCTCCAGCGCGAGCACGGTCGCGGCCGCGGCGTCCTCGAGGTGAATGAACGACCACACGCCGCCGCCGTTGCCGACGATCGGGAACTGCCGCTTGCGGATCATCGCCGGCAGGGCGTCGCTGTCGGCGCCGTAGAAGCCGCCGTACCGGAGGGCGACACCGTTCGCGGTCGTCACGGCGTCCTCGAGGTGGCGCATGGCTGCGTTGCTCTGCTCCGACCCGCGCGGCGGGTTGGGGTCGAGCGGGTCGTCCTCGGTCTTCACCGGGCCGCCGTCGCGGATGTACCGCAGGCTGGCGAAGCTCTGCGCGACGAACCGCCGCACCCCCGCCTCCTTGGCCGCAGCCAGCAGCGCGTCGGTGCCCTCCGTGCGCAGCCGGTTGGTGGCGGCAAACGCGCGGTCGAGCTTCCTCGACCACTTCATGTTCGCGAGTGCGGTGGCCTGATGCACGATCGCCTCGGGGCGCGCCTCGAGCACCGCCTCGCGGACTGCCCGCGTGTCGAGCAGGTCGAGCGCGACCGGCCTCGCGCCCATGGCCGCGACCCGTTCCCGATTTCCCGGCGACCTGTATGTTCCGGTCACATCGTGACCATGCTGGATGAGTTGCGGGACGAGCGTGGAGCCGATGGCCCCGCTCGCTCCGGCGACGAACACTCTCATCGTGTCCTCCTTTTCGCGTGTGGTCCCATGACCCACCGCGGCGGAGGAATGTGACGAAGGAGGACGAGCCGTGCAGCGCATCGCCACCTGTCTGATGTTCGTGGGCGACCAGTGCGGGAGGGCCGAGGAGGCGATGGAGCTGTACGTGTCGGCGTTCGACGACGCCCGCATCGTGGAGATCGAGCGGTTCGCGCCGGACGCCCAGGAGCGCGGCGTCAGGCGGGCGTGGTTCACCGTGGCCGGCCGCGACCTGGTGGCCATGGACAGCGCGGCGGACCACCGCTTCACGTTCACCCCGGCGATCTCGCTGACCGTCGACTTCGACGACGCCGGCGAGCTCGACCGGGCCTTCGCGCTGCTGGCCGACGGCGGGGCGATCCTGATGCCGCTTCAGGAGTACGACTTCAGCCCGCGGTTCGCGTGGCTGAACGATCGCTTCGGAGTGTCCTGGCAGCTCAACCTGCTGTCCGCCGCCTGAGCAGCGCCGCTGCGCCTACCGGGCGCTCCTCAGGGCCGGGCCCCGGGGGCCTGGCCCCGATTCCGGCGCCTGGCCGGTCCAGTCGCTATCTCCGTCACACTTCGGCTGTGTGAGCGGTCATCGTGGTGACCACGAAGGGAGGAGAGCGTGGCCACGAACGATTCCAGCTGGCCGGCCGAGCGGTTCGAGGAACACCGGCAGCGTCTGACGGCGATCGCGGCTCGGATTCTCGGCTCGCCCGGCGAGGCGGAGGATGCGGTGCAGGACGCCTGGCTTCGCTTCAGCCGTGCGGACACCAGCGATGTGGACAACCTTGCCGGATGGCTGACCACGGTCGTCTCGCGCGTGTGCCTGAACATGCTGCAGGCCCGCCGGTCACGGCCGCAGACGGTCGGCGAGCCCGCACCCGAGCAGGCGGCGGAGGAGGCCGACGCCGATCCCCAGTACCAGGCGGTGCTGGCCGATTCGGTCGGCCTGGCGCTGATGGTCGTGCTGGACAGCCTGACCCCCGCCGAGCGGGTCGCGTTCGTGCTGCACGACGTGTTCGCGGTGCCGTTCGACGAGATCGCCCCGATCGTCGATCGCAGCACGCCGGCGACCCGGCAGCTGGCGAGCCGCGCACGTGCGCGCGTGCAGCACCACGACGCCGCCGGTGAGCCCGACCGGGTGCGTCAGGCCGAGCTGGTCGACGCCTTCCTGGTGGCTGCTCGCAACGGCGACTTCGAGGCGCTGCTCGCGCTGCTCGATCCCGATGTGGTGCTGCGGGCCGACCGGCGGGCCGTGGAGCTGGGGGCGGCCGTCGAGACCCGGGGGGCGGAGGCTGTGGGTGGATTCCTGCGGTATGCCCGCGGAGCGAAACCCGCCCTGCTGGCCGGGGCGGCCGCAGCCGTGTGGGTGCAGGACGGCCAGTTGCGCGTCGTCTACCGGTTCAGCACGAGCGGCGACCGCATCACCGCCGTCGACCTGATTGCCGACCCGGACGTGCTGTCGGGTCTCGAGCTCGTGGTTCTGGACAACGCGTAGCGGGTGGGGCCACGGGGTCGGCCGTACCCCACCCGCATCTGGATCACCTCAGCACGGCCAGGTGAACCGGAACTCCTGGCTCGTCTGGTTCGTCGTGAGCCCGGCATCGGTCGCCCACAGAACGAACGTCTTGCTCACGGTGCAGTTGACCTCGCCGGAGGTGTCGACCGGGACGGTCCACGGACTGCTGCAGGCGGCGGGCCCCGAGTCCGCTGCTCCGGCCGAGTTCAAGAGCTCGCACCACACGGTCGCGTGAGTGTCCTTCTCCGAGAACCACACGGTCGCCGTGATCTTGTTCGGGTCGGTCGAGATCGAGTCGATCGACGGCGCCGGCGGGAAACCCGCGGAGACCGTCAGGCCGATCTTCGCCCCGATCGGCTGCGAGCCAGTCGGGCTGCATCCGAGCAGCACGCCCGGGTGGCTTCTGTCGTACTGCATCGTCACCACTCCGAGGTTGAGCCCTGCGGCCCGCAGGGCGGCCATCTCGGTGGTCTCCATGTGGCCGGTCAGACACGGCACCGATACGGTGGCCGGGCCTTTCGACACCACCAGGTTCACCGGCGAGCCCTGCTTGACGACGACGCCTGCGGCCGGCGAGCTCCTCATCACGTCGCCGCGCGGGACGGTGGTGCTGTTCTCGGTCGTCACGGTGCCCACGTGGAGGTGGGCGCCTGTGATCGCCGACTCGGCGGCTGATTGTGACCTGCCCACGACCGATGGCACGCGGGTCGTGATCGGCCCCGTACCGGCTCCCACCGACACCGTCAGGGCGACCGGCTGGCCGTGCCGTAGAGGGGTGTTCGCGACGGGCGAGGAGGAGATCACGTCGCCCCTGGGCACGCTCGACGAGTGCGCCAGCACGATCAGGCCCACCGTAAGCCCCGCGGATGTGATCTTCTGCTCGGCCTGCGCTTTGGGCAGCCCGACGACCATCGGCACGTGCTCCAGCTTTGGCAGTGCACGCGTGCCGAGGGTGATCACAACGGCGGTATGACTCTGGTTCTCGTGCTCGTCCATCGACGCGAGCTTGCTCGGCCCGCGGTTGGCGATGTCGACGTTCATGACGTCACCCGCCGCCCCCTTCATCGAGACCACCAGGCCATACCTGCTGGCGGTCGTTTGGGTCGCGGTGATGCCGCTCTCCCATACCTGCACGGCGCCGTGCCGGTCAGCGATGTGATTGTCGGTCGAGGTCAGGCTCTGTGGCATCAGCCGCCCCCGGCTGAGGGCGACGGTGACGTCATAGCCCAGCGGGATCCTGGTGATGTCGATGGCCCCGGTCACCGGCGGCACGACCGCGGCGGCCGATACGGCAAGCTGCCTCGACTGCACGATGCGGCCGGTCGCGGGATTGATCTGCGCCACCATGTCACCCTCGGTGAGCACGAACACGCCGTTCGCGTTGCCGTCCAGTGCAACGGGCTTGTCGATGTGCACCGTGTGCAGCTGATCAGGAGCGCTCAGCGACGCCCACTGCACCTCATTGGTCAGGTACTCGGCGACGAACACCTGGCCGGCCGGCGATACCCACATGTCGGCGATCGCGCTGTCGAACTCCATCGAGCTCTCCTGGCGGCCGGTGGTGGAGTTGATCACGTACACCGAGCTGTCGTCGGCGATGATGATGTTGTTGCCGGAGATCACAATGGGATTTCGCAGGTTGTGGCCCGGCGGCAGCGTGATCGGCTTGCCGTGCCGCTTGAACCGTCCGTGGTGGAGTCGGTAGCGGAGGATGCGGCCGTGCTTGCCGTCAACCACGTACACGTTGCCGTTTCGGTCGACTCCCACGCCTGACGGCGCGAAGGCGAGCTCGTGGCAGTGCGCCAGCTGGTGATGGACCAGCAGGCACATGGTGCCGTGGCGGCCGTGTCGCCCGACCACGACGATCGGATGGCCGTGTCCCCCGGCGACCGCGACGAAGCGACCATGCCCGGCGGTGCCCCACAGCCGCTGCAGCGTTCTGCGGTTGAGGCCCTCGATGCTGGTGTGGTCGAACACGATCACCTGTGAGCCGTCGTCAAACAGCCCCGTGGGCTGCTCCGGGTCCGTGATGCTGGAGATGGTCGACAGGTTGGACAGACGGACGCTGATGATGTGCCCGGGGCCGTCGGTCACCACGGCCGTGGTCGGCGTGACGGTGATGCCCTGGGTCGCGATCGACGCCGGCAGGATGGCACCCACCGCCTTGCTCGTCGAGCGGATCGTGCTGCCGATCAGCGCGCCGACGGCGAGCAGCAGAATGAGCGCCGCGCCGATCAGAATGCGGAGCAGCGCCGGTTGCCGGCCAGGATCGGTGAGGTAGCCCGTCAGTCGCGTCCACGGCGGAGGCGCCTGCGGGGGTACGGTCTCCGCGCCCCGGAAGTCGTCGATCTGGTGGGCCGGGACCGCGGTGCCGGTCGTCTCCTCGACCGCCTCCTCGATCAGCACGGGCGAGGGCTGCGCCGGCTCTGCCGGCGGCCCCGTGTCCACCGGCGACCCGCTGCCTGCGTAGGTGCGGTAGCCATCCGTGAGGGGATGGTCGTCGTCGAAACCCTGCGGTGGTTCCATGACCCGGTCCTTTCGCCCGTTGCCCTGACCCAACGACGATTCGGGAGGCCCGGATCTTCCGCACCTTGTGCCAGTTGGCACTCAGCTGGTCGTGATCACGATCGAGCGCCCGTCGCGCGTGAGCCGCGCCACCGGCGTTCCGGCTGCTGATGATCGGTAGACAGCGCTCACGGTGACTCCTGGGAACCCCCTGTGCGGGGTCCCCCGGACTGTCACCATCAGATCGTTCACATCGCTCGTGAGCGGCGCGGCCGGTTTCACCAGCCCCGGCTGCCAGTACGTGTGCCCGCCGACATAGCCGGCCGCGGTCAGTTTGCCGGTGGCGAGATAGATCACCGCGCCGGGGAGTCCAGCGGGTGACTGCGTCGGCACGATGTGGCTCCTGAATCGCACAGCCCGGACACGCGTGCCATCCGCCACGCCGATGGATCCCGAGTGGACTACACGCCGTGAACCTGTATCGAGCAGGCCCAGGGTGCGGTCGGCGCTGACCACCTCGATCCCGGCGTTCGAGGCCGCCAGTGCGACGGGCCGGGTCGCCCTCGCGGTGATCGGTTTCCGCGCTCCGGGATTCCACCACGCCACCTCTCCCGAGGCATACACCGCGGCGTACACCGTGCCAGATGCGATCGCCAGGCTGGTCGGCGTGTGCGCCAGTTGCACGACGCCGGTCTCGCTGTCCGAGCGCAGGGCGGCTACGGCGACACCGTGTGCCACCGGCACGTACAACGCGCCGCCGGCCGGCACCAGTGTCGATCCCGGGGGCACGAGCTGGGCCAGCCGGATCTGCCCGGTGGGAGTCGTGAGGTCGCTCTGGAGTGAGTAGGTATCGACGACGTCCTGCCCCGGTGCGGTCTGCATGGCCACGAACGCCGTGTTGGCGGTTGCGCCGAGTCCCAGCACGGGGTACGGAAGACCCCCGCATTTCGCGGTTCGTACCCCGTCCCGGTACAGGCACAGCTTCCTGCGCGCGTCCACCGCGACAACGTCGTCAGGCCCTGCCTGGGCGAGCAGCAGCATGTTCTGGTCGACGAAGGGGATGGGGCGACCGTGGTGAGGCAGGAAGTTCACGCCCGCGCGATCGGCGATCCAGGTGCCGCCGGCCGTCGGCACGGCTGCCACCGGCCCTTCCGGGTCGGGCAGGTCGTAGCTCGGTGATTTCGCAGCCAGCCCCTGGATGCGGCCGCGAGGGTCGGCGATCCACAGGGACCCATCGCCGGCGGCCTGCGCGCGCAGCCAGTTCTGGGCTCGTGGGACATCGGTCGGCACGGCGGGCGCCGGTGTCGAGCTGCCCGTGAGCTCGAGGTAGCCGACGGCCCCGCCGATCACCGCCAGTCCGCCGAGCAGCACACCGGCCAGCGCCGGCCAGCGGCGGGTCTTGGGGATCTCGATGGAGGGCGGCCTCGACCAGTCCCTCGTCCCGTCCACGGCGAACGATGCCTTCTCCAGCGGGGCGGCTCCCTCCGCCGGCGCGCCGTGTGGCGACAGCCGCGCCGCCGACCGCCAGTCGGGCCCGAGCCGCTCGACCGCGATGCCCTCGAGCTCCTCCCAGGCCCGCGCGCAGAACGACCACCGCTGGGGCGGCTGCTTCGCGGTCATCTGATCGATCCACCGCGAGATGTCCGGATCGACCCCCGGGTTGACCGAGCGGGCCGGCGGGACCTCCCGGTCGATGTGCTGCCGCATGATCGCCATGTGGGAGTCGCCGGTGAACGGCACCCGCCCGACCATCAGCTCCCAGGCCACGATGCCGGCCGAATACAGGTCTGTCCAGCAGCCGACGTCCTCGGCGCCGGCCTGCTCGGGCGCCATGTACTCCGGGGTGCCGATCGTCGTGCCCTCAACCGTGCGGTACCCCCTGGCCGACGGGTCGTTCAGCAACTTGGCGATCCCGAAGTCGACGATCTTGAGATCGTCCTTGGCCGTCAGCATGAGGTTGTCCGGTTTGAGGTCGCGATGCACGATGTGGTCACCCCAGGCGACGTTGAGGCCGGACAGAACGGCCTCGAACACCCCGCAGAATTGCGCGACGCTGAGCCTGCCGACCCACGGGCGCAGCGTGCCGTGCTCCAGGTACTCCATGCTGATGTAGGCGTACCCGTCGAGTTCGAAGTAGTCGTACACCTCGACGATGTGCAGGTGTTTCAGGTTGCTGACGATCCTGGCCTCGGCCAGGAAGCGTTCTGCCAGTCCGGGGTCGGCGCGGTCGAGCGCGAGCCGCTTGAGGACCACCTGGCGATCGAGCTTGAGGTGCGTTGCGCGGAAGACCTCGGCCATCCCCCGGTGGGGGATCTCGACGATATCGGTGAACCGATCTTCGAGCCGGGGCTGCATGCCCATGACGCCCCCTGTGCCGACTACCCGCCCGTGATCCGGAACGGCTCCAGGCCGGGCTTGTTGTCCGCGGTGAGCACGGTCATCCAGAACGTGTTGTTCACGTCCACCAGCTTGGTCGGGTAGCCGCCGGCGGGGGCCTTGAACGTGGCCGGCGTCGTCCGGCGCTGATTCTTCAGGTCGATGCCGACCAGGCTGCCCGCCATCGACGTGCCGCTCGGTGTGTAGAAGGTCATCCACAGGATGTCCCCGATCAGGGCGATGCGGGTCGGCGCCGGTTGCAGGAACGGCACGGGCTTCGGAGGTGAGGGATGCCGCGGGTCCATCGTCGAGACGCCGGTCGTGGTCGTGATGTACAGCGCCTTCGCGCTGCCGGTGATCCACCCCGCGCCGGGAACGGGATAGGGCTTCGCCGTGGGCGCTCCGGTGACCGGCACCCGGAACAGCGTGGCCTTCCCGTCGGTCACCCAGATAGCGCCGGCGATGAACTCAAGCGACCTCGGCGTGAACGTGATGCCGCTCACCGGCACCGCCTGTCCGCCCTGCTCGGGGATCTTCAGCAGGCCATTCTTGATCGGCTGCCAGATCGTCCCGTCCGCCACCACCGCCCGCAGATGCGCCGGCACGCCGGTGAACGGGATCGGGCTGCCCGTCTCGGGCGACCGGCCCGGCGTCACCCTGCGCACCTGACCGTGGCCCGAGGTGCCGCTCGACGCCCATAGCGCGCCGCCGGCGTCCGCCAGCCCGACCGTGTTCGTCCCCACCGGGATCGGCTTGCGGGACGGCTGGTCCACGTCCACGATCTCCTTGCCCCCCATGCGGATGCCCCAGGCATGCCCCTGGTAGGGCGCCACGCTGCCAACGAAGCCCTGGTGGATCCGCGACGGCTGGGCGGTCACCTTGGGCATGGCCGGCGGGGGCGGTGGCGGAGGGTTGGTGGTCTTCCCCGAACCGCGCCCGGCGATCCACACCCCCAGGCCGGCCACCAGCGCCACCACGAGCAGCGCCGCGCCGATCGCCAGTCCGCGTCCGCGGCCGCCCGCGCCCTCAGACTCGAAGGTCTCGATCGAGACCGGGACGGCCGGCGCCACCGTGCGCTCGGGGCCGGTCGCCACCTCAGGAGCCTCGGCTGGCCTGGCCGGCGGTACCGGGGCCTCGACGGGCGGTGGAGTTGGGGCTGGTGGTGCCGGTGGCGGGGTGGGCGAAGGTACCGGCGGCGGCGGGGTCGCCTCGCGGGATCGGCCCGCGTAGGTCAGGTATTCAGCCGCCGCCGGCTCCGTGGGCGGCGTGTCGCCGCCGAACGGGGCCGGTGTCAGCGGCGCGGCAGCGCTTCCGGCTCCGGCCACGTCCAGCCTGGCAGCCCGCCGCCACAGCGGCCCCAGCACGGCCACCGCGATCTCCTCGAGCTCGTACCACGCCGCGCGTGCGTTCTGCGTCCTGCCCCGCGGATCTTTCACCAGCAACCGGTCGATCCAGTCCGAGAGCCGTCCATCGACGCTCGGGTCGACCGACGCCGCGGGCGGGATCTCGTCGTTCACGTGGCGCAGCATCACCGTCACCGGCGTCTCGGCCTCGTGGAACGGCACCCGGCCGACCGTCATCTCGTAGGCCATGATGCCGATCGAGTACAGGTCCGTCCACGGCCCCACCTCCCCGGCCGTGGCCTGCTCCGGGGCCATGTACGCGGGAGTGCCGACGGTGCTGCCGGTCGCCGTCAGGTTGGGCCCACCCGCCTCGGTGAGCGCCTTGGCGATCCCGAAGTCGGCGATCTTGACCTCGCCGTCCATCGTCACCATCAGGTTCTCGGGCTTGATGTCGCGGTGCACGATCTCGCGCCGCTCCGCCTGGGCCAGGCCCGCCAGCGCACCCTCCAGGACGCCGATCGTCTGGGCCAGAGTCGTGCCCCCGACGTACGGCCGCAGCGATCCCCGTTCCAGGTACTCCATGGCGATGTACGGCACGCTGCCCTCGGTCAGGAACTCGTACACCGTGACGATGTTCGGGTGGTTCATCGAGCCCGCCATCCGCGACTCGCGCACGAACCGCTCGGCGAACGCCGGGTCGGCGGCGTGGAACGCGTTCAGCTCCTTGAGCGCCACGTCCCGGTCGAGGTCGACCTGGCGGGCGAGGTACACGGCCGCCATCCCGCCCCGTCCGATCTCGCGCACGACGACGTAGCGGCCGATCTGCCGGGCGGGCTGACTCACCGAACTGGGAACGTGTCGAGGATCACTGTCGTGCACGCCTCCTGGGGCCCCGTCGAGGGCAACGCACAACGCACGATAGTATGCTGCCCGCGCGAGCAACCGGAGGGCACATGCCGGAGTTCGATCGGGAGCGACTGCAGGAGCACGCGCCGGCCGAGCCGGTGGTGGAGGATGCGGCCGGTGTGGCGGATGTGGCGTCCGCCGCCGGCAACCGTGCGTTCGCCGGTTGGCTGGCGGACGGCGCCGGCCTGCTCCCCAGCGGCGTGGTGCACCCGGGCGTGGCCTCGATGAACGCGGCCACGCGGGGTGGCGGGTCGCCGCTGCAGCCGCGGCTGCGCGGGTCGCTCGCGGACGGGCTGGGAGACCCGCTCGACGATGCCCGAGTGCACACCGGAGACGGCGCCGACCAGCTCGCCAGGTCGGTCTCCGCACGGGCGTTCACCGTCGGCAGCGACATGTACTTCGCGCACGGTGAGTACCGCCCCGGCACCGCCGAGGGCGATCGCCTGATCGCCCACGAGGCCGCCCACGTGGTGCAGCAGCGAGGGGCGGCGCCGTCCGAGCCGCTGACCGCCTCGCAGCCGGGCGACGCGCTGGAGCTCGAGGCGGAGCACGCCGCGGATGAGCTCTCCGGCTGACCTCGTGTCCGCGGTACCGCCCGGGGTGTACGGGCGGCTGCAGGCCCGCGTCCGCGAGGTGGTGGAAGGGGTGGCCCGCACCGACCCCAACCCGGTCGATCCCTTCCGGGGCCTCTACATCACGGACGACCAGGCGCGCTCCTGGGCCGGCCAGACTCCGCTCGGCGGCGGTGAGGATGCGCGCATCGCCGCGGCCGCCGGCGCGCTGGGGCTCGACGACCTGGACACGGACGTGCTGGCGTTGTGCGCCGCACCCGAGCTTTCACCCCGGCTGGGGCGGCTGATCGCGTATCTGCACGACGACGTCACGCGTACCCTGATCAGCCCTCGGCTGGCCGCCCGCCTGCTCGCCGACGGCGACGGCGACGGCGGCATGGATCTGGTCATGGCCCGCTTCGCGCACGATGCCGCGCTGCGGCGGCGGGGCGCGATCGACCTGCTGGGCGCCGACACGACCCCGCTCGCCGACAGGCCGGTGAAGGTGGCGGACCGGCTGGCCTCACGGCTGGTCGGCGGGCCGCTGCACAACCCGGGGGCCGACCGCGCGGCACGCGTGGTCACGGCCTCGGCGGCCCCCGACGACCGCCCCGACACGGTGGCTCGGATCGGCTCGCTGCTGGTCTCGGCGCGGGCGCTGCCGCTGGTGGTGGCCGGCCCGGACGCCGCCCCGCTGACGGCTGTCGCGGCCGGCCGCCCGCTGCTCCTGGCCCGCGCCGACCAGGCCGCGGACGGGACGCAGTTGTCGGACCTGATCCTGTGGGCAGCGCTGGATGACCGCCTGCTCGCGTTCGAGGGGTTCGAGCACATCGCCGACCCCGGCGACCGCCGGCGGGCCTTCCGCAGGGTGGCCGAACGGGTCGAACGGCCCGTCGTGTGCACGGCCGACCGCGTCCTGTCCGCGACACTCTCCGACGGCACGCTGCTGACCGTCGAGACGAGCCTGCCGTCGGTCGATCAGCGGCGCCGGGCCTGGGAGTCGCTGACCGGCGCGGCCGACGCCGGCGACGTGGCCGCCAAGTTCCGGCTGTCGCTGGAGCAGATCGCGCAGGGCGCGGAGGTGGCGGTGCTGGAGGCACGGGCGCGGGGAGCCGAGGCGCCGTCCGCGCTCGACCTCGACCTGGGCGCCCGGCGGGCATCCAGCGGGCGGCTGGGCGAGCTGGCCGCGCATCTCGAGCCGGCCTACTCCTGGGACGACCTCGTGCTGCCGGCGCGGCAGCGCGCCGTGCTGGGATCCATCTCCTCGTACCTGCGCCACCGCGACCTGGTGCTGTCGGCGTGGGGCTATGACCGCACGGTGTCCCCCGACCAGGGTCTCAAGGTGCTGTTCGCCGGCGAGTCGGGCACCGGCAAGACGATGGCGGCCCAGGTGCTCGCGCGCGAGCTGGGGCTCGACCTGTTCCGGGTCGACCTGGCCACCATCGTGTCCAAGTACATCGGGGAGACCGAGAAGAACCTCGACCGCATCTTCGGCGCCGCCGAGGGCTCCAACGCCATCCTGTTCTTCGACGAGGCGGACGTCCTGTTCGGCAAACGCAGCGAGGTCCGGGACTCGCACGACCGGTACGCCAACATCGAGGTCGCCTACCTGCTGCAGAAGATGGAGGGGTACGCCGGCGCGGTGATCCTGGCCACCAACTTCCGCCAGAACCTGGACGACGCCTTCCTGCGCCGGCTCGACTTCGTGATCGACTTCCCGTTTCCCGAGGAGGAGCACCGGGGGCGCATCTGGCGCCGCGTGCTGCCGTCCGAGGCGCCGGTCGCGGACGACGTCGATCTGGGGTTCCTGGCCGGGCAGTTCAAGCTGGCGGGCGGCGGGATCCGCAACGCCGCGGTGGCCGCAGCGTTCATGGCCGCCGAGGAGCAGGCGCCGATCGCGATGCGCCACCTGGTGCGCGGCGTCGCGCTCGAGTACGGAAAGCTGGGCCGGCTCACCCTGGAGACGGAGTTCGAGCAGTTCCACGCCTCCATCCGCCCGCCGGCGGACGGCGCAGGCGCCTGAGCCCTCGGCTGTTCGGGCAACCACGTTGCCCGGTTGTCTGCCTGTTTCGCCCCGTGCAGCCGCGGTGATAATCGGGCACATGGCCACCACCGTCATCTCGGTGCCGCTGAACACCATGCTCGCCGACCTCGACGAGTCGCTGCGGGGACTGCTGCGCGGGGAGCTGTCGGCGCATGGATTCGACGGTGTGGACATCGTGTTCGACGCCCCCACCAAGGACTGGGCGGCCTCGCTGTCCACGCCCACCGTGAACATCTTCCTGTTCGATGTGCACGAGGCCGAGGATCAGCGGGTGGTCGAGTGGGACGCCTTCGTGCGCGATGGGCGGGTGCACGAGGTGCGCCCGCCGCTGCGGCTGGACGCCTGCTACGCCGTGACCGCCTGGACGCGGGCGGTGGAGGACGAGCACCGGCTGCTGTCTCAGGTGCTGGGTGTGCTGTACGCGCACGCCGAGCTGCCGCAGGCGATGCTGGCCGGGACGCTTCGAAACGGCTCCCAGCCGTTCCCCGTGACCGGCCGCGTCGCCCAGCGCCGGGCCGACGGCAAGGCTGATTTCTGGTCCGCTGTGGGCGGCCAGTACAAGGCATCGCTGGACTACGTGGTGACGCTGACGTGCGCCGCCGGCGGCGAGATCGCGCGCGGCCCGCAGGTGCGCACGCGGACTGCTCGCATCCGCGACCGGGATGTCCGCTCCACCATCGAGGAGTCGCACGGTGTGGGCGGCACCGTTGCCGCCGGCGACGGAAGTCCGGCCGCCGGGGCATGGGTCGCCCTGCCCGAGCTCGGGCTGGTGGCGGTCACCGGCGCCGACGGCCGGTTCCGCTTCCCCAATGTGCCGCCCGGCCGCCATCGCTGCCAGGCCAGGGGGGTGGACGGCACCTCCGCCGAGGCCCCGCTCGAGGTGCCGGGCGCGGGGATCGACCTGGTGCTGGCCGCCGCCGCCCGCCGGCCGCGGTCGCGCGGCTGAACGATTCGGGCATCCCGATTCTCCCAAACGGCTGTCCCGGAGACCTGGCGGCGCACGCCCCGGGGGTCGCAGACTGCTGCGCGATGATGGGTCGTGACGAGCGTGCACGATGCGTCCTGCTCGGCAACCTCGGGCCTCTGCTCTCGCTGGGGATGTCCAAGGTGCTGGTCGAGCAGGGCGTGGACGTGGTCACGACCGACGGTCAGCAGAGCGCGATCGTCGAGCATGTGCGCGCGTTGGGGCCGGACGCGGTCGTGCTCGGCCTGAGCGGCTCCACGCATCAACTCAGCGGCCTCGTCAGGCAGGCCGCGCCGGACACCAAGCTGATCCTGCTGGCGCCTGACGAGAGCGAGATGCGCGTGTTCGACCAGGGGGCCGCGTGGCCGCGGACCGTCCGCTCGGGAGGGCGCGACGCGCTGCTCGACGAGCTGCAACCGAAAAGTCTCAAGGGAGCGTGACATGGCAACCTCATACCTGACTCCCGGCGTATACGTCGAGGAGGTCCCATCGCAGTCCAAGCCGATCGAGGGCGTGGGCACGTCCACCGCCGCGTTCATCGGGCTGGCGCCCTACGGGCCGGTCAACAAGCCGGTCATGATCCCGAACTGGACGCAGTTCGTCCGCACCTTCTCCCATCCCGACGACCCGGAGCATGGGCCGTTCATGTCCGGCGCCTACCTGGCGCACGCCGTGTACGGCTACTTCCAGAACGGCGGCGGCCTGTGTTACGTGGTGCGTGTGGGCGGCGGAGGCGAGCCGGTGCCACCCAGGGCCGTGCTGCCGGCCGCGGCCGGCGACGGCGCCGACGAGGCCCTGCGGGCCGTTGCCCAGACGGGCGTGGAGGGCGCGGTGACCGTCGAGCTCCAGGAGGAGGAGGGCGACGGCGAGGGCGGCGGGGACGGCGGCGAGCCGCCCACCCCGACCTATCGCATGGTCGTCAGCTGCGGCGCGCAGCGCGAGGAGTTCGACGGCCTGTCGCTCAAGAAGGGACGCTCGAACATCGTCACCAAGGTCAACGCGGCCTCCAAGCTGATCACGATTGAGGACACCTCGTCGTCGCTCCCGGAGCTGCGGCCGCGGCCGGGGTCGTACACCCTGACGGCGCCGCCGGCCGTACCCGAGGAGGTGGAGGCGGGCGAGTTCGAGGGGGACGTGGCGCGCCGCGAGGGCCTGGGCAGCCTGGCCGCCGTGGACGAGATCACGATGCTGTGCGCTCCCGATCTCATGACCCTGCTCGCGGCCGGCAACGGCGGCGGCAAGGCGGATGCGCAGCTGCGCGACCTGCAGGGCAAGATGATCAGCCACTGCGAGGCGGCCAAGGACCGGGTCGCGATCCTCGACCCGCCGCCTGGGCTGAGCCCTCAGGAGGTGCTGGAGTGGCGCCAGAGCGGCCCGCTGGACTCCAAGTTCGCCACCCTCTACTACCCGTGGCTGGAGGTCATGGACCCGCTCACCGGCGATCCGATGATGGTGCCCCCGTCCGGTCACATGGCGGGCGTGTGGGCGCGCAGCGACGACACCCGGGGCGTGCACAAGGCGCCGGCCAACGAGGTCGTGATGGGCCCCATCGGCCTGGGCTTCCAGGTCACCCACGAGGAGCAGGGCAGCCTCAACACGGCCGGCATCAATTGCATCCGCGCGTTCCGCGGGCGCGGCATCCGTGTGTGGGGCGCGCGCACCCTGTCGAGCGACCCCGAGTGGCGCTACCTGAACGTGCGCCGGCTGTTCAACTACATCTCGGAGTCGATCCTCGAGGGCACGCAATGGGCCGTGTTCGAGCCCAACGACGAGCGCCTGTGGATCCGCCTGCGGATCGCCGTGGGCAGCTTCCTCACCCGCACATGGCGGGGTGGCGCCCTGTTCGGGGCCACGCCCGAGCAGGCGTTCTACGTCAAGTGCGATGCCGAGACCAACCCAACGGACGTGATCGAGGCCGGGCAGGTCGTGATGGAGATCGGGATCGCGCCGGTCAAGCCGGCGGAGTTCGTGATCTTCCGGATCAGCCAGTTCGCGGCGGGCGCCTCCGAGGTGTCCTGACCCGCCGTTGACCGAAAGGAGCGCATAGATGCCAACCAAGCAGCCGCGGCCGTCCATCCACTTCCGCCTCGACCTTCAGGGTCACGAGGGCGTCGGCATGTTCCGGGAGTGCTCGGGGCTGGACTCCGAGACGACCGTGATCGAGCAGCACTCGGTGGACGAGAACGGTCGCCAGACCATCCGCAAGGTGCCGGGCGCGACAAAGTGGTCGAACATCACGCTGAAGCGCGGAGTGGACGAGTCGCTCGACGTGTGGAAGTGGCGCGAGGTCGTGATCAACGAGGGCCCGGACAGCGCCCGGGTCGACGGCAGCGTCGCCCTGATCGACTACACCGGCTCGGTGATCGCCACGTGGGCGTTCGACCAGGGGTGGCCGATCAAGTACACGGGCGCCTCGCTGAACGCGTCGGGCAATGAGGTGGCAGTCGAAGAGGTGCAGATCTGCCACGAGGGCCTGACCCGGATGTAGGTGGGGGGACGATGACGACCGCGACGATCCGCACCGAGTATGCGTTCACCCTGCCCCACGGCTATGTGGACGCCCGCGGCGAGCTGCACCGGGAGGGCACGATGAGGCTGGCCACGGCCCGCGACGAAATCGAGCCCATGCGCGATCCGGCGGTGCGCCAGAACGAGGCATATCTGACGGTGCTGCTGCTGTCCCGCGTCCTCACTCGGCTGGGCACGCTGACCGACATCACGCCCCGGGTCGTGGAGGACATGTACGCCGCCGACTTCGATCACCTTCAGCGCATGTACGAGCGGCTGAACGCCGACACGGATACGGTCGGGGCGGTCAGTTGCCCGTCCTGCGGCCACCACTTCGAGGTCGACCTGGCCGAGATCGAGGACGGTGGCCTGGGGGAATGACGCGGCCGTCCCTCGATGAGCTGTTCGAGGAGACGGCCGTCCTGGCGTATCACCTGCACTGGCCGCTGGAATCGATCCTCGACCTCCAGCACGCTGACCGGCGCCGGTTTCTGGCGCACACCACCAACCTGTCCGCCCTTCGGGCGCCCACGGAATGACCGAGCACGACCACCCAGCCTCTGCATCACGGATCCCGTTGGGGGTGCGGTTGATCGACCGCCGCACCCGCCCGGGGAGGCTCGGCGTGGCCAGACTGGCCGGCGCGATCCATGAGCGGCGGCGGCCGAAGCTGCTGGCGGGGTCCGTGCGGCTGGCGCCGCTGCGCCGGGAAGCCGTCCCGGCGGCGCCGGAGCTGCCTGCGCCTCCGGGGATGAGCGACTTCGCCGCGCGCTGGATCTTCGGCGATGGACCGGTCGAGGGGCTGCCGTTCGCCGCCGCCGCGATGCACGCCGAAACGGGCGGCGAGCGGTCGCGCCCGTCGTTTCTGTCTCCACCACCGCCCGAGACGCCGCCCCCGGCGCCGGAGCGCACAGAGCGGACGGCCGGGCCGCGGCCTCCGATCGAGGAGATCGGCCGCTACCGGCTGTCGGCCAGGCGTCCGGGATCGCCGCCTGCGCCGGCGCGGGTCGCCCGCTCGGCGGCCGAGACGCCGTCGCCGGCGGAGCCTGCGCAGTCCGTCAGCGTGCCTGCGGCTGCGGCGCCCGACCGGGAGCCCGCGCCGCCGGCAGGGCCGCCCGATGCAGGCGACGAGGACGCGCGGCCGGCGCCCGTGTTCGCGACCGAGCCGTCGTCTGAGCCCGTCAGCGTCCCGCCCGCTGCGGACGAGGGCCGGGCAGAATCGTCGCCCGCTGAGCCAACGGTCGAGCCACCGCCCGCCACTCCGCCGGACGAGGCCGCCGGCATTCCCGAGCCCGAGCAGCCGGCCGACATCCCCTCGCCTCGCGCCGGCGCCGAGGCCGGGGCGCCGGATGCTGCCGCGCCCGGCGCCCCCGGACGGCCCGCGCCCCTGCGCCTGACACGCTCGAGCAGGGCCGCGGATCGACGCAGGGAGCATGCGCAGCCCCTCGCCCGGACGGTGCGCCGTGCCACCGAGGAGCCGCCTGCGGCCGCCCCCCTCTCGTCGCCGCGGCTCCCCGGGGAGCCGCCTGTCGAAGCCCCGGCCGAGGCGGAGCCCCGGCCGTCGCGGGGGCTGGGACGACAGCTCTCCCGCGTGCTCTCCCGGCCTGGGCGGCGTGATCAGCCGCCGCCGCCGTCGCCGGAGCCCGCCGGATCCGTGCCGGCGGCCGAGCGCGGGCCTGCAGCGCCGCCGGCCGGGCCAGGTGATGCGGGCCCACCGGCCGCGCTGGCTCCGGTGTTGCGGCCGTCCGGGGCGGACGCGGACTCCCCGCATCTGCCGGCCGGCAACGTCGCGCTGCAGCGTCACCCGGCGGTGCCCGGCCACCCGGCCGTCGAGCCCGCGGATGTGCAGTTCGCGGTCCCCGGCGATGGCGCCGCGGTCGCCACGGCACCTGCCGCCGTCGCCACGGCACCGGCCGCCGTCACCACGGCACCAGCCGCGGCCGCCCGCTCCCGCATGCCGCGGCCCGGGAGCGCGCCGCGCGCCGTTCTGCCCGCACGCCCGCCGGTCATGCTGCAGACCGCCCGGCGTCCGCGCGCCGTCACGCGACCGGACGCGCCCGGCCCGGAGACCGCGTCGTCGTTCGCAGCGCCGTCCGCCGCACAGCCGGCCGATGCCGGATGGTTCGAGCCCGGCCCGGCGGCGCTTCAGGGTTCCACCGGTGCCGGGCTGGCGCACGCCGCCGGCACGACGGCGATTCACGAGGGCGGCCGCTCGACGGTGCTCTTCCGGGCGGTCGGCCAGCCCGAGGCGGCGTCTGCCCCGGCGATGGACACGCCGCCGGCGGCCGGGCAGGCGCCGGCCGGCCAGCGCGAGCTTGCCGCTCCGCCGGCCCCGGCTGCGGCGGCTCCGGCCGGCGGCTCCGCCGACGACGAGGAGCTGTACGAGCGCGTCGTCGATCGCCTGCGCCGTGAGCTGATGACGGAGCGCGAGCGGATGGGTGACCTGCTGGGAGACCTGCCGTGAAGGGGAGGCAAAGCTGATGGCGAGTGACCGTGATCCCATAGCCGGCGCGTCGCCCGATCCCGTCGGCGAGCTGTCCTTCCTCGTCCAGGCGGACGGCATCCAGGGGTCGATCGGCCTGTTCTCGGAGTGCAGCGGGATCTCGGTGGAGCGGGAGGTCGAGACCTACCAGGAGGGCGGCCTGAACACGTTCACGCGCAAGCTGCCGGGCCGTCTGACCTACCCGAACCTGGTGCTGAAGCGCGGTGTGACCCACCAGACCGCGCTGCTGGACTGGTTCAACGCCTCGCAGGCGCCGGACAGCCGCGGCACGGTGACGGTGTCGCTCAACGGGCCAGACGGGCAGACGGTGCGGTCGTGGTCGTTCGACGCCGCGTTCCCCGTCAAGTGGCAGGGGCCGACGCTGAACGCCGCGTCCTCCAACGCCGCCTCGGAGACACTCGAGATCGCCCACGAAGGGTTCGCAGGGAGCTGACGTGCCGCTGCCGACCGGATTCGCTCACGCATACCTGGAGATCGAGGCGGGCGCGCGCCCGCGGTCCTGGGCGCACATCGACCAGTTCGAGTGGGAGCCCCCGCTCCAGTGCTGGTTCAACCCCAAGGACTACACCATCTCCAAGGGCAACAACTGGAACGCCCAGCCGGTCAACGGGCAGGACTACGGCACCCTGCAGTTCACCGGCGGCTCGCCGGCCAGCCTGTCGCTGGAGCTGGTGTTCGACGCCGTCGAGTCCAACCAGCCGGATGTGTCGGGGATCGCCAACCAGCTGATGGGGATCGCCACGGTCAACCAGCCGGGGTCAGATCAGAACCAGCAGGCGCGGCGGCGGCCGCCGGCGGTGCGGTTCGGCTGGAAGGGCGTGGTGTTCACCGGCGTGGTCAAGCAGTTGACGCTCCAGTTCACGCTGTTCGACGTCGACGGCAGCCCAATCCGCGCGCATGTCAAGCTCGAGCTGATGCAGGTGGGCGCGCAAACTCGCCGCCAGAACCCGACCACGGCGGGGACGGCGGGCGTGCGCAGCGCGACCGTGCGCGACGGGGACAGCCTGCAGTCCATCGCCTACGACGCCTACGGAGACCCTGCCTGCTGGCGGCTGGTGGCCGAGGCGAACGGCATCGACGACCCGATGCGCGTGGAGCGCGGCGCGGTGCTGTCGCTGCCCCGGGGGCCGGCATGAACGCCGGGGCCGAGATCCGCATCAACGGCACGGCGCTGTCCAGCGACATGATGGCCAACCTGGTCGACGTGCGGGTGGAGGACAACCTGTTCCTGCCGGACGCGTTCTGCATCCGCCTCGGCGATCCCTCCATGGCCACCATCGACAACGATCCGCTGCCCCTCGGCGCCGACGTCGAGGTGCTCCTGGGCGACCCCGCGAGCCCGTCGCTGGTCAGCGTCCTGAAGGGGCAGATCGCCGCTGTCGAGCCAGAGTTCGGGACGCACGGCGTGATCATCGCCGCCCGCGGCTACGACCAGTCGCACGCGCTCAACCGCACCCACCTGACCCAGACCTATCAGAACATGACCGCCGACGACATCGCCCGCAAGGTGGTCGCGCGGTCGGGGCTGCAGGCCGGAACCATCGACAGCTCCGGCGAGGTGTACGACTTCGTGCAGCAGAGCAACGAGACCGACTGGCAGTTCCTGTGGCGGCTGGCCCAGCGGATCGACTTCGAGGTGGTGGTCAGCGACCGCACGCTGCACTTCCGTCACGCCGGGGCATCAGGCGGGTCGCCGATCGCCCTGCAGTGGGGCGACAACCTGCTCGGGTTCCGGCCTCGGGTGACCGGCGTCCAGCAGGTGAACGAGGTGGTCGTGCGCGGCTGGGATCCCGGCAGCAAGGACGTCATCGAGTCCCGCGCGAAGGCCGACAAGCTGGGCGTGCAGATCGGCGTGCAGCGCGATGACGTGGTGTCGGCGGCGGGCGGCGGCACGCTGACCGTCGCGGACCGGCCCGTGATGACGTCCGGCGAGGCGGACGGGCTGGCTTCGAGCCTGGCCGCGCGGCTTGCCAACGCCTACGTCGAGGCCGAGGGAGCCTGCCGCGGCGATCCCAACCTGGTGGCCGGCGCGACGGTTCAGGTGAACGGGGTCGGCACACGGTTCGGCGGGACGTACACGCTGTCGTCCACCACCCACGTGTTCCGAGGACGGCAGGGGTACGAGACGCGCTTCACCATCGGCGGCCGGTCGCCGCGCAGCCTGGTCGACCTGATGACGCCGGCTGCCCCGCGGGGGTGGGGCAAGTCGCTGGTGATCGGCGTCGTCAGCCAGAACGACGATCCCGACAGCCTCGGCCGGGTGCGCGTCAGCGTCCCCGAGCTGGGCGACGGCACGGAGAGCTGGTGGGCGCCGGTGGCCATGCCGGCGGCGGGCTCGAACCGCGGCATGCTGGTGCTGCCGCAGCCGGGCGACGAGGTGGTGGTCGGCTTCGAGCACGGCGAGCCGCGCCGGCCCTACGTGCTGGGATCGGTGTGGAACGGCAAGGACAAGCCCGGCGACGACCTGGTGCACACCGACGGCTCGCTGGCGATGCGAAACGACAAGCAGGTGTGGGTGAGCGCCGGCGACGTGATCACCGTCAAGGGCGAAAAGGACATGACGGTCGAGACCGACGGCAAGATCGGCCACAAGGCGAAGGACGACCTGTCCGTCGAGGGACAGCAGGTGAGCGTCAAGGCAAACAGCTCGATGACGCTGGAGGCAAGCGGCGACCTGACCATCAAGGCGCAGAGCCTGACCATCCAGGCCAGCGGCCAGGTGCAGGTCAAGGGATCGTCGATCTCGCTCGGCTAGGAGGATCGTGGAGCACATCGGATCAGGCCTGGGATTCCCGCTTCGGCTCGACCGCCGCGGCGTGATCGAGCTGGTGCGAGACGACGAGGACGTCCAGGAGGCGATCGCCTTGATCCTGGGCACCGCCCGCGGCGAGCGGCCGATGCGGCCGGAGTTCGGCTGCGGGATCCACGACCATCTGTTCGGCGGTATAGACGGCTACACCGTGGGTCAGATCGAGCACGAGATCAGGGTCGCGCTGGAACGCTGGGAGCCCCGTATCGACGTCACCGGCATCCAATTCGAGGTCGATGAAGACAGCGACTCCGGAATGCGTCTTCTGATCGATATCGGCTACGTGCTGCGAGCGACCAACGACGCCCGGAACCTCGTGTTTCCGTTCTACATGATCCCGGAGGAGGAGCTGGCGTGACGCTGCCGCAGATCGTGCTGGACGACCGCGACTTCCAGCAGTTGGTGAGCGAGGCCCGGCTGCGCATCGGCGCCCGCTGCCCCGAGTGGACGGAGCACAACGTGTCCGACCCGGGGATCACCCTGGTGGAGGCGTTCGCGTGGATGACAGACATGCTGATCTACCGCCTGAACCGGGTGCCCGACAAGGTCCACGTGGCGCTGCTGGAGCTGCTGGGGATCGAGCTGGGACCGCCCACCGCGGCCACCACCGACCTGCGGTTCCGGCTCGGCGCGCCCGCCGCCCAGCCGATCCGCATCCCCGCCCACGAGGCGCAGGCGGGCACACGGCGGACTCCCAGCGAGGAATCGATCGTGTTCTCGACCCAGGCGGACTTCACCATCCCGGCGCTGCGCCTCGCCAGCTACCAGCTGCAGCGCGCCGGGAAGCTGAAGGACATCGGAGCGGCCGCCGGGCAGGCCCGCCCCGTCGGCCAGGACCGGCTGGCCTTCGGCTCGCCGCCGGCCGCGGGCGACGCGCTGTACCTGGGGTTCGACGATCCACTGGCCAGCCTGCTGGTGCGGGTGTATGTGGAGGGGTCGCGGGCCCGCGGCGCCGGGGTCGATCCGGAGGACCCGCCGCTGCGCTGGGAGGTGTCGGCCACGAACGACGAGTGGGCGGAGGTCAGCGTGCTGGCCGACCGCACGGGCGGGTTCAACTACGGCACCGGCACCATCGAGCTGGAGCTGCCGCCGAACGCGGCCGCCGGGTCGGTGGGCGGAACGCGAATGCACTGGCTGCGCTGCCGGCTCGACTCCCACACCCGGTCGGGCGCCGAGGGCTCGTACTCGCAGCCACCCGAGATCGACGGCATCGAGGTGGCCGCGGTGGGCGCCCGGCTGCCTGCGATGAACGCCGAGCTGGTCACCGCCGAGGTGCTGGGCGAGAGCGACGGATCGCGCGGGCAGACGTTCCGTCTGCGGCGATCGCCGGTGGTGGCGCCGGAGCCCGGCGAGCGGCTGCAGGTGCTCGAGCGCGAGGCGGCGGAATGGGTCGACTGGACACCCTGCCCGTCCTTTGTCGAGTCCGCCCCTGACGATCGCCACTACAGGCTGGACGCAGTGGCCGGCGAGATCTCGTTCGGGCCCGCGATCCGGCTTCCGGACGGGAACTGGCGTGAGTTCGGGGCGGTCCCGGGCCCCGGCGCGGCGCTGCGCTTCACTCGCTACCGGCACGGCGGTGGCCGGGGCGGCAACGTGGCCGCCGACACCCTGCGCACACTCAAGTCCGCGATCCCCGGCATCGAGGCGGTGACCAATCCCGAGGCGGCGGTGGGCGGCGTCGACCCCGAGTCGCTGGACAGCGCGCGCGAGCGGGCAGGGTTCGACCTGCGCACCCGCCACCGGGCGGTGACGGCCGCCGACTACGAGTTCCTGTGCACCCAGGCGTCGCAGAAGGTCGCCCGCGCGGCGTGTCTGGAGCCCGCGGCGGACGGGGTCATCCCGGTCCGCCTGCTGCCCAAGATCGAGAACGCAGACCGCTACATCGAACCGCACGAGCTGCGGCTTCCGCTCGATGTCCGCCAGCATGTGCAAACGTATCTCGACGAGCGCCGGATGATCGGCACCACCGTCGAGCTGGGCTCGGTCGGCCTGCGGGCAGTGACCGTGGTGGTGGCGCTGCAGTCCCTCCCGGACACCGACGCGGCGCGTCTCAGCGAGCGTGTGGAAGCCGCCCTGTATCGCTTCCTCAACCCGCTGGTCGGGGGCTCTCCGACGGGCCGGGGCAGCGGCTGGGAGTTCGGCCGCGCGCTCAATCAGGGCGAGTTGTACGGCGTCGTGCGGGCGGTCGCCGGAGTGGAGTTCGTGACCATCCTGCGCGTCTACGAGACCGACTTCGAGACCGGGCTGGAGCAGCCGAAGCCGATCTCCCGCGAGGCGCTGCTGGAGCTGGCGCCCGACGAGGTGATCGTGTCCGGCAGGCACCGCGTGCGGGTCGAGTCGCGGGGCGAGTGAGCTGTGGACGAGCCGCAGACGTCCGTGCTGACCGTGGCGGCCATCGCGGCTGCCGCGCCGGAGGCGCCGCCCGAGCCCGAGCTGCGCTGGAGCCCGCCCACCGCCAGCGCGCGCGGGTACCTGCGGGCAGGGCTGCCCTCGATGTACACCGACCCCGACCGGGTGCAGCCGGCGCGCGGACGCGGCCCGGCGTTCGGGCTGGCCCTGGTGGGTGGACTGGAGGAGGTGCTCGACCCCGTCGTCGCGGTGCTCGACTGCCTGCCGTCACATCTCGTGCCGGAGATGGCGCCGTCAGCAATGGTGGGCCTGATAGCCCGCTGGCTCGGCCTGGAGGTCGACGAGTCGTGGCCGGTCGAACGCCGCCGGCAGCTGGTCAGGAACGCGCCGGAGCTGGCACGCAGGCGGGGCACGCGGGCGGGGATGGAGCTGGCGCTGCGGTTGATTTACCCCGAGCTGCCGCTGCGTGTGGTCGACAACGGCGCCGTGGTGTGGGCCGGCGACCCGGCGGGCCGCGGCAAGGCAAAGCGTGAGTTCATCGTCTACTGCGATGCCCCGCTGCCGACGGCCGAACAGGCGAAGGTCGCGCACACCATCGATCGCCTGAAGCCGGTGGGTGTGCCCTACAAGCTGCGCGTGAAGCAGCCGCCGGCGCCCGCCGAGGACCCGACATGAAGATCTGCCCGTTCTGCGGGCACCAGAACCCGGAGGACCGGGACTCGTGCGAGAACTGCCACGAGTACCTGCGGTGGGATCCGACACGGGAAGTGCCTGCCGTTCGCCGGGGCCAGGCGGCGGACGAAAGCACGCGAACGAGGGTCATGCCCGCCCCGCCCACGCGGCGGCCGGATCCGGTGCTGATGACGCTGCGCGAGCCGGATGACGAGGAGGTCGGCGCCGGCGACCCGGAGGTGACGGTCGAGCCGGGCGGCGAAGCCATGCTGATCTGCTCGATCCGCAACCAGAGCGGCAAGGTCGACCGGTATGACCTGCGCGTCCAGGGCCTGCCCGAGGGCTGGGCGACGGTGGCGCCGGAGGCGATCGACCTGCTCCAGTTCGGCGCTCCGGTCGGGGGGTGGGAGAAGGACGTGCAGGTGCGGTTCCACCCCACTCGGGACGGACGCGAGTCGCGCAGCTGGGAGGTGACGGTGGTCGCCCGCTCCCAGAGCAGCGGGCAGGACATCGCCTCCGCCCGGCTGACGCTGACCGTGCCGCCGTATTCCGAGCTGACCGGCGAGCTGCGGCCGAAGACGGCCTCGGGGCGGCGCTCCGCGCGCTTCGCCGCGGCCGCCACGAACACCGGGAACGCCCCCGTGGAGGTGGAATGGGAGGGCTCTGACGAGAACCAGCAGTGCCGGTTCAAGTTCGAGCGGCAGCGCACCGGCGTCCGCCCGGGCCGGGAGTCGACGACGGTGGTGCGCGTGCGGGCCGTCAAGCGGCCGTGGTTCGGCAAGCCTGTCGACCACCGGTTCGAGCTGGTGGGCACCCCCGTCGGATCGGATACCGGCGAGGTGGTGGTGGAGGGCACCTTCCGGCAGCGGCCGCGGATCCCGACCTGGGTGCCGGCGGCAGCCGTGATCGCCATCGCGCTCGGCATCGTCGGGTACAAGCTGTGGCCGCGCTACGTGACGGTGCCGCCGGTTGCCGGGGAGCAGGCGAAGCTCGCCCAGGCTCAGCTCCAGCAGAAGGGGTTCAAGGTCGCGCTCGTCAACCTCAAGCCGTCTCGCCACGGCCAGCCGGGCACTGTGCGCCGCACCGATCCCGCGGGAAACGCCTCGGTCAAGAGCGGCAGCCAGGTCACGCTGTACGTGCGCACGAGCCCGAACACCGTGGCCGTCCCGAGTCTCTGCAACGACACCATCGCAGCGGCGAACAAGGCGCTGCCCACGACGCTGACGCTGTCCACCAACCCGCCCGCAACGAGCACGACGGACAAGATCCGTGCAACCAAGTGCCAGCAGCAGGCGCCCGGGACGCAGGTTCCGAAGGGCACGACCATCGTCGCCTTCCTGGCTGGAAAGACCACGGTCAGCGGCGGCGGCGGGAGCGGCGGAAGCGCGAAGGTGCCGGCGGCGGCGGCAGCGGGGGCGTCGGCCGCGGCGGCGATCGCCGCGCTGACGAGTGCGGGCATCCCGTACCACGAAACGCTTGTTCTCAGCCACAAGAAACCGAACACGGTCATCAAGATCCAGCCGTCCGGCACGGTTCCCAAGGGCCAGGTCGTCGAGCTTCAGGTCTCTGCCGGGAATCCGCTGCTGGCGTACGACTCCGGCGGTGTGCTTTCCACGCAGCCTGCGCTCGGCGGCACGCCGAAGCCTCTTGCGCCAGGGGTCGCCCAGGCGACTGAGCCTGCATGGAGCGGGGACGGGCGGAAGGTCGCCTTCATCGCGGGGCCCAGTCCGGACACCAACCTCTACTGGGTCGGCCTGTCCTCCCGCAATTCGCCGACGCAGATCGCCGGCGCCAGTCAGGTGCACCGCCCGGCCTTCGCTCCCGATCCGAAGAGCTCCGTCATCGCCTACGCGTCCTACGCCACCGGCTCCACCGGCGAGCTGTGCTTCGTCGATGTCTCCCTGACCACAGCGAGCAGTTCGCCGTCCTGCGTGTTCATGTCGTCATGGATGATCGACCGGCCTGCCTGGGCGCCGGACGGGATGGCCATCCTCGCGATCTCCGGTGGGACGCTCGTCGAGTACACGAGCACCATCCCGTCGTCAGGCAACCAGGCCAGCTGGCACCCGGTCACGGCGGGTGTCCAGCAGCCTCAGGCGGGCAACGCGGTATGGTCGGTCGCGTGGGGCCCGCTCGGGCCGGCGGCGGTCGTCGGCGGCGCGGTCTACCTGGGCAAGACGAGCGGCGACGTGATCACGAGCTGGAGCCCGGTTTCGCTCCCGACCAGCACTCCGGCGTGCACCGTCGCCTGGCGATCGGACGGTCAACTGGTCGTCAGTCTGGTGCCGACGGGCGTCACGCCCAGCTCGGCGTGTACAACCAGTCCCGGCGGGTTCGAGCTGGTCGAACCGTCGGTCTCACCGCCGGCGGTGCAGACCCTGACGACCACCGCCAACGGCGCCTCCAACCCTGCATCCCAGCCGACGCTCTTCTCGACGCCGTGATCTGCCGCACCTGCCACCGCCAGGTTTCGCGGGACGACCCGTTCTGCCCGACCTGCGGCGCCCCCAGGTGGGGCGAGGCGCCGCAGCTGGAGCTGGTGCTGGGCGACGGCCGGCGGATCCCCCTGGAGGATTCGCTCACCATCGGCCGCGCCGAGGACAACGACCTCAGCCTCGACGATCGCAGCGTCTCCCGCCGGCACGCCCGGATCGTCGTGCACGACGGACGCGCCAGCATCAGCGACTCCGGGTCGAGCTATGGCACCTTCCTCGACGGCAACCAGATCCAGGGCGAGCGGCCGCTGCGGCCCGGAACCACCGTCCGCATCGGCGACACGGAGCTTCGCGTCGACCGCCACCGGGAGCAGTGGGAGGCCGGAGAGACCATCCTCGTCCGCGCCGGAAGCACCCTCGTGCGGCCCCAGCTCACGCTGGCCGGGCCCGCGGCCGAGCTTGGCCCGCGGCCGCGCCTGCGCTCCGGCTGGGCGCTGAAACGGCTGGACGAGCTGGAGGGCGCGCAGCGATACGTGGTTCGCGACCTCGAGGGCAACGACTTCATGCGGATGGGCGAGGAGGAGGCCGAGCTGCTCCTGATGCTGGACGGGACGACGGCCCTGCCCGAGCTGGTGGCGGAGGCCGAGCGACGGCTGGGAGCCGACGGGCCGGCCCGGCTGGCCACGCTGCTGGCCGAGCTGGGCGACCGCGGCATGCTGGCCGGAATCGAGGGCGGCCGTGCCGCAGGGCCGCGCGGCCGGCTGGCTCGGATGTTCACGCCGCGCGACCTGGTCGTGCCGGGGATCGGGAACTGGGTCGAGTGGCTCTACGTGCACGGCGGATTCCTGCTGTTCACGCGCGCCGGCCGGGCCGGTGTGACCGGGCTGGCGGCTGTCGGCTTCCTGGGATTCGTGGTGGCCATCGCCGATGGGTCGGTCACGCCGCTGGTGGTCGCCGGAAGCCTGGGGCTCGGCTCGGTGGTGTTTGTGCTGGGACGGTTTCTGATCGTGGCGGTGCACGAGCTGGCGCACGCGCTGACCGTGGCCTCGTACGGGCGGCGAGTTCCCCGTGCCGGCCTCAAGGTCGTGCTGGTGTTCCCGTACGCCTTCGTGGACACCTCGGAGGGCTGGTTCGAACCGCGCCGGCATCGCATCGCCATCGGCGCCGCCGGCCCGGTGTCGGACGCGGCCGTGGGCGGCGCATTCGCCCTGGTCGCGGCGTTCGCCAGCGGCGTCACCGCCGAGGTGGCGTTCCAGCTCGCGCTGGGCGCGTACCTGGGCGGCCTGTTCAACCTCAACCCGTTCCTGGACCGCGATGGCTACCACATCCTGGTCGACACGCTCGGCCAGCCCGGGCTGCGCAAGCGCTCCCGGGAGAGGCTGGCCCGGCGGCTGGCCGGGCAGCCGGTGGAGGCGTCCGACTCACGGGTGCTCGAGGTGTACGCCGTGGCCGGGATCGCCTGGTTGATCGTCGCCGCCGGCCTGGCCATGCTCCTGTCCAGCCGGTACTACGACCTGCTGGTGTCCGCAACACACTCCACACGGCTAGCGTGGGCGGTGCTGGCGACATTCGATGTGCTCGTCCTGGTGCCCGTGATGTTCGTGCTGGGCGCCCCCCTGATCCGCCGGGCCCGCCCGCGCAGGGAGGTGGACCGTGTCGGCGCCTGACGAGACCACCGGGGCCGCCGAGCTGATCGAGCGGCTGCTGGTCGACCCCGGGCTGCGCGAGGCCTTTCGCCGCGACAAGGCGGGTACCTGCCGCACGCTCGGCCTGGACTCGCTGGCCCGCGAGTTCGAGGTCGCGCCCGAGCGGGCGATGTACACCCAGGAGGTGCGCGAGTCGAGGTCGAGCCTGGCCGGCGTCGTGCTGGCGGCGGCCGCGGAGGGCATCGGGGTGGCCCACTTCTTCGAGCACGAGCTGGCCCGCTGGCACGGCGAGGCCGCACAGGCCGTTCATCTCGCCCACACCCACCTCGGCATGCCCGCGGTGCCCGCGCCGCACCCGGCAGCCGCGCCGGTCGTCGAGCCGCCCGCCCAGCCTGCGCAGGCCCTCGCCGGCGTTCCCGCGACCATGGGAAGCACAGCCGATCCCGCACACGCCGCGGCCTCGCTGTCAGCCCTCGACGACCCCCGGTTCAGCTTCTCCCCCGACGCTCGTGCCGGCCTCGCCGACCCCGGGATGGGCGACCGGGTGGCCGCTCTGCTGACGCACGTGGGTGGCCACCGCGTCACCATCGGGCGGGTCGACCCGACCGGGATCGAGATCACACAGGTGGACGGCAGGCCGGTGGGGCCGGACAACATCGCTGCCCGCGACCTGGTGCAGACGCTGTCAGAGCTGCCCCCGGGCCAGCGGCCGATCGCGGTCGGCACGCCGTGGCACATCGGATCGCCCGGGTTCATGTCGGAGGCCGCGCATCGGCACCGGATCACGGTCGACCCGGCGTTCGTGGACTCCACCACGGGCGGCGCCATGGCCAACCCCAAAGCGCTGGCCGCGATCGCGGCTGCCAAGCGGATGCTCGGCACCGAGTACGTGTGGGGCGGTGATACGCCGGCGCAGGGGTTCGACTGCTCGGGGCTGGTCGAGTGGGCCTATGGACAGGCCGGGGTTCACCTGGGACGGGTGACGTACGACCAGGTCACGGAGGGCACCCCGGTGCAGTGGGGCCACTTCCAGCCCGGCGATCTGATCTTCTCGAACTGGGTCGGAGGCACCAGCGCCGAGCACGTGGTGATGTACATCGGCCACGGCAAGGTGATCGAGGCGCCGCACACCGGCGCCTCGGTGCACATCACCGACGTGGACGTGTTCAAGGGCCACTTCGTGGCCGCCCGGCGGGTCGTTCCGCTCGAGCAGGGTTCCGCGCCGGCCACGCCCGCCTCGCCCGGCATGCCGGCGGCAGCCGGGGGGCCGCAGACGCTGTCGGGAACCCCAGCCGTGCAGGCGGTGCAGGCGGCCCCGCCCGCGGGTGGCGCCATGACCCAGCCGGTGCCCTCCGTCGGCGGCGGCCAGTTCGTGGATCAGGTCTCGGCCATGGGGCACATGGCCTACCCGGGCGACGGCGCCTCCAAGCACCAGATCGCAGAGTGGATGGCCCAGGCGGCGCGTCGCCACGGGCTGCCGCCCGAGCTGCCCGTGATGGCCGCCCTGGTCGAGTCCGGGCTGCACAACGACCAGTACGGCGACGCCGACTCGCTCGGGTACTTCCAGATGCGGGCGTCGGTATGGGGTGCCCAGTACCCCGGTTTCGCGCACCGGCCGGATCTCCAGTTGCGATGGTTCATCGACCAGGCGGTCGCGGTGCGCCAGCAGCGCATCGCCGCCGGCGACGCGGAATTCGGGCGCGACCCCTCGTCATGGGGTGAATGGGTGGCCGACATCGAGCGACCGGCGGCGATGTACCGCGGCCGCTACGCGCTCCAGCTCGGAGCCGCCAGGCAGCTCCTGGCCTGACGTCTGCCGCCTCTCAGCTGGCGGTCGCGACCGTCTGGCCGGCATCGATCACGCTGATCGTGCCGGGCGGAACGCCGTCGGTCATCCCGGTCAGCGCCGAGGTGTAGGCGGGCTTGCCGCCGACCGTGACCTTGAGCGACGTCGAGCCGGGGAGCACCGAGACGACGGTCATGCACGGCTTGCTGCTGGTCGTCGAGGGCTGCGCGCATCCGGAGATCGTCGCGCCAACGAGGTCGGGATCACACAGGATGTTCCCGCCCTGCGCGGTGACCTGCATCTGGTGCGGTGTCAGCACGACCCGGCCGCCGTGGCTGCACATGATCGTGGCATTGGTGGTGATGATTACAGGCATGGACTTTCGCTCGTGGGGATGATGACGTAGTATCGCGGGTCGGGGGACAAGTTGAGCGAGGTTGGACGGGCGGGTTCAGTGAAGCTCTTCGTCATCGACGGTCATTCGATCTATCGTCGCGGGCTGGTTGCGTGCCTGAGCGGCCTCGAGGACGTGGACCTCGTGTCCGATGCAGGCGACGTCGCGGCAGGCGAGCGCGACCCCGAGCTGGCGCAGGCGGACGTGCTGCTCGTGGACGATCGAGTGCCGGGCGCGCTGGAGTTCATCCGGCGCCTGGCGTTGATCGGCCGGCCCAGGGTGGTTGTGTGCTCGTCCTCGGCCGAGGAGCACGAGGTGATCGCCGCGGTGCAGGCGGGTGCGGTCGGCTACCTCCGCAAGGACACGCTGACCTCCGAAGCGCTCGCCAGCTGCGTGCGCGCGACGGCCGACGGCGCCGGCGTGATGGCGCCGGATCTGCTGGGCGCGCTGCTGCGCAACCTGTCGCGACTGTCCTCGGATGTGCTCGAGCCGCGCGGCCTCTCGTTGTCGCGCCTGAGCGAGCGCGAGCAGGAGGTGCTGCGCCTTGTGGCCGCCGGGCATCCGACCCGCGAGGTGGCGGTGCAGCTGTCCTACAGCGAGCGCACGATCAAGAACGTGCTGCACGACGTGGTCACCAAGATGGACGCCCGCACCCGCTCGCAGGCGGTCGCGCAGGCGGTGCGGGAGGGGCTGATCTAGGCACAGCGTGGTCGCGCCGGCGGTCGGGCTTGACCGATTGCCGGAGGCGCAGCTTGCAGGAGAATCTCTTGGTTTTGCTGCATCAAGCTGGAGAATCGCCGGCCGATGACCCGATGTGGTTAACACGTTCTGCTGCGCACGGTCGCGATCGTCGAGCAGGGTGCGCAGCGCACCGTGTCGTCGACCGAGACGGTCGCGTCGGCCAGGGCCGCGTTCAGCGAGATCGGCGAGTCGGTTGACGACATCAACCGGCGTATCTCGCACATCGCCACGGCGGCCCAGGAGGTAGCGTCCGTCGCCGAGCAGTCGTCCGCCTCAGCCGAGGAGGTGTCGGCGTCGACTCAGCAGACGTCGGCCTCGACGCAGGAGCTGGCAGCCACGGCACGCCAGCTCGCTGAGACCGCCGAGGGCCTCCGCGAACTGGTCGGCATCTTCACCCTCTGAGCTTACGCAGTGTCCTACGCAGTGTCAGACACCGTCACGGACTTGTGACGGTGTCTGACACCGCTTTCTTTCGCCTGGCCCGTTAAGCATCCGAGCGTTACGTACCATGCTGCTGGGCGTGTTTCTGAACACGATCACGCGCCCGGCGCCTGACTCTGGCCCTGCTGAGAGTCGCCTGCACATACGTTGCGACGGCTGCCTTCCTGGCCGCCTTCACCAACTCTTCAGTCTCGTGTCGCCGACGCAGGTTCTCTGTGCGCTCGCGCCCGACGGTGAGGCGGGAGTTCGAGTCCATTAGCACGGTTGTCACCTCCTTTCAGCGTGATGTCGTAGTGAACGCACGCAGCCGCCCGCGTACACAACGCGAGTCACGAGATCGCGGCTGACGTGTGACGAAACGTCGTCTGAGACGCCTCGAACGCGTTCTGCTCCGCTGAGGGAGCTACGCGGTTGCGGCCGGCTTACACATCAGCGCGCCGGCTCGGTGCCGGATCCACACCGACGAGGCGACGATCGGGCTAAACGTCATATCCATCTGTCGCCTCCTTTCGGTCGTGGTGCGCTGCGAGAAGCTGGCCTCGAACATAGCATGCGAGTTCGCGTCTCGCAAGAAAAAGGTGTGTTAACCTGGTGAGCCTTCGCGTATGGACGCCACCGTCTACCTTTTCGACGTCGACAACACGCTGCTCGACAACGACGCGGTGACCGCGGACCTGCGCGGGCATCTGACCGAGGAGTTCGGCGACGAGCGCCAGCAGCGCTACTGGGACGAGTTCGAACGGCTGCGCGACGAGCTTGGCTACGCCGACTACCTGGGCGCGCTGCAGCGGTTCCGGATCGCGTATCCGCATGACACCCAGCTGCTCGGCATATCCGACTGGCTGATCGGCTACCCGTTCGCCGACCGCCTGTACCCCGCGGCCCTGGAGGTCGTCGCGCGCCTGGGACGGAGCGGCCGCGCGGTCATCCTGTCCGACGGCGACGTCGTGTTCCAGCCGCACAAGATCCGCCGCTCCGGCCTGTGGGCCGCCTTCGACGGCCACGTCCTGGTGTACATCCACAAGGAGCGCGAGCTCGACGAGGTACAGCGCCGCTATCCGGCTGACCGGTACGTGCTGGTGGACGACAAGCTTCGCATCCTGGATGCCGTGAAGCAGGCCTGGGGCGACCGCGTGACCACTGTCTTCCCGCGCCAGGGTCACTACGCGCTCGATCCTCAGCAGGTGGCGGCCCATCCGCCGGCCGACGTCACGGTGGCGTCGATCGGCGAGCTGCTCGACCGCTCGCTGTAGTCCTCTCAGACGACGCCGGCCCGGCGCCCCCGGGTGCGCGGTGCGGGCTCGCCGTCACCGAGTTGCGGACGCAGCCCGAGGGGCTTCGCGACGTCCACACGGCCGCGCCCGAAGGCATCGACGCGTCCCCAGCGGCCGGGGATGTCGAGCACCTCCAGGCGGCCGATGCCCTGCGGCAGCGCCGGATCGACGATCAGGTGATCCTCCAGCGGCTCCAGGCCCAGCATGGTGCGCAGGAACAGCAGCGGCGCTCCGGTCGACCACGCCTGCGGGCTGCACGCGGTTGGGTACTGCACCGGGTACCGGGTGATCGACCGCTCGTAGCCGCCGAACGCCTCCGGCAACCTGCCGTCGAAGAACTCGGCGGCGTCCAGGATGCCCGCCGCGATGCGGGCCGCCTCGTCGCGGAAGCCGTACCGCCGAAGCCCCCAGGCGATGAACGAGTTGTCGAACGGCCACACCGTCCCAACGTGATAGCCGATCGGGTTGAACCGGCCCTCGCCCTCGGCCAGCGTGCGCACACCCCACCCCGAGAACATCCGCGGCTCCATCAGCCGGGCGGCCACCGCCCGCGCCTTCGATTTCTCGACGATGCCGCTCCACAGCAGATGGCCGATGTTCGACGTCAGCGAGTCGACCTGCGCGCCGTCGGCGTCCAGGGCAACGGCGAAATACTCGCCGTCCTCGACCCAGTAGTCCCTGTTGAACCGGCGCTTGAGGTCGGCCGCCTGCTTCTCGAGGGCGGCCGCGAAGGCCGCGTCCTTCCACACCAGGCGGGCCAGCCGGGCGCCGCGCATGCGCGCGTCGTAGGCATATCCCTGCAGCTCGCAGGTGGCGCGGGGGAACCCCGGCAGCCGCCCGTCGCGATACGAGATCGAGTCCCATGAGTCCTTCCAGCACTGGTTCTCGAGGCCCGTCTTCTCGTTCCGGCGCTTGTACCAGACGTATCCGTTGCCGAGCAGATCGGCGTACTCGTCGATCCAGCGCAGCGCGGCCCGAGCCTCGTACTCCAGCTCGCGCACCAGCTTGCGGTCGCCGCTCCAGCGCTCGTACTCGTCCAGCAGCACGACGAACAGCGCCGTCGAGTCGGCAGCGCCGTAATACGGGGAGTGCGGGCGCTCCTCGAACGCCGTCAGCTCGCCGTAGCGCAGCTCATGCGGGATCCGCCCGGGATCCTCGTCGCGGAAGTCGTCCACCCGAGACCCCTGCCGGGCCGCCAGTTCGCGCAGCGTGGTGGCCGCCAGCTCGGGGGTGAACGGCAGGCACTGCAGGCTGGTCAAGATGCTGTCGCGGCCGAACATGGTCATGAACCACGGCAGTCCGGCCGCCGGCAGGCTGCGGCCCCGAGCGCTGAGCGGCGAGAAGCGAAGCGCCGCCAGGTCGACCAGGCTACGCGAGTACGTGTTCTCGAGCGGCTCCCAGTCGCAGTCGACCGTGGGCGCGTCGGCGACCCAGGCCTCGAGGTCCTTCTCCATGTTGGGACGCGCCCGGCGGCTGCCCGTGGCGTACTTGGACGTGGCGGGGCCGCCACCGCTGGCGGCGGCCGAGGCGACCACGTCGATGTCGACCGACCACTCCTCCTTGGGCTGCACGGTCACGGAAAACGCGAAACCGCGCTCGTCGATGTCGGCGGGCCGGCTGGGTGTGATCACCGTCTCCCGGTGGAACTCCTCGCGCCGGTAGCCCAGCACCAGCCGTCCATCCTCCACGCGGGATTCGTACGTGCCCTGCTTGGCCAGTGCGTCCTTGACCTCGAACAGATCGGCGAAATCGGCGCCCGCGTCGATCCGCACCTCGAGGTCCACCGGTTCCTCCGCGTGGTTGATCAGCGAAAGCTCCTCGTGGAAGCCGTCGCCGACCGAGCGTGTGCGGATCGCCGAAAGCTTGGCGTCGACGTACACGGTGCCGGTCCCCGCGACCAGGAAGAACCGCGTCTGGAAGTACTGCAGGGCGTCGGTGGACAGGCTCGACAGCCGCTCGCTGTTGACCGTCAGCACCCACTCCGAGAGGAACCGCGTGTCCCATGCGAACAGGCCCGTGGTGTCGACCGGCGACGGGTCGATGTCGCCGCAGTCGTCGGACACGACGAAGGTGTTTCCGTCCAGGATGCTGACCTGACCGCCGCTCATCGCGCCGCCCCGGCGTACGCGCCGGGCGCTTCGGGGGCGGCGGGGAACAGTCGCTGGAGGTAGAGCAGCAGGTCGAGTTCCCCGTCGACGGAGACGAGGCCCCGCAGGAGCGTCGCGGTGGCGTTGAGCCGTCCCTCGACGATGCCGTCGGATGTGGCGGCGTCGGTATGTACGACACAGTCCGCCGGCCCCTCGCCCCGGCTCACCCGGACGGCCCCGTGATCGAGCGCAATCAGCCACGACTCCGTGTCCCGCTGCCGCTGCACCTCGAACCGGATGGTGCCCTTGACGTGCCCCAACCGCGCGTCGAATCCCTGCTCGCCGATGCGCGTGAAGAAGTCACGCGTCGGATCGCTCATCGCTCCCCCTGGCCGGCTGCCCCGGTGGTTCTCTACGCGCCAGTGTGGCCGTGTGCATGCGGCCCGGCATCCCCCCGACGGGATGAAGCGATGAAGGCGGTTTCCGGTGCCGGCGGTGTGACCCGGCTTACACCCCGGCCGGGCCGTGAGATCCGCCGCCGCCTGTCATCCGTAGTGGAGGTCAGGCCGGTGGGCGCTCCTTGCGACTGCGCGCAAGGGACGAGATCCGCAAACGCCGAGGGAAGGGGAGTGACCGTGAAGACACGATGGAGTGTGCTTCTGGCGACGGTTGTTCTGAGTGCGGTGTGGGCCGGTTCGGCAGCGGCGATGCCGCGCGCGTTCGTCGGCCCGCTGACCCGCCACTCCGTGGTGGCGTCGACGGTTCCGGCGAACGGCGACATCAACCCGTACGGCGTCGCCGTCGTGCCGCGGTCGACCGGGAAGCTGGTCGCGGGCGACGTGCTGGTGTCGAACTTCAACGCCAGCTCGAACTTCCAGGGCACCGGCACCACGATCGTGCAGGTCAGCCCGGGCGGCGGACGAACCGTGTTCGCGCACCTGGATTCGATGACGCTCCCGGGCGCATGTCCGGGCGGCGTCGGGCTCACCACCGCGCTGGGTGTCCTGCGCAGCGGTTGGGTGATCGTGGGCAGCCTGCCCACGTCCGATGGATCCGCGGCCACCGCCAAGGCGGGCTGCCTGATCGTCCTCGACAAGCACGGCATGCCGGTCGAGACGTTCTCGGGCGGCGGTATCAACGGGCCGTGGGATATGGCGACCATCGACGGCGGGTCAACCGCAACGCTGTTCGTCTCCAACGTGCTCAACGGCACCGTCGCCGCCGGCGGGATGACCGTGCACCACGGCACGGTGCTGCGGCTGCGGCTGGCGGTGGCCGGCCACCCGATGCCGATGATGACGGCATCACGCGTGGTGGCCAGCGGCTTCGGCGAGCACAGTGACCCGGCAGCGCTGGTGGTCGGCCCGACCGGGCTCGGCCTGGGAATGGGCGGCACGCTGTACGTCGCCGACAGCGCATCGAACCGGATCACCGACATCCCGGATGCCATGACCAGGACGACGCCGGTGATGACCGGGCACGTGGTCACCCGTGGCGGCGCGCTCAACACGCCGCTGGGTCTGACCATCGCGCCAAACGGCGACATCCTGACCGTCAACGCGGGCGACGGGCGGCTGGTCGAGACGACGCCGTCCGGGCATCAGATCGCCGTCCGCTGGCTCGACCGCTCCGGCTCCCCGCCGGGCGCGGGCGCGCTGTTCGGGCTCGCTGTGCGGCCGGATCACCGCGCCGTCTACTACGTCGATGACGCGGTCAACACGCTGAACCTCCTGCATCACTAGATGCCAGCCTGATTCCGCGCCGCGCCGCGCCGGCGGCCCGCCCACCCTCCCCCCTCTGGCGGGCCGCCGGCGCACACACGCTTGATCGACGGTCTTCAATGAAACCCGTCCAATCCACCTGGGCAATGGTGGGAATGTGGGCACGTCCCTTTCCAGCGCGTTGCAGTTGCTGCCGGCGGCGAGCGTGGTGCTGTGCGCGCTCCTGGTCGCCTTTCTGCTGGCCAGGGGGGACAACACGGTCGAGGAGCGCCATCGGCGGCAGGGGGTCGCCGAGCGGCCCTCGGTCGCGGTCGGGTCCGAAGGTGTCCGGGCGGCCGCTCGCCGCCAGCTTCTGCCGCCCGGACACACCGTGCCCCGCCGGTGGCTGCCGTACCTGATCTTCGGCGCGTTGCCCGTGTGGTGGGCGCTCGGCCTGTCGTTCTTCCAGTGGCCGCTGATCGTGCTGCCCTTCGTGTACCCGCTCGTGCGGCTGGGCCGGCGGCTGCGGATGCCCCGGCGGTTCGGCGTGTGGCTGGCGTTCATCGCCTGGACGCTGGTGTCGGCCACGCAGCTGCACTCGGGCTCGCGGGCGCTCGCGTTCGTGTGGCGGGACTCCTTTTACTTCGCGGCCACGGTGCTGTTCCTGTTCATCTACAACTCGTCAGAACGGCAGCTTCCAACACGCCGGATCGTGAACGGGATCGCGGTGTTCTGGATCTGCATCGTCGCGGGTGGCTGGCTGGGCGTGCTGTTCCCCACCGTGTCGCTGGCCAGCCCCGCGGAGCACGTGTTCCCGCACAGCCTGCTGCACAACACGTACTTCTACGCGCACGTGCATCTGCAGCTCGCCCAGGTGCAGCACTTCCTGGGCTTCCGCGAGGGCCGGCCGCAGGCCCTGTTCGCGTACACCAACGCGTGGGGGTCGACCTTCGCGATGACCACGCCGTTTGCGATCGGGGCGATCAGCGCCGCCCGCTCGCTGGCGTGGCGGCGCGTGCTCCAGGTCACCCTGCTGGCCGCGATTGTGCCGGGCGTGTTCTCGCTTGACCGCGGCATGTGGCTGAGCCTGGGCGTGGGCGTCGTGTATGCCTTCTTCCGCCTCGGCGCGCGGGGCGACCGCAAGATGGCCCTGGAGATCATCACGCTGGTCGGTCTGGCCGCGGTGGTGATCGTGGTCAGCCCGCTGGGCGGCCTCGTGTCCGGGCGGTTCTCCCACAAGACGGGCGACACCAGCCGGCTGGCCCGCGACGTGGCGGCGCAGGCGCAGGTCACGGCCAACCCGATCTTCGGCTACGGCGCCCCCAACCAGGCCACTCAGGTCACGCACACGCAGAAATCGGTGGGCACCGAGAGCGAGGTGTTCCTGCTGCTCTACTCGCACGGGGTGCCGGGACTGTTCCTGGCCGTCGTGTGGCTGGCGTACACGGTGTTCCGGTCGGGCCGGATCCGCGCCGGGGACACCAGACTCAACTTCTGGATTCACACGGCGCTGCTCGTCGCGTGCGTGCAGGCGCCGTACTACGAGCTGACCGAGCGGACGCCCATCATGTTCACGGCGGCGGCGCTGCTCTACCGGCGTATCGCCCAGTACGAGGCGACGCCTGACCGGCCCCGCAGGCGGCGGGCTGCGCGGCCCCCGCGACCCGTGCCGTCGCCGGCCGGCGCGGCGCTCAGATAGATCAGTCTTCGGAGGGCCGCAGGGCCGACCGCCAGCGCTCGTCGGCCTCCGCGTCGCGCGGCCGCCGGCGGTCGCGCACGACATGCACGACGATGTAGGCGATCACCGCCGCGGCCGGCAGCAGCAGCACCGCCATCACGATCTCGAAGATCAGCTGGCCGTGGCTCTTCGGCTGCAGGGTGTTTCCGGCGGCGCTGGGCGCCAGGTCGGGCTCGGCGGTGATGCTCGGCGTCTTGTTGGCGGCGGCGAAGAAGGCGGTCGGATACATCCAGTCGATCAGCCACCGGCCCTGGACCTTCGACAGGCGCGCGTTGTAGGCGACCGCGCCCTGCGTCTTCGGATGCCGCGGCGACAGCACCATGGTCAGGTTGACCTGCGTGGGCGAGGCGGCCACCACCGTGTACCCGTGGAACTTCGTGCCATGGGTCTGGTACGGCGCGACCGGCAGGTTGCCGTTCGCCCAGTCGGCGTGCGTTGTGTTGGTGCGCATCATCGGCGAGGACACCGCCAGCGCCTTGAGGGGCGCGTGCCGCTCCACGCCGTCCACCACGAACACATCCAGAGCGTGGTTGATCTGCCTGCGCACGGCCGGGGTGATGGTCGGCTGCTTGTAGGTGGAGATCGGGCCCCACGGCTTCTCCGGCTGCGACACGGTGCTGCCGCAACCGGCGGCCAGCAGCGCGGCGGCGACGCCGGCCAGCACGGCCAGGCGCCCGGTGGGCCGTGTGCTGTGGACTCGCATCATCTTCTGTGACGGTGAAGCATGCTCGGTGGTTTGCCTCCCCCTCGGCACAGTAGCTGTGCGCTATGGTCACGGCATGTTCGGGGTGGCCCTGTTTCTGGGCGATCTGGCTGCGGCGTTCGGGCTGACGTACCTGCTGACCAAGGTGTTCGAGCTGCTCGGCCGGCATGGCGGCGGCGGTGAGGATCCGCCGGGCGGCTGGCGGTGGCGGCCGCGCCCCGGGCCCCGGCCGACGGGCGGGAGGGAGCGCGCGGCGCGCAGCCCGCGGACGCCTTCGGGGCGCCGCAGCAGCCGGTTTTCACCGAGATAGCAGCTACTGCATTTCGGGGATGGTCAGCCGTTCTCGAAGGTGACAGCCTCCCACGCGGTGGACCGGGTTGTTGACCCCGACCTGTCGCCGGGTGCGCTTCAGGACCGGATCGTGTGGGGGGCCGAGCAGGGTGATCAAGTCCGACTGCACGGCGCGATCGCCGCTGCCCTCAACCTGTATCCGCGGTGCACGGCGTTCGCCTGCATCCTCGCGCCCGGCTTCGAGCGGCTGGAGGGCCAGGCGCGGACGACAGCGCGCGTCGCCATCAACGCCCATCTGCTGGAGTGCACCCGCCGCCGGGTCGCGACCGGCGCCCCTCGCTGACTACGCTCCGGCGGACGCCATGGGCATGGAACAACCTCCCGTCACCGAGCTTCGAGTCGCCCTCACCGTCGAGGATTTCGACGCTGCAGTGGCCTTCTACAAGGACGCGCTTGGGCTGTCCCAGATCGCCGACTGGAGCTCCGAGTCGGGGCGGGTGGTCGTGCTCGAGGCCGGCCGGGCGACGCTCGAGCTGCTGGACGAGGCGCAGGCCCGGACGGTCGACAGCGTGGAGGTGGGGCGCCGCGTATCGGGCAGGGTCAGGCTGGCGCTCGAGGTGGGCGACTCGGAGGCGGTCGCGGAGCGGTTGATCGCCGCGGGCGCCCGGCGGGAGGCGTCGCCCGTGACCACGCCGTGGGGCGACCACAACGCCCGCGTCGGCGCCCCGGACGGCCTTCAGCTGACGCTGTTCACGCCGTCGGCGGATCTGTGACCGCCGGCCCCTCCGGACAGCTCGGAGAAGCCCCGGTCGAGCGGCGCGACGTGGTGGTGGTCGGCGGCGGCATCGCCGGGCTGGCCGCCGCGTGGCATCTGCGCGATCGCGACGTGGTGGTGCTCGAGGAGAGCTCGCGGATCGGCGGGCGGCTGATGTCGGAGGCCCGCGGCGATGTGTGGCTCAACTTCGGCGCGCACGTGTTCAGCGGGCCCGACTCCGCGTCGGGCCGGCTGATCGACGAGGCCGGGGTGCGGGCGATCGGCGTTCCGGGGAAGCTGGCGGCGGTGGCCATGGACGGCCGCATCGTCACCGGCGCGGTGGAGACGTATCCGCTCAGGCTGCCGATGGGGCTGCGCTCGCGAGTGGCGCTGATGCGCAGCGGACTCCAGTTGCGGCTGGCCGTGCGCCGCTACGCAACGATCGCCGCGCCGCGGCCGGGCGAGGATCCGGCGGACCGCCAGCTGCGCATGCTCGAGTTCATGGGCGATCGGTCGTTCAGCGAGTTCATCGGCCGTCTGCCGGCCGATGTGGACGGGATCTACAGGGCAACGCTCAACCGCTCGTCTGGCGAGCCGGAGGATCTCGCCGCCGGGTACGGAGTCGGCTACTTCCACCTCGTGTGGGACCGGTCGGGAGGGCTGTCGCGGAGCATCGTCGGCGGGCCGGGCGTGCTGATCGACCGGCTGGCGGCGGGCCTGCCGGAGCACGTCCGCACCTGCTCCCACGTGCGCCGTGTGCGCCCGTCCGGCGACGGCGTGCTGGTCGAGTACGCCCACGCCGGGGAGGAGCGGGCGGTGGTGGCTCGGGCCGCGGTCGTGGCCACGACCGCGCCGGTCGCCCGCAGCAACGTCGAGGGGCTGCCGGCGGCCACGGCGATGGCGCTCGAGCAGGTGCGGTACGGCCCGTATGCCGTGGCCGCGATCCTCACGGACGATCCCCGCCCGATGCCGTGGGACGACATCTACGCGCGGGCCACCCCCGGCTGCTCCTTCAACATGGTGTTCACGATGAGCAACGTCGCGGCCGCCGCCGGCGGCCTCGGCCACCCCCGCCAGGGCAGCTTCATGATGTACGCAGGCGCGGATCAGGGCCGGCGCATGCTGGAGCTCGAAGACGATCAGATCGCCGCCCGCTTCGCCGACGACCTTGCCCGCGTGTATCCCGCGTCCCGGGGCCGCGTGCGGGAGGTGGTGGTGCGCCGCTGGGAGCGCGGCCTGCCCTATGCCCACGTCGGGCGGGCGCGGCTCCAGCGGGCGCTGGCCGCGCCGCTGGCGCCGATCCACCTGGTGGGCGACTACCTGGGATCGTGGTACACCGAGACCGCGGCCCAGACGGCGGCCCGGGCGGCCTCGGCGATTCGCCGCGACCTGGAGTCATGACCGCCGCGCGTGGACGAAAAACTCGATCGCTCCACGCGCACCCGCAGGCCGTGAGCGGATCGAGCCGCACACCACCCAGCCCGCGCCGGCGATCCCGCTGGAGGCGGATGCGACCGCGGCGCGCAGGGTCGAGGCGTCAGCCGGCGCCGCCCCCAGCCCCAGCTCGTACTGCGGCATGACCAGCGCGAGCATCCGGCAGCCACCGGCGAAGCCGACCCGAGTGAGCTGCGGGACAGCCTTGGCCAGAGGGAGATACGAGAGATCCAGGGTCAGGATCTCGACCGGCTCGGGGATCACCGTCCCATCCAGCCGGGCCAGGTTCGTGCGCTCGAGCACGACGACCCGGGCGTCCTGGCGCAGCGACCCCAGGAGCTGTCCATGCCCGGTATCGACGGCGTACACGCGGTCCACCCCTGCCGCCAGCAGGGCGAGCGTGAAGCCGCCGGCCGCCGCCCCGACATCCAGCGCGACGCGGCCCTGCGCGTCGACGCCGAACGCAATCAGTGCGGCCTCCAGCTTGGCCTGCCCTCGCAGCGGGCGCCGGCCCGTCAGTGTGATCCTGGCGCCGGCCCGCACCCGCGAGGCCGGATTGCGCACGGCGATGCCGTCGACCGCCACCTCGCCGCGGGCGATCGCCGCAGCCGGGTCCGGCAGCGATGGGTGCGCCCTGGCCAGCTCGTCCGTCAGCGCGCGCAGGCGCGCACGGCCCTTCCGTGCCATTGTGTCCTCCTCCGTTGCGTCGTCTGCTGAGCAGGCGACGCCCGGAGGCGCACGGGCACGGCCGCGCGGGCGGCGGGCCTGGAGGCTCTACAGCTAGCTGAATCCGCTCACGGCTGCCATGCTACCGGGGCCGCGACCCCTGAGCCCATGGCCGAAGCCAGCCAGCCGATCGACGCCCCACCGCCCCGGCGCCTGCCCCGGATGTCGCCGGCGATGCGCGAGGGCGCGCGCGTGACGCCGCTCGAGCTGTTCTTTGACCTCGTGTTCGTGCTGGCGCTGACGGAGTCGACGACGTACATGGATCAGGACACGACGTGGCGTGGCGTGTTGCGGGCCATGTTGGTGCTGGGGGTGCTGTGGTGGTCGTGGTGCGGCTACGCCTGGCTGACCAGCGTCATCGATCCCGAGGCGGGCGCCGTGCGGATCGTGATGTTCTGTGCGATGGCAGGCCTGCTGGTGGCGGCGCTGTGCGTGCCCAATGCGTTCGGCGGCTCGGCGCTGCTGTTCGCGGTTGCCTACGCCGCGGTGCGCGTGGCGCACCTGGTGCTGTTCACGCTGGCCTCCAGCGACGATCCCGCATTGCGCCACTCGGTGAGCGGGCTGGCGGTCAGCTCCGCCATCGGAGTCGGCATTCTGATCGCCGCCGCCTACGCACCGGGATGGTGGCGCGAGTCGCTGTGGGGGCTCGCGCTGCTGCTCGACATGGGCGGCCCGTTCCTGTTCGGCACGGAGGGCTGGAGGCTGGTGCCCGGGCACTTCGCCGAGCGGCACGAGGCGATCGTGATCATCGCGCTGGGCGAGTCGGTCGTCGCCATCGGGGTAGGCTCGGAGGCCGGAGTCGGCACCGGCGTCGTGGTCACCGCGATGCTCGGAGTGGCGGTGGCGGCGGCGGTGTGGTGGCTGTACTTCGACGTCGTGGCGCTGGTCGTCAGGCACAGGCTCGAGCGCGCGGCGCCCGGCCGTGAACGCAACTGCATGGCCCGAGACTCCTACTCGTATCTGCACTTCCCCATGGTGGCGGGGATCGCGCTGATCGCGCTCGGCCTCAAGAAGACGCTGGCCCACGTGGACGATCCGCTGCCTGTCGTGGCGGCGGCCGCGCTGTTCGGCGGCGCGGCGGTGTACCTGGTGTCGCACGTCATCATGCGGCTTCGCAACCTGCACACCCTGAATCGCCAGCGTCTCGCATGCGCGTTCCTGCTGATCGCGTTGATCCCGCTCGCCGATCACATCCCGTCGCTGGCCAGCGTTGCCGTGCTGGCCGGCATCCTGTCGGCGTTGATCGCCTACGAGGCGATCCGGTTCTCGGCCAGCCGCGAACGCATTCGCACCGAGCTGGCGACTCTGGACTAGATGATCTCAGGTAGTTGGTTGCGCGAGATCGCGGGGGTCGCACGTCGCAGTCGCTGCCACAGCTCGGCCAGTGGCCCGGGGCGCCGGTCGGGGCCTCGGTCGCCGCGCAGGTAGACGGTGTGAACGCGCACGTCCACGGCATCGACGCGGGCCGTCG